>JBEHXA010000446.1:0-6515 GCA_048498935.1 Myxococcota bacterium
GTATCGCTCGGTCTCGTTGGCTGTTGGGGCCCCAGCCCCAACCGCGGTGAGTTTAGAGCTTCGAGCCTTCGGTCGTGAGGAAGGTGATGGCCGTATCGCCCCACGTACGGGTGTCGTGGATGAGGAGGGTGGAGGTGGAGGGGAGCGCGAGTGGGTCTTTGGCGGAGTGTTCGAGGGCGATGCGGCCTTCGGGGGCGATGAGGCCGGAGCGAGCGAGCGTTTCGAGCTCGACCAGGGCGCTCTGGAAATCCCGCCAAGGAGGATCGCAGAGCACGAGGTCGTAGGGGCCGTGCCGACTCAGCACCGAGTGGGCGACCTGCACCCGGCTCGCGATCACCTGTGCCTCGCTCGAAAGGCCGAGCGAGATCAGGTTCTCGCGCAGACAAGCGAGCGCCGGGCGCGCTTCTTCCACGAACACCGCGCGCACAGCGCCGCGCGACAGGGCTTCGATGCCGAGCGCGCCGCTGCCCGCGTACAGGTCGAGCACGCTGAGGCCCTGCACGTCGGCCAGGATCGAGAACAACGCCTCCTTCACGCGCGCGCCGGTCGGGCGCGTGCGATCGCCAGGCGGCGCCTTGAGCGCGCGACCGCGGAGGCGACCGGCGACTACGCGCACAGCGCTGGCTCGCTTTGCAAAGGGCGTGTCACGTCGTCTCGATCTTGCTCCACATTTGGCGGCGTATGCGCTGTCGCTGGCGATCTTTACCCGTGATGACTCGCGCCACGCTCCAGGCGGCGATGAGCTCGCCCTCTTGACCGAGACCGGGCAGCACCGTCTTCCCTACCAGGTACGTGCCTGGGACCGGACCACGCACCGGCTCGCCCGCCAGGTCGAGGTAGCCGCTCGGTTCGCTCGTCCACAGTCGCTCCATCGGCTCGGTGCCGGCGCTAGCGCCTTGCACGTGCGCCCGCTCCACCTCGCGGCGCGAGCCCGACCGAAAGTCCCAGAGCGGTAGTCCGTCGTGCGGTGAGTCCACGAGCGAGAGCCCGGCCTCCAGGAACGGCAGATGCTCGCGCAGCGTAGCGAGCACGGCGTCGCGCGCTTCGAGCAGCGTGAGCGCGCCGCGCGCGGGCAGCAGTGCCTCTGCGACCAGCAGCGTGCCGCTCGGATCGGCGTCGTTTTCGTCGAGCGCGCCGGGCGAGAGCCGCGATAGCCGCAAGGCCGGGCAGCGCGGATCGCGCCGAGCGTAACGCTCCGGCACCACGAACGACTCCACCGGCAAGAGCTCCGGCAGCCCGTGCGCGGCAACGCGCAGGCTCACCACGAAACGCGAGCCTTCGGCGCGCAGCTGCGGCCAGTCGTTCTTGGCGTGTTTGGTCACGCCTTCGCCGCCCGACAGCTCCGCGACTGCTTCGCCCGACTGATCGGAGACGACCGCCGAGCAACCGGTGATCTCGCCGTCGCCGTCCTCCATCACGCCCACTGCCGTGCCGCGTCGCACCACAATCGAGCTGGCGCGCCGATCGAGCGCGATGATGCCGCCGTGCGCTTCGATGCGCTCGATCAAGAAGTCGCACAGCTCGCGCTCGCCCTGTGCGAGCGCCGACACGCCGCGCGTCCACGCGCCGTGCAAGCGCGCTAGCGCCAGCGGCGGCAAGCGATCGCTCGGCACCGCGAGGTGCGTCGCGAACGCCGCGGGCAAGTTCAGCAGCTCACGGAAAGGATGCCCGCTCGGGAACTTGGCGAGCAGATCGGCGTTCCGATCCGCCTTCACGTACGGCAGCGTGGCGGAGACGCGGCTGGTCTCGAAGCGCTCCCAGAGCGAGCCGGGCGGCCACACCGCGTCCTTCTCGAACGCCAGATCCGCGACCGCGTTCACCTGCGCGATGGTCGTGTAAAGCTCGTCGACCAGCTGCCGCACTTCGGGAAATTCGCGCTCGATTTCGCGCACGAACAGGTCCATGTCGGGCGGAACCTCGAGCCTTCGACCCGACGCGAGCCAACCGAACATCGGATCGAGCGGCTGCATGCGGCGACGAAACTGCTGGCTCTGCGCGAGCTCGTGCAGAATGCGACGGAACACCGGCGACGACCCCGCCAGGAACGTGAAGGGCCGGCGCGCCAGCACGCGTTGATCGTAGCCATACAGCTGGCCGCGTTGCGCTTGGCCGAGCAGCAACACCCGAAAGTCACGCCGCGCCAGCACCGCCGCGCATGCCAGCGCGGAGATCGACCTGCCGAGCACGATCACGTCGTAGTGGCGGGAGGTCACCCTGCACCCGTAGCACGGCGCTCGGGCGCGAACGGCGTGAGGTCGAGCGGGGGGCGTTCGCCGAGCACACACGCCACCACGATTTGCGCCGAAATTGGCGCCAGCAGGATGCCGTTTCGGTAGTGCCCGCTCATCAGAATCAACCCGGGCAATCGACTCGGACCGAGCAGCGGCAGCTCGTCGGCCGTGAAGGGGCGGAAGCTCGACCAGCTGCCGCTCAGCTCGGCTTCAGCCAGCTGCGGCACGAGGCGAAGCGCCGCGCCGAGCAACCGGTGCACCGCGCCCGCCGTCACCTCGCGCCGAAAGCCCACGAACTCGAGGGTCGAGCCAATCAGCAAGCGCCCGTCGGCGCGCGGCACCAAGTAGCACTCGGGCCCGAACACGACCGACGACAGCAGCGGCACGCTCGTCTTGAGCTCCACGATCTGGCCGCGCGCCGGCACCACGCGCGGCCCGCCTGCGCGCTGACCCAGCAAGCTGGTCCAGCTCCCGGCCGCGAGCACCACGTGGCTGCCTTCGACCACGCTGCCGTCGTCGAGCTCCACGCCGCTGGCGCGCCCGTCGCGCTCGACGACGCCGCGCACGAACGAGCCGCTGCGGAACGTCGCGCCACGCTTCTCGGCGGCGATGCGCAGCGCAGACAAGAGCGCGCGAGGATCGATCAGCGCGTCGGCCTCGAACAGCACGCCGCCGCTCAGCTCCTTCGAGAGCGCCGGCTCGCGCGCCGCGAGGCTCGCTCGCGTTAGCCGCGCGAGGGGCAGCTTTGCCTTGCGCTGCCAGGCGAGCTCACGCTCCAGCTTGGCGCCGCCTTGCGCTTCGAAGCTCACCTTCAGCACGCCGGCGCGTCGGTAGCCCACCGCGATGCCCGAGATCGCTTCGAGCTCAGCGACGAGCTTCGGGTAGCGCTCCCGGCTCAGCAGCCCGAGCTCGGCGAGCGGGCCAGGGTGATGGCTCTCGACCTGCGCGCCCAAGATGCCGGCGGCTGCGCTAGACGCCTCTGCTCCCGGCACCGAGCGCTCGAGCACCGTGACCCGCACGCCGCGGCCGGCGAGCTCGTAGGCCGCCGCACAGCCCATCACGCCCGCGCCGACCACGACCACCGCGGCGCTGTTCGCGCTCGGTCGGTTTTTTTTCTGCTGACGGCCTCGGCCCATGCCAGAGGCTCTTGTTTCAATCCGTGGCGGGGCGCAAGAGGCGCACGAGGCCGAGCAGGTTGAAGCCGGCGAATGCCAGCAAGAGCGCGCCGAGCCCGAGCGTCCAGCGCGTGGTCGACGGCGCCTCGCCGTCGATCAGTAGCCAGGCGTCACCGGGCAACGCGGGACGACCAGCCTCCGCGACTGCGCTGCCGAGCTGCGACAAACGCAAGCCGCCATGACCGAGCGGCACCAGGCGGCCGACGAACGACGTGGGCGCCACGAAGCGCTTGTGCTCGGGGTCATCGTCGTCCCACGGCACGCGCACCTGCACCCAGAGGCGCTCTGCGCCGTTCACGCGCGCCAGGCGATATGAATCGCTCTCGAGCGGACGACGGTAGGCAATCGCTCCGTCGCGATCGAGCTCGCCTTCACCTTGCACCCAAGTGTTGGCGTCGGTGGCTTGCGGCGCGTAGGCGGCCAGCTCGCCCACCGCGCGCGGCCCGCCGCCCTTGAAGGAGAAGGCGAGCTCCCCGGCGAGCGCCACGAGCAGCCCGAGCGAGCCGACGAGCGTGACGGCCATGACCGCGAGCGTGAGCTTGCGCCACGGGCGGCGCGGAGGCGGCAGGGCCTCGAGCTCGGCGTCGGCCGGTTCGTCCCCCGGGTCGACGGGGCTCGGGCGCTCTTCGGACATGGCCATGCGACACTGTCTCTTTCGCTTTGTTCCGGCAAGACCCGAGCGCGGGCCGCTTTAGCCACAGCTAACTTATGGAAGCGCAAGGAGAATTCCGAATCTGGCTGAACTTTGGGAACGGAACTGGATTAGCCTAGGAGGTCGCCATGGCCGTCGTAAGCAAGAAGATCATCTGCCCGTCGTGCGGCTTCTCGAACACCGCACCGCTCGCGAACAATCGCTGCGTTTCGTGCGGCGCGAAGATCGAAGACTTGAAGCGCACGCTCACCCGGCAGGAGGAGCTCGAGCGGCGCTATCAGCAGGAGGGCTTCAGCCTGCCCTGGTTCGGCGTTTCGATCGGCATCATCACCGTGATGACCGCGGCGCTGGTCATGGGCCTACCGATGGTGGTGCCGCTGTTCGACTTCGAAGGCTCGGCTGGCATGACCGTGGCCATTCCGGTTTGGTTCTTGGGCGGCATGCTGATCGGGCTCGTCTCGCCCGGTCGCACGTTCATCGAGCCGATGGTAGCGGTGTTCTTGGTCGCGTTGCCGACGGCGTTCCTGCTGCACGCTCAGCAGACCGTGAAGACGATGCCGGCGTTCATGTACGCGTTGATGTCGTTCTTGGGCGTGGTCTTCACGCTGATCGGCTCGTACATCGGCGAACGGATCCAGATGGGTCCGCCCCCCAAGCAAGCCGAGTGAAGGCGCTCGGGCTCGCGCTCTTACTGAGCGCCACGGCGAGCTGCGGGGCGAGCCGCGAGGCCGCCGAGCAGCAGAGCGCTGCGCAGGTGGCGCGCGCGATCGAGGTGGTGCGCCAAGCGCCGAACGCGGCCAAGGCGGCTGCGCTCGAAGGCTTGGGCAGGCTCGACTGCCGCGGCGCCGAGGTGTGCGCGGCGCGCGACATTTGCGTTGCGGCGTACCGTGAGCACGTCGAGGCAGTCGCGTTGACCGAAGCCGCCAAGCTCAAGCTAGTGGAAGGGCAGGGAGCCGAGGCGGCAAAGCTGCTCGGGTCGGCGCAACAAAAGCTCGGTGCAGCCAAGGACCAGGTCGCCGGCTGCACCGATCGCGAAGCGGCTCTGCGCCGCCGCTACAAGCTCTAGGCCGTAGCCAGCTGGGTTACGGCTGCTCGATACAGATCTGCCCGGACGTGCACTCGGTCAGGCGCGCCAGCGTGTCGAACGGGTTCTCGCAGGCCTCGCTGCGGATCTCCTGCAAGCACTCGCTCAGCTCGGTTTGGTTGATGCCGCCGGGGCACTGCCGCGAGTTCAGGTCGTCCTTCCAGTCGCTCTGAATGCGCGACATGCAGTCCTGGGTCGAGGTGTAGGTCTTGTCGCTGCCCACGTTGCCGCATTGGCGTTCCCGCGCACAGCGCGACTCGGCGATCTGCTCGGCAGCCGAGCGAGTGCGCGAGGCGGGGGACATGCCGTCCGACATCGCGCTGGCGCCCGTCTCCGCTTGGCGGTCGGGCGTCTTGCTGCACGCCCAGCTCAAGCTCACCGCCAGAATGCCCACGAAAGTCTTGCCGAAGGTATGCATGGTGTCTCCTCTGCCCGCACCGGCTTGCATCCCACGTGCCCGGCCGCGGCCGTCCCTAGGGGCCAAAACTGGGCCGCACAGCGCCACAAACCCGTCCCGGCGAGGCGTTTTGACCGCGCTGGCGCAAGCGGTAGCGGGCTTGTGCTAAGACCCGGCCCGCCGTGTTCGAGGCACTAGCAAAAGGATTTCGCGAGGCGCAAAACCGTCTCGCCGGGCTCACCGAGCTGAACGAAAAGAACATCGACGCTGCGCTCAAAGAAGTGCGCGTGTCGCTGCTCGAAGCCGACGTGGAGCTGGGCGTCGTGCGCCGCTTCCTCGAGGCGGTGAAAGAGAAGTCGCTCGGCGCGACCGTTCAGACGCGCGTGCGGCACCAGGGCGAGACGCACAAGGTCAGCGCGGGCGAGCAGTTCGTCAAGATCTGCCACGACGAGCTCGTGAGCATGATGCATCACGACGGCGAGCCGGTGACGTTCGCGGACGGGGGCACCACCGGCATCATGATGGTCGGTCTGCAGGGCTCCGGTAAGACGACCACCGCCGCCAAGCTGGCGCGCTGGCTCAAGAAGCAGGGCAAGCGCCCGCTGCTGGTCGCCGCCGACATGCAGCGCCCGGCGGCCGTCGACCAGCTGATGGTGCTCGGCGAACAGATCGAGGTGCCGGTCTTCAACATCCCGGGCGCCGCGCCGCTGGCCATCTGCGAAGCCGCCAAGGACGAAGCCAAGAAGCACAAGTCCGACGTCATCATCTACGACACCGCCGGTCGCCTCGCGATCGACGAGCCGCTGATGGAAGAGCTCGGCGCGATCAAGGGCGCCGTCTCGCCCGACAATATCCTGCTCGTGATCGACTCCATGATCGGTCAGGACGCGGTAAAAACGGCCAAGTCGTTCAACGAGCGGGTCGGCATCAGCGGCACCGTGCTGACCAAGCTCGACGGCGACGCGCGCGGCGGCGC
>JBEHXA010000447.1:0-6503 GCA_048498935.1 Myxococcota bacterium
CACACCGATCAGCGACATCGATCTGGCTGTGAGCCTGAACGGCAGCGAGCTCAACATCGTGCGTGGCAACGCGCGCATCGGAGCAGGCACGGTGCAGCTCAAAGGCGGAGCACCGCTGCACGGCTTCGAGCTCGGCGGCGCGAACGTTTCGATCACGGCGCGCAACCTGGCAATCCCGGGTAACAGCGGGATTCGAGGCACCGCCGACGCCGACCTGGTCGCCACCTTTCAGGGAGGCAACAGTGACGGCACCGAGCGCAAGCTGCCGCGCCTGTCCGGCAACGTCACGCTCAAGAGCTTCGAGTACCGGCGCCCCGTCACCATGACCGCCGACATCTCGACGCTCGCGCAGCGCGGCAAACGCAGCGAATTCGAGGCGTACGACCCGAACGACGACGCAGTGGATCTCGACATCCGCGTGCTCAGCGAGCGGCCGCTCAAGCTGCAGAACAACTTGGTAGAAGCGGAGCTGCTGCTGGACGAACAGGGGCTCGAGCTGTCCGGCACCAACGCGCGCTACGGCTTGCGCGGTGAGGTCAACCTCAAGCCCGGCGGACGCATCAAGCTGCGGCGCAGCGAGTTCGAGATCAAAGACGGGCACGTGCGCTTTGACGACGTGACCCGCATCGCGCCGCGCGTGGACGTGACGGCGGTCACCGAATACCGCCGCTACAACACCGCTTCGACCGCGAGCGCCCCTGGCGCCGGCACCAGCGCGGGCAGCAGCGCCACTTCCGCCGGAGGCAGCACGAGCGTGGCGCACGGCGGTCGCTTCCGCATCACGATGCACGCGCACGGCGACGCCGACAAACTCAAGATCGATCTGACCAGCGACCCCGCGCTCGCCCAAGACGACATCTTCCTGCTCATCACGGTCGGCCTCACGCGCGCCGAGCTCGACCAAGCCCAATCCGCCAGCGTCGGCGAATCGGTCGCCCTGGAAGCGTTGGGTACGTTGACGGGCGCTGATCGCGCGGTGACCGACGCGGTGCCGATCATCGACGAGCTCCGCTTCGGCAGCGCCTACTCTTCTCGAACGGGCCGCACCGAACCGACCATCACGATCGGCAAGCGCTTGGCGGAAAGGATCCGCGCCAACGTGACGAGCGGCGTCGCGGAGTCCCGCGAAATTCGCTCCAACGTCGAGTGGCAGCTCTCACCGCGCGTCAGCGTGGAGGGATCGTACGACAACGTGAACGACATTTCGTCCTCGTCACTCGGCAATCTGGGTGCCGACGTGCGCTGGCGCATGGAGTTCGAGTAGCGGGGCTGCCCCCATCCGTCGGTGCTCGCAGGCCTACGGCCCGCTCCGCGCCGCCGACTTCCCCCAAAGCCGTGCTCGCGCCCGCAGCGGGCGCTGCGCGCGGCCGGGGGAAGTGCGCGCCATGCGGGTTCTCGAGAATCCGGAATCACTACGTGCAGGTATCCAACAAGAGGTAGCAGCCCCTATCGGCACGTATCGTGGCTGCCAAGCCCGCCCGACTCGCGAAGGGTTTGCGGGTGCCGGCCCGCAGGATCAATGAGATTGTGCTCGGCAAGCGCGCCATCACGGCCGATACAGCGCTTCGCCTCGGTCGTTTTTTTCGCGACTCGGCGCGCTTCTGGCTCAACTTGCAGACCGCCTACGATCTCGAGGTGGAAGCAGACCGACTCGGCGCCAAGCTCGTCAAAGAGGTAGAAATCCTACGTCGAACTGGGTGAGGAGACCTCGACCGTGTCTCGTCCGCTGGTGCTCGCGGCCCACTACTCGCTCGAGAGGTGGTGGGTCAGCTCGGAAAGGTGCTCGATGATGCGGACGTTACTGGGGATCCGCGGGTCGGGTCCGTGTGGCTGAAAAGCGAACACCTGCATCCCGGCGGCGATGCCGGCTTGGATGCCGGGGAGGCTGTCCTCGACCACGACGCAGGCGTGCGGCTCGAACCCCATTTTGGACGCGGCGTGAATGAAAAGGCCGGGATCCGGCTTCCAAACTCCGACCTCGTAGCTACTGAAAATCGAGTTTTTGAAGAACGGCAGCAGCCCGGTCAAGGACAGCGACAGCTCGATCTTTTGGCGCGGGCCGCTCGATGCCACACAGAACGGCTGACGAAGTGAGCGCACGAGCTCGAGAGCACCATCGACGGCGCGAAGACGCTCTCTAAACGCGACCGCCATACTCTCGCGGAAGCGAGGCACGAAGTCCGCCGGCAGAGCCCGGCCGAGCCTGCTCTCGAGCACCGCCACGCAATCGGCCATCTTTCCTCCGCGGAACGCGGCCACGGCCTCCGCTACCGAAATGACCAAGCCGTGCTCCGCGATCGCCTCGACCAGGAGCTCGTTGGTCAGCACCTCGCTGTCCACCAAAGTCCCATCACAATCGAAGATGACGGCCTTCATCCTGCTACCGCTATTCTTGTAGGCTCTTTACCGCGCATTCGAGCGTGGGTCGAACCCCGAACATCTTGCGCCGAACCGAGTGCCGTGACTCACGCCGGGCAGCAATCGCTCCTCGTTGCAGCTCGGTGCCTGGGCCCGGCGAGACCGAGCGCCGGTAAGGCAGTTTCTGCAAAGAGCAGCTGCGGAGTGGCAGCCCCGTGATCTATCGAGCTTTCAAGCGCGTGTCGAACCGGAATGGGGCCTTGCGGAGGACGCGCAGCTTTCGGATATCGGGGTGCGCGGGGTTTATCAGGAAGTTGCTTTCCGACGGCACGAGCGCGGAGGGGACGCGCAGGATGCAGGCGGAGCCACGATCGAGCCAGATGTTGCCCAAGCGCTGGAGCGACACGGGGGCTGGATAGCGCCGCCAAGCGCGAGGCAGGTCGTCGGCCCGGAATTCGTCGACCTTGGTGCGTGCGGGGAAGTCGATCTCTACCGCGACCAGATCGGTCGGAAGGAGATCCGGGTCGCAATGCACGAAGACTTCGAGACTGGCGAGCGCCAACGAGTCGGATGCATAGCAGACGAGGCGGCGTGGAGTGTGCCAGCGGCCAGGCGCAAAGAGCCCACCACGCCCATCCAGCGGCTGGCGCGAGAAGGGCCGCCTACAGAGCCGATAGATTCGCACTACGCGTACATGCCGTAGTTGACTCGGAACAGTACCTCTTCGACTCGCCGGCAGCCGATGTCGGTGTCCAGCAGAGTCATGGGAACGGCACCCCCGAGGGAGCGGTTTGCGCGGCCCAACCAACGGCGCGCCGCCGCGACGCCTCCGAAAACCGCCGCGGCTACGTGAGTGACGTAGGCCAACCGGTATAGCCGATCGGACTCGATGGGTGAAAGCAGGCGCTCGTGCTTACGTCTCGCCAGGGTGCGCGGTGCAATCCCGACCACCGCGCCGACCGCATCGGGCTCGAGACCGAGCTGATGAGTCAACGCCTCGAACGAGGCGTACGGCAAACCGTCGCGCACGACCCGCAGTAAGTCGCCTGCCTCGGCAACCCGACCCAGCACCCGCCTACCCCCGAGGAGGTCGGTTACTCGGACTTCCGCCGCACCTGCCATTTGGCGGATACCCTAGCGCCAAACGGCAGCCGGCTCAATGCTGCCGAACGCGGACCCGCAGCACCGGGCTTCGCTGACGGTTGGCCCCCTCGCGTTCGGCGGGAGCGCGACTCGTCGGCGTGGTGCGAATGGCCGTGCTCGGTCCTCATGAAGGCCTACACTGGGAGCGATGCGCGTTTCGCTGGCGGAGCTTCGGGGGTTTGCGATCCGGCGGAGCTTGTTCGAGCCGACGACCTTGGCTCGCGCGATGCGACGGTTGGGGTTCGTGCAGGCGGATCCGATTCGTGCCCCGGCGCGGGCGCAGGATTTGATTTTGCGACAGCGGGTGAAGGGGTACCGCGCGGGTGACCTCGAGCGGTTTTACGAGAAGCTCGGGATTGAGGAAGACTTTTTCATTAACTACGGGTTCTTGGCGCCTGAGTTTCGGGCGTTGATGCATCCGCGTGGTGGGCTCGAGCCGCTCTCCAAAGCCCGCGCACGCATGGCAAAGGAGCTGCTCTCCTTCGTGGAGCAGCGCGGCGCAGTTCACCCGCGCGAAGTGGAGCGGCACTTTGGGGGCGGGACGGAGACGAACTATTGGGGAGGGGCTTCGAATGCAACGACGCGCTTGCTCGATGCGCTCCATTACCGCGGATTATTGCGGGTAGTTCGGCGCGAGGCGGGGATTCGTATTTATGCTTCACCGAAGCCCAGCACGGTAGCGCTCGTCACCGACCCGGCAGCGACCCTCGACGCGCTCATCGACGTCGTGGTCGGCAAGTACGCGCCGCTACCGGCCGCCAGCCTGACTCAAGTGATCGCGCGCCTCCGCTACGGCGCCCCGCAATGGCGAGCCGAGCTGAAGAGCGCCACGCTGCGCGCGCGAGAGCGCTTGCACGGCGCGCATGCGGCAGGCACCGATTGGTTCTGGCCAGCGGGTGAAGCGCCGAGCACCGCCGACCGCAAGTGGGGCGAGTCGCCCGATCGGGTTCGGTTACTCGCGCCTTTCGATCCGGTGGTATGGGATCGACGGCGCTTCGAGCTGCTGTGGGGCTGGGCGTATCGCTTCGAGGCCTACACCCCCAAATCCAAGCGCAAGCTCGGCTACTACGCTCTACCGCTCCTCTGGCGCTCACACGTGATCGGCTGGGCCAACCTGACTTTCGAGAACGAACGGCTCACCGCCGACACCGGCTACGTCGCCGGGAAAGCGCCAACCACCCGGGCGTTTCGCGCCGCGCTCGACGACGAGCTCGCCAGCATCGAGCGATTCCTGTCCAAGCGCCGAGGTGGCTAACCTCTAAGGTGGCCTTTCGCGCTCGCTCGGGTGATGCTCGGAGCCGTGCCGCAACATCAACTCATTGGCCTCGGCATTCTAGCTTTGGCGGTCGTCGACTCGGCGATCGGGCACCTGCTCGTGGTGCCGCGCGTCAGTGATGCCCGCAAGCGCTTGATCCTTCGGGTGTCGTTCACGATCTCCGGCCTCGGTATCGCGGCGGTCGCCCTTGCCGTCTACGTCGGCGCCATCGCGCTGTGACGGCATAGCCTGCGGCCATGCTGGTTACGGAATGACGCTGAACGCGGCAGCCGTCGGATCGGCATCCCCGGCCGCGTCTGCTGAAAGCGTGAGCTGCCCGAGCGTGTTGTCACCGAGGGTTTCGTTCCAAACACCTTCGTTGGCGAGCTGAACGGAGTACGCAGGGCGATCGCGCAGCGCAGTCGCGGCATCGGGTAGCCAGAGGGCGAGCCTGTATTGGCCGGGCGCGACATTGGCGGGCAAGCGCAGGTGCGCACGGAGCTCGACGTCGCCGGGTAGCCAGGTTCGTGGGTCGACGGGCAGCTCGGCCGTGAGCCGCTCGCCTTGTCCCTCCAGCACCAAGAACACCGGGCGCGGGTTGGTGAGAGCGGCCCAGCCGCCGCTCACGAGCTTGAGATCGAGCGTGAAGGAGCCGCCGGGGCGCGCAGTGCTGGGCAAGGTGCCGGAGTCGAGAGCGATGCGGTACCCGAGCTTGCGCTCGATGTCGGGACGGCAGCCTTCGGTGTCCCAACGAGCGAGCACGTCGGGGTGGTAGTCGTCGTTGATGAACGTCCAGTGGAAGCGCTGCATTTCTGCGGTGGTGACGGCGCAGGCGTTGCGGGCGTCGACGGCGCAGGTTTCACCGCCGATGGGAGTGTATTTCGTGTCCTCGGCCAAATAGGCCTTGAGCTGATCCATCGGTTCGTACTGGTAGGTGCCGACGTCGTCGCTCGATGAAACGAAGCAGTCGTTGAGGTGGCCGGCGCGGCTCACGTCCCCTGCTGCCAGCAATTGAGCTTCGGTCGTCGCAGCGGTACCGAAGGACATGCGCTTGTAGGCAGGGTAGCGAAGGGTGATGCGGCGTGATGCGGGTGTCGCAGCCAGCAAGGCATCGACGATGCGCTTGCGCGCGTCTTTGCTTTGCGGCCCGTCACTGAAGTTCTGCGACGTGTGCCACTCACCCCACGCACCGATGAAACCGGCATGGAGCACGAAGAGCACGTCTTCGTTCTTTTTCAAGACGGGCGCGACTTGCTGAATGTGCTTGACCATCCAGCTCTCGGGCGCATCGTTCGCACCACCGGGATAGCCCTCACCGTTGTCGTAGCGAAAGCGCACGATCGCTTTGATACCAGCGGTACGCACCGCATCGAAGCCGGCTTGCACGTCGTCGAGCAATTCTTGCGGGAGATCTTGCGCGTGGTTGGCACCGAGGTACGAGTCGAGCGCGACCGCAGCGAACACGAGCGTCTTGCCCTGAGTGCGCACGTTGCTCAAGTTCCGTACCGTCGCGAGGTTCGTGGTCGTGAAGAAGCCGCGCTCCGGATTCAGAATGATCTCGGTGCTGGGCTGATACGAAACGGGGCTGCCGGGTGCGTCTTCGGTGGGTGCGCCTGCGGCTCCCATCGTGCCTGCCGCACCTGCGGTCGAGCTGCCTAAACCGGCGGCACCAGCCGCGCCCCTCGTTCCACCGGTGCTCGGGGTGCCACCGGTGCTCGATGTGCCGGCTGAGCCAGAGGCACCTGCA
>JBEHXA010000448.1:0-6468 GCA_048498935.1 Myxococcota bacterium
AAAGGTGCGAGTCGGTCGCACGATTCCCGCCGATTTCTTCGCCGCCGTCGCCGAAGTGCTCGCCTTCGTCTACCGCATCCGCGGCCGTGGGCGCGGCGTGCGGGCCTAATTCCATCGTCACGCGCAGACGCAGCATCGCGAGGTCGCGAGACTGGTCAAAGTCTCCATCGCGCTGCGTCCCCTTTCACGACTCGAGAATCACTACGTGTACGTATCCAACAAGCCGCTCGGTGAATAATCGGCGCTGCGCTTGGTTTTCAATTAAATCAATAGGTTGCGTGTTGGGTGGCGCGAGCGGTCGCGGCGCTATTGGATACGTGCACGTAGTGAACTCTGCGAACGAAAACCCCAGCTTCGAGCTTGGGCATCGCTGTCACCCGTCGTCTGGCGTGCGACGGTCGCGTTGGCTCCGGTAACTGCTGCGCAGTCGCGACGCAGCACCACTGCCCTCTGCGAGTCTAGCTGCGTGGTGGCAGCCCTCCGCTGTTAGTGCGCTTGGGAGCGGACGACGAGGACGGAGCAGTGGGTGTGTTCGACGACGCCGGCGGCGACGCTGCCGAGGGCGACGCGGGCGAGGCCGGTGCGGCCTTTGGTGCCGACGACGACTAGCTCGGCCGGTAGTGATTGGGCGAGGCGCGTGATTTCGGTGAGGGCGTCTTCGTCGGCGACCACGACTTCGGCTTTGGCGCCGAAGCGGGCGAGGGCGCTGTTGATGATTTGGCTGGCGAGGGCTCGGCGGCTTTCGCGTACGTCGGGTGGGTCCAGTGCCGGGAGAGCGCCCAAGAGGCCCATGGCTGCGTCACCTTCGCGCGTTTGCACGGCGTGCACGACGACTAGCTTGGTTCCGCGCCGCGCGGCTTCGCGGGCGCCTGCTTCGATCGCGGGGAGAGATGGATCGGAGAGGTCGGTTGCTGCCAGCACCGCGCCTGCTGCAGACGGGCGCGCAACTAGAACCGGGCAGGGGGCGTGGCGCACGACTCGCTCGGCGACGCTGCCGAGTAGCCAATGCTTGAGGCCGGTGTGCCCGTGGCTACCGACCACCACGAGCTCGGCACGCCATTCGCGCGCGCGCTCCACGATTTGCGCGTAGTCGCGGCCCACGTCGATGAAGAGGTGCGGCTCGGCGCCGGGCTTGATGCGTGCGACTTGTTCGCGCAGCGCGTCGGCAAGCTTCGGTTGAAGCGCCAGCTGCTGCTGGACGTCGAGCACGTAGTCTTGCGGCAGAAAGGCGTTGGTGCCGAGCAGCGCCATCACGTGACACACCGCCACTTCCGTCGCGCCGCCCAGCGCCAGGCCCTGTCGCAAGGCTTCGTTCGAGGCTTCGCTCAGATCGGAGGCGATCAGGATTCGCATGGGGTCACCCTAGCACGGGGCGCTGCGGTGGCTGCTGGTGGTGTTAGGGCGTGACCGGCAAGTCCCAGCGGCCGACCAGCGAGCCGCCTCGACTGTCACGCAGCGTGAGCCAGATGCGGACAGAGTCGGCGTCTGGCGCGGGAGTGATCGCGTTGGTGCTGAAGGTGGCGTCGTCGTCCTCGCCACGGCCGGTGGCAAAAGTAGCCAGCGCGGCCGCATCGGTGAACCAATTCAAGCTGACGGCCTCGCGTCGCTCTTCGATCGTAGCTGTGTCTGCAGGGAGCCACACGTAGCTTTCGCGCGCCGATGCGGGCCAGCTTGCTCTGAGCGTGGTCGTCTGGCCGCGTGCGAGTTGCGGCCGGTCGTTGCCGTTCGCATCGCTGAGCGTCAGGCCGTCGGGGGGCGGGTTCTGGTTGAGCGCGTAGCGCTGCTCCAGCTCGCGGGCGACGTCGGCAGGCGCGTCGGGCAGCGTGCAATGGATGCGCAAGAGCATTGCCGATGGCTCGCCGAGCCCCTCGATCACGATCGGCACGTAGAATCCGCCAGTCGAGTCGGGATCGGCGGGACGCGCGTCGCCGCTGGGGTCGGGGCCAAAGCGAACGCAGGCGTCGGTCGGCACCACGCCACGCGCGCCACCCTCGATTGGCTCGAGGGGCGCACCGGGAGTGCTGAAGCAACGCTCCGAGATGGGACGAGGATCGGCTGGCGAGCGGGCGACGCTGCAAAAACGGAAGGAAAGCGCGCCGGCGCGGCCACCGACGACCACTGGCGTCAGCGTGACAGGCTCATGGGGGCGCACCTCGGGCGGTTCGGCGATCACCGCGATCAGCCGAGGGCCGTCGACCAGGTATGGATCGTCGTCGAGCTCGGGCATACAACCCAGAGCGGTGAGCGACAAGGCAAACCACGGTGCGGGTCTCATCGCTGCAGCGTGACTCCGATGATCGCCAGCGTGGGCAAGCCTTGCACGCTGCCCATCTGGGTAAAATCGCTCGAATACGCGAGCTCTTCCTGGTTGTGCCTGAACGTCACGTTGAGTGCGTCCAAATACAGCTCGAGGTTCGTTTCGCTGCCGAGCGCGAAGGTGCGGTCCACTCGCAAGTCGAGCTGAAAAAAGTCGTTGAGGCGCATGGAGTTGGTCGCGCCGAGCAGCGGTTGATGGGTCTGCGAGCCGAGATCGTAGTAGGCGCCGACGACTGGAGTGCGAGGCAAACCCGACGCGAAACGGGCGCGCGCGCCTACTCGCCATTGGCCCAAGCGCTGTAGGGCCGTGGCCCCGATGACGAGCGGCGAATCGTAGTCGGAGAGGCGCCACGACCCGTCGGCGTCACGCCGCTGGCTGCGTGAGAGTGTGGCGGAGAGCCAGCCGCTGAAGCCACCGCGCTCTGGCTGGCGCAGAAAAAGCTGGGTGCCGTACGCGCGACCTTCGCCGGTAGCTGAGAGCGCTTGCGCGATGGGCGGCTGGGCAGCTGCAGTGCGCGTCGTGAGACCCGAAAGCCACTTGCCGAAGAGCGTGACCTCCACGCGCGTGCCCGGCGGTAGCGTCACGCTTTCGCCTGCGCTCACGTGAGTAGCCGAGGCGGGCGAGAGCGTCGGATTGCCGAAGCGCGCGCCCAGATCGGCGAGCGCTGGCGGTTGGTGATAGAGGCCCGCCGCGGCAAACCAGCGTACGGCAGGGGATAAACGCTGTTCGATGCGCAGGCGCGGTTCCACCAGCCCGCTTAGTTGGCTAGTGCCTGCGTCGGGCAACCGACCGATCGGCGGCCGGGCGCGACTGGTCTCCATGAGCACGGGCTCGAACCGCAGCGCGGGCACAATCCACCAGCTCGCTGCGCGAATCGGCAGCTCCGCGAAGGCAGCTACGCCTAGGACACGAGCTTCGAAGTCATCGCGCGCTGCATCGGGACCGGGGGGCGTACCGAAGGGGTAGGGGTCGCCGTCTCGGCGCGGGACGCTGAGCGAACCGCTGCGTTCGATCTGGCCGCTGGTGCCCGAAGCATCGAGCCCGAGGACCAATGACACAGTGGTATTGAGGGCGGCCCGGTGCCGAGCGCGCAGGCCGTAGCGCAGCGAGCGCACCGAAAGGCCCGAGGTTTGGGCGCCTTGGGCTAGCTGCTCACGTGCGGTGTCCCAGCCGAGGAACGGAGTGAGCTCCAGCTGCTCGCCGCTCGACTCGTGCGAGCGGTAGACCAGGTACAAGCGCCCGAAGCTGCGCTCGAGGCTGGCGCGCTGGGCGAGCGCCGGGTCTGAGTGGGAAAGCTCGGTGGAGGTAGCGTCCGCGCTGGTCAACGCCACCAAGCGAGCGCTCGCCCCATTGCCCAAGCGCAGCACCCCTTCGGCTTGCACGTCCCAGTAGCGCGGCATGCGATAGAGCCCGCGCAAGCTCGGGTCGATGAGCGGCGGCAGCCAGCGGTCGACGTAGCCGTAGCGCGCCGCCACTTGCACGGCGCCCGCGTGATCGGCAATTGGCATCGAAGCCTGCGCGCCGGCATCGAGCATGTCCGCGCCCACGCGATAGCGAGCGGTCGACGTATCTGCCGGTCGTGTTTGCACGAGCACCAAGCCACCGAGAGCCCGGCCGTGCTCGGCACCGAACGCACCCGGCGCAACCGCGACGCTGTTGACCAAACCGCTCGGGATCACCGAGCGCACCCCGCTACCGTGGTATAGCCACGGGATCTCGACGCCGTCGATTTCGATGCGCGATTCGCTCGGAGCGCTCCCCCAGGCGATGACGTCCGCTCCGCCCGGTCCGCCCCGACCGAGACCGGGTAGACTTTGAATCGCCTTGATCGGATCGCTCTGCGTTCCGGCACCTTCACGAGCCAAGCTCGCCGGCAGCACTTGCTCGCTGGGCGCCTGCGATGCTGCCCCTCGCACCACGATCTCGGAGTCTTGTGCGGCGGCTTTCAGGCTCGTGAACGCCTGAAAGGCAAGCGAGCTGTACGCAGCGATCGTGTGGCGCCGCCGCATCACTCGACCCGGAGCTCGAACGCGACCACCCCCGCGCCCCGGCCGTGCACGCCTCGCGTGTCGGTGCTGGTGCTCTGCCCGCTGGCCAGCGCGACTCGTGTCCCGTGGTAGTGCGCCTCCACGCTCCAACGCGCGCTCGTTTCGTCGCACAGCGAGAAGGTGTCGACTCGTACGAGGTACGTGCCCTGAGGCGGCTCTCGCTCGAAGCGCACGTTCTCGTTGTTGTGGCCGTCGATGCGACACTGCGCGTTGGAGTCGAGGTCGAGGATGCCGCCCGCCTTGAAGGCCTCGGGATCGCCGGCGCTCTCGGGGCTCGGTTCCCAGGAATTGCGCTCGTTTTTGTAGACTTCGGTGCCGTCCGGCAGCACCACGTGCAGGTCGAGATCGCTCGGCCGATCCCAGTAGAGGGAGAACAAGAGCTGTCCGGGGTCGAGCTCGCGTGACGTGAGCGTGAAGGCGACGCTGCGCGGAGGGCCGAACTGTCCGGCGTCGTCTACAGCCGCCACCGTGAGCTCGTGGGGCCCCGCGGTGGCGCCTGCTCCGAACGACAGCGGCGCGTCGAAGCTCGGAAGCGTCGGAGTCTCGACCAGCGGCGCGCCCGCCGGCACGATCCAGTACCCGATGTCTCCGGCGAGCGCGATCGTTACGGCGGTTGCGCTGGCGCCGAGTGAGCCGTTGAACGTCTTGTTCTGATGGCCGGCTGGAAATAGAGTTTGACCCAAGAACGCGCTCTCGACCTCCGGACCGTGCTTGCCCGGCGGCAGCGAGCCGCGCACGAAGGTTCCACCGCGCACGGTGAGCGCTGCGTCTACGCCGGGATCGCGCTGCTGGCCGCTACAAGCCGCGAGCGCGAAGCAGAGCGCCGGCGCTACGCCTTTCAATCGAAGCGCGCCTCCGCGCGCAGGGTGAGGGCGTCGTCCTTGAGCGTAGTCGGCGCGCCGCTCGCGCTGCGACCCAGGTGATTGCGTTGGTGGTCGTACTCGAGGATGAGCCGACCGGGCGGCAATTTGCCGGAAAGAGCGAACGCCCAGGTGCGAAAGCGTGTGTCGCTCGGGACTACATTGCCCGCTTGGCTCCGCGTTGCGTCGGCGTCCGGCTCGTACAAGTCGTAGCGGATCGCCAACTCGGCGAAGCGCGTGAGCTCTTGCGCGGCACCGAGCTGAGCGCTGAGCTCGCGCAGATCTCGGCCGCTCGCTACCGGATCGGCGGGTCGCACGGTGCGATCGAGGTTTTGCGCTCGAGTCAGCTCCGCGCGCAGCGTTAGCGTGCCGAGGACCGGCAGGCGTACGCCCACACGCAAGTCGGCCCCGAGCGCGGAACGGTCGAAGGGTTCGGAAGCGGTCGCAGCAACGCCCGTGACCGGCACCAGCTCGGTGGCGTCGATCGATCCGTCTTCGTTGCCGTCCACCCACTGGAGGCCATCCTTGGTGGCCGGGGTGCCGAGATGCAGGCCCTTGCCAAAGAGGCACGACACGCCAGCTTGCACCCAGATCGTCCCCGAGACCGGCGTGCTGATCCCTACGCGCCCGACGAAGTCCTTGTGGCGCGTGAGATCGAGCCCGGCGTACCGGTCGTCCGAGAGGGGGTCGCCGTTGGTGATCGCGAGCGAGAGCCGAGCGAAGCGATAGCGGGCGTCCAGCGCGACGCCGAGATCGCGCGCTTGGCCGAAAAAGGCGCGAGTTCCGAGGCCACGCTCGAGGAACGGGCGCTCGCTGTCCGGCTCGATCGCGTCGAAACCGAACGGGATTTTGCCGAGCCCCGCGCGGGCGAGCAGGCCGGTGGTGACTGCGTCGTAACGTGCGAACACGAATGCTTCGAAGGGACGCACCGTGGGCCCCCGCACCGTGTTCGCATCCAGCTCGAGGCGCGCGCCGATCCCGTCGCGTTCGGCCTGAGCTGCCAGGCGACCGCGCCTGAGCAAGATGCGATCTTCATTGAGTGGTGCGCGCGAAGCGGGATCGATCTCGTCGACGGACGACTGACGGTGGATCACCCAATCGACCTGCACCAGGGCGCTCACCGCGACTGACGTCGCTGGCTTGGGCGGCGCGGGGACGCTCGCCGTAGCTTCGCCGGCCTGCGCTCGCGCCACGCATAGAGTCGCAGTCGTCGTGCCGGTACGACGCAAACGGGGTGCCTGAA
>JBEHXA010000449.1:0-6418 GCA_048498935.1 Myxococcota bacterium
GGAGGGCAAGCAGTCCCACGGCGCAGGAAGGAAAGGCGGACGCGTCGTGATTCACGTGCAAGAGGCGGACGCCTGGTACGCGCAACGCTTTGGCAAGCGTGACGGCGCGGCCAGCGTTGAAGAACTGGCTGTTGATGAAGTCACACGCCGTCGTGCGCGTGTCGCGCTCAAGAAACGAAAGGAAGCAGGATGATTCGAGGTCATGAAGTGCCGGTCGCTGCTTGCCAGTGCAAGGGCGACAAGAGGCGCTTCTTTGGGAAGTACAAAGACCCTGATGAAACAGATGCGAAGAAGAAGTGGAAGAAGATCCCGGGCGGGCCGTTCGGACCGGAGATTGACACGCGTGCGAAGGCGATGGCGTGCGCGCGTCGTTGGTACGAAGCCGAGATGGCCGAGCGCCAGTTGCCGGAGCGCAAGGTCAAGGTCTTCGCGATGCCGTGGCCGCAGGTGGTGGATGAGTTCAAGCAAGACGTGAAGGCGCGGCTTCGTGGCGCGGATTCGTCGAAGCACGAGGCCGAGAGACGAGCGGCATTCCTGCGCGGCTCCGTGCTTCTGTGCTCAAGGCCCACGCCCGAGCACGACGATGTGCTGGCCGTAGCGTGGGTTCGTGGGCTGCTGTCGGAGCCGCTGGGTCGCAAGGGGCGTGAGAACGAGCCGCGCGATCCACTAACGGTGCGCAACGCAGCGCGCGTTCTGGACGCCGTGTACCGCTTTGCGCAAGCGCGCGGTTACTATCCGAAGACGCAGCGCCGGCCGACGGAGTCGGACGAGTTCAAGGCGGAGATCTCGGGCGCGCTGCGCGAGAAGGCGAAGCTTGGCCAGGAAGGGCGCGTTGCGTGTCCGGTCGAGACGGTGAAGACGTTGGTGAACTGCGAGGAGGTGCCAGAGCTGCGGCGCATCGTGACTCGCGTCTATTTCTTCACGGGCGTGCGGCCGGGGGAGCTTCACGCTCTGCGCGTCAGCGACCTTCGTGCGGAGCATGGCGTTTCGTTGCTCGACGTGCGAGAGCAATGGACCCTGGCACATAAGGGCTTTCCGTCGCGGCTCACACCGCCCAAGACGGTCTGGGGAAAACGCCAAATCCCGGTGCATTCGTCGCTGCTCCCGCACCTAGAGACCTGGCTGGGGCAGGGGTGGCACAAGTACGTGGGGCGAGCTCCCGAGGCCCAGGACTACTTGTTTCCCGACCCAAGTGGCGCGCCGTTCCGGGAGACGAGCAGCATGGCGTTCTTGGCTGACTTGCGCACGGCGAGCTGTGAGACGGTACACAAGGGGCACACGCTCGACATCTACAGCTTGAGGCACTCGTTCGCGACGGCGGCCAGGCGAGCCAAGGTTTCGAGCGAAGCGCGTGACAGGCTGCTCGGTCACCGACCGAAGGATACGAAGTCGCTCTACTACGAGGACGCAGACCAGGCGTTGCCGGCACTGGCCGATGAGATCGCGAAGATCCCGGCCCTGCTCGACGACGTTGCCATATCGGAGGCGTCACCGAACGCCACGAGCGACGACGCGGTCACTGCTCACGAACACGACGAGCGCAGCACCGACGTCAGCTACGAGATCAAGTCACACGCAACGCCAACGATCGAAACCGAACCCACTCGCGAACCCACAGTTTTGGTCTCGAGTTTGGTCTCGGGCTCCGGTCATGGAGCCGGCGCTTCGTCGGATTCGCTAATGATATCGGCGGAGGAGGAGGGATTCGAACCCACGGTACCCTTGCGAGTACGCCGGTTTTCAAAACCGGTGCCTTAAACCGCTCGGCCACTCCTCCGGTGAGTGGACGGGCTTGGTAGCACGATTCGCGCGGGATGGGAGCCCGCGACGCGCGTGCTTGCGCCGCGCTGGCGCGGTGGTTGGTGCTCGCGCGTTGGGCGCGAACTGGATGACGGGTCGGCGCTCAGCCGCGGCGACGGCGCGTGATGAGGAACGCCAGGGCCGCTGCGAGCGCGGCGGCCGCCGAGGTGGAGCGGGCGTTGCCGGGTGCGAAGGCGCAGCCGCCTTCGTCGGTGGCGTTGCCGCCAGTGACGGCTGCTGAGCCGCTGGTGCCGGAGGGTGCCGTACCGCTGGTGCCGACTGGGCTGCTCGTCGTACCGGCGGTAGCGGCGCCACCGGTGCCGGTTGCGGGTGTTCCGCCCGTCGTCGGAGTGCCGGTGCCGCCCGTGGTGGGGGGAGCGCCGCCAGTCGCGCTACCGGTACCGCCAGTGCCGGTGCCGCCGGTTGCATCGGTGCCGCCAGCCGCAGTGCCGCCGGTGCCGCCAGCCGCGCCACCCGTCCCGCCGGTGCCACCTTCCGGATTGCCACCTTCGAGATCGAACTTCACGAAGCCGTACTGCAGGTGGTTGTTCACCTCGACGTGGAACGTCATGATCTGCACACCCGCAGCGAGCGTGACCTTCGCCTGGTTCGGGTAGGCGCGCCACTTGTGATAGTCGCCGGTGCTCGGGAACTTGACCGTGCCGGTCTTGTTCTCGCCGTCCATCGGCTTCTGCGCATTGTCGGTCTTGGTGGTCGTGCCGTCGTTGAACCAGATCGAGTAGCCGCACTCGGGGTCGCTATCGCAAGCCCAGTTGGAGCTAACGTTGTAAGTGCCGGCCACCTTCACGTCGACGGTCATGCGCACCCAGTCGACCGTGTGCGCGTAACCCATGTAGTACTCGTACGGGTTCGCTTCGCTGGGGTAGCGCGTGCCGTCCTCCCACGTGTCCTCGCTGCCTTCGCCCGGCTTCTCGAGAGCTCGGTTGGTCTTGCAGATGTTGGGGAGGTTCAGGTTGCCGGGGCGGTAGTCGTCGCCGCTGATGGGCGCATAACCTTCGCCCACCGCGTTTTCGCGGCGATGGTCGGCGAAGAACGCGACGTTGAGCCCGCCCTCGTCCATGTCCGCCAGGTTGACGCGACCCGGGATGGCTTGCGGCGTCCCCTTATATGGAGTGCCGGTGTATCCGGTTGGCACAACCGCGCCTGCGAGCGAAGTCCATGAAATCGCTGCACAAACAAAAAGGCCAAGACCACCGCGCACATCCGCTGCTCGCCGCATGGTGCGTTAGTTTCCGGCAGCTCCCTCTTACGGTGGACAAATCGCGGATCGAGGATTCTCGGCCGTTTGAAAATCTGCGGTGTGGCGGGCCGGCGCGCTCGCGCCTGCACGTCGCCTGGCAAATCGCCGAGCAAAGGGTAGGGGCGCGCTAGGCCGAGCGGTTGCTCAGTCCCCCGGGCACTTGCCGTTATCGTCGCGCTCGGTGCAGGGGCAGCGGGCGTGCCACTTCAGCGCGGCCGACGCGCTCACCTGGATCCAGAAGTCTTCTTCACACGTGTCGTTCTTGATGACGATTTCGTGGTCGTCGACGCATTTGATGCGCCCCTGATTGCCGGTGTTCTCGGAAGAGTCCGAGCCTAGCTCGGTGAAGCTCACCTTCGAGTTCACGTCGTCCGGCATGTAGCCGAGGTCGTGAATGAAGTGCACGAACGTCTTGGCCGGGAAGTGGGTGCGGGGGCCGTCGATCGGGCCCGACGCGTACACCAGCGCGTCGACGTCGGTGGTGCCCGTGTCCATCGTGATCGGGTCACTTTCGGGTGGGCAATTGCCGAGCACCTCGCAACCGAGCGAAAGCGCCGAGAATGCGACGAACGCGACAAGCTTAGTCATCATGATTTTTTCGCGATCGGGTCTGCTTCTTGAGCGAATGTGCGCGCTTGTTTTGCACGCGCGCGCGCTGAGCGCCGCGGCTCGGTCGGGTGGCGCGGCGGCGTTTCGGCACTACGAGCGCTCGCGCGATGAGCTCCGCCAGGCGGCTGCGCGCGTCGTCCAAATTTTGCGGTTGATTCCGCGTGAGCTGGCTCACGATCAGGATGCGGCCGGCGGCGTCGAGCTGATGTTGCGCCAGCACGCGCAGTCGCTCCTTGATCGGCGCGCTCAGCGCGTTCGACGCTTCGAAGTCGTAGCGAAGCTGGACCTTGCTCGATACCTTGTTCACGTTCTGGCCGCCGGGGCCCGAAGCGCGCACCGCCGCCCACTGGAGCTCTCGCTCCGGAACGATCAGGCTTTGGCTCACGATTAGGTCGAGCACGGCGCCCGAAACCTAGCATTCGCTCTCAGCGTCGTGCCAGCGGGCGCCGCTTCCGCACGCGCTTACTTCGCTTCGAAGCCGTAGAGGAAGGCGTCGGTCGGGCCGAGATCTTCGCTGCTTCCGCGCGCGCTCGCGATGAAGAGCGCTTGGTCGGTGGCCCAGAACAGGCCGCGTTCGGAGGCGCCGTCGGGGCATTTCATCGTGTAGTTGATCGAGGTTCGGCCGGGCTTGTCGACCATGCCTTGCATCTTCATCTTGTCGGTGCAGCGCCCAAACTCGGCCATCGCGATCTTGAGAAAGACCTTCTCGTTGAGCTTACCGGCGGGGCGCGGGAGCTTGCGGATCGTGTAGACGGCGCCGCTCGGGTGCTTGGCCGTGGCGATGATTGGCGGGGACGTACCGGCTGCTGCGCCGTCGGGCATGGGGGCGTGGACGCCGTCGGTCGTGCTCGTGAATAGCGTGAAACCTGCGGGCAGCGCGGCGGTCGTCGGCTCGGTCGTGGCGGCGGGCTTCTTCCCTGATGCGCAAGCGGTGATGTGCCGGAAAGGTTTGGCGCAGCTCTCGGGCGCGACATTGGCGCAGACCAGATCGGCTGCGTCGCGTGCGCATTCGAGCGCGCTTCGGACGACGTCTTCGCAGCCGTCCGGTGGTGGATCGTACTTGGTGCAGTTGACGCGACAGCTATCGAACGCGCTCTTCGGGCACTTCGCTTTGACGCGGTCGCACATCGCGAAGCACACGTCGTGAATCGAAGGCGCGGAAGGCTTCGCTTCTGGGGCGGGAGCGCTCGGCGCTTCGGCCACGGCGGGCGGTGGCGCCTCGGTGACTGGAGCCGCGCTCGCGGGCGGCGTCGCACTGGGCGGTGGGGCTGCGGGCGGCTCGGAGGGCGCCGCTGGTTCTGTCTTCGGTCCGCATGCTGTCAGGAACAAGCCCAAGAGCCCGGCCGCGCGCCATTTCATCCGTGCACCTTACATGGATAGCGCGCTGCCGCGAAATCTCTCGCTCTCGCGGCGGAACGAAAAGTGCACCTCGTGCTCACGAGGCTCCCATGTTGAACCCCGCCAAAATCGAAAAACAAATGCCCGTCGTCAGCTCCCACCGCGAGCCGCTCGGCTTCGTGGACCACGTCGCTGACGGTAACCTGGAGCTCGCGCGCGATGAAGTCGGCCAACACCATTTCGTCCCGATGCGCTGGATCGATCACATCGATAGCCAGGTGCACCTCTCCCGAACCGCCGAAGACGTCCGGCGCCTCTGGGCCGGCGAACGTTTCGAATAACCTTTGCCGTGTTTGCGGTGGCGGGTGCTGCGGGTGCCATGGCGCGCGCGCGAGCTCGGCGGCGGCGCGCTGCGCCGCGCTTAGCCGAAAATGCCGCTCAAGCTCAGCCGCTCGTTACATTGTCGTAGCGTTTCCTCGCCAAGCTTGGAGAGAAACACCCGGTACGCACGCCCCTCTTGATCGGGGCCGCGATCGATGAGCCCTTCCTCATCGAGCAGGATCATCCAGTACGACGTAACCATGCGCGAGAGCCCCGTGCGCTCCGCGACGCGCGCCTGCGACACTGCGTCACGGTGCTCCAGAATCAGCTCGCGTAAGCTCTCGAGCACCAGCCATTGCACGAACGATACCCTGGCGTTCGCCAAAATCTCCTGCGCGCGTACCTGAAATTCGCGCGCCGCCCGCCACTGCCTGCGCGCGCTCGCGCTGGGAGCCCCGCGCTGCACCGCGTCCCGCATTCGAAGGTCCGCCATGGCCTCCCATCGCTCGCTCTGCACCCCCGGTTTCGCAAAATCTTGCCGTCTCGTTGCGCCCAAACTCGGCGAGGCAAAGTCGCCAAGTCGGACGCTCAGGCAGCTCGTCGGCATCGGCACGAGGAAACCCATTCGCTTGGCGAAGCCGCTGCGCTCCAGGTAGGTGATCCGAGCCGCTTTCCGTGTCGCAAATGCGACTAAGAAAGCTCAATCATTTCGTGCGAGGTTTGCGAACCTGACGCCAAGTAGCAGATGCGACACGAAAGGCCGCGCGTCGCATTTCCGTGCTTGGGATGGAGCCCCGTCGTGGGCGGTGAAGGTTCGCCGACCGACTTGACCTGGCGCGGTGGTGGTTGTGCCCACGTGGGTATCGAAGGGCGACCTGGGTGAAGGTTGTGCCCGCGCGGGTCCGGGATGGAGCCTCGGCGTGGGCGGTGAAGGTTGTGCCCACGTGGGTCTGGGATGGAGCCCCGGCGTGGGCGGTGAAGGTTGTGCCCACGCGGGTCTGGGATGGAGCCCCGGCGTGGGCGGTGAAGGTTGTGCCCACGTGGGTCTGGGATGGAGCCCCGGCGTGGGCGGTGAAGGTTGTGCCCACG
>JBEHXA010000450.1:0-6380 GCA_048498935.1 Myxococcota bacterium
CTGCCGTGCCGGTGCTCGGGCTCACGGTGCCGCTGCCACCGCTCGAAGGTGCTGGGTTTCCAGTCGTTCCGGCAGCTGCACCGACACCCGCGGTGCCGGCGCCAGGCCCCGCGCCTGCTCCACCGGTCGCGTTGCTGCCATCGCCGCCGGCGTCGCTACAAGCAGCGAGCGACAACGCCATGAAGCAGGCGAACGGGAAGCTGACAGGGAGCGTGGAACTCGCCATGGTGTGAATCAACCGAACAACCCGGGCACGGGCCCCTTGCTGAAGTCGCTGTCACCGAAATTCATCGGCACCCCAAACGCGCCTGCGACCGCCGACCAGACGTCGGTCATGTAGCGGCCGTTGAACTTCAGGTGTTGGCCGGTGTTCATCTGCAGGCTCTTTCCGCCGAACATCACCAGCGGCATGTTGTGAATGTCGTGCCCGTTGCCGTCGCTGCACTCGTTGAAGAACACGACCAGGGTGTTGTCGAGCAGCGTGCCGTCCCCGTCGGGAATGCCCTTCATTTCTAGGAGAAAATTCGCCAAGGTCTCGCAGTAGAAGCGATCGATACGGGCCTGGGAGATGCCCGCTCCCGTGTTGTGCGAGATGTCGTGGTGGCCTCCTCCAGCTAGGTTGTCGCCATCGAGGATGTGCGAAAACTCCAGGTACGAGTTGCCGTGCGCGAACGAGAACGTCGCCACGCGCGTGATGTCACACTGAAAGGCCGCCGAAATGATCCCGAGCTGAGCTTGGGCGTTGGCCAGATGCTGCGCCTCGTCGAGCGACTTGTTACCGGTCGCGGCCGGCAGCGCCGGCAGCGTGGGCTTTTGGCACATGGCTCCCGGGCTGACGCCGGAGGTTGCGACTGCTTTCTCGAGGTTCTGAATAGCGGCCAAGTGCGTGTCGAGCTTGGCTTGTTGAGAGCTGGGCACGTGGCTGCGTAGGCGCGTCAGGTCGGCATTGACGAAGTCGAGGATGCCCTTGTTCTGCGTGCGCAGCCGCGCGAGCGCTTCCGGGGACAGCTGCGCGCTCGACGAGCCGAAGATTTGATCGAAAAGCACGTTGGGACGGCTTTCGGGGAACAGCGGCGCGTTCGAGCCGGTGTACGAAAGCACGCGAAACGCCGGTAAGCTGACGCTGGAAGGTCGATAGGCGGTCGATTGGATCGACGACACTGGCCGACCGCCGAGATTGGCCATCGGGGTCCCGAGCAGCAGCTGATCGATCGACTTGTCGGCTGCGACGATGGTCTTCGCGTTCGAGTCGGTGCTCAGATCCGTGGTGCCCGGGATGGGGATGAAGCGCTTCCCGGTCATCATCGTGATCATCGCGGCGGCGTGTTGGTCTCCGGCCCAGCCTTGGTCGCGCGGGCAGGTGATGCCGTTGAGCAGCACCATGTCGCTCATCAGCGGGGTGAAGGGCTTGGTGATCGACTCGATGGTGTCGTTGCCCACCTTGGCGCTGAAATCGAGCGAGAAGTTTCGGGCGTCGCCGACTGCCGGAAAGAACGCTTCCGGGCGTGTGCCGCACGGGCGGTGCACGATCAAGAGTCGGGTTGGGGCGGCTCCCTCGGCGGACGCGAACAGCGGACGCAGAAACATGCCAGCGGCGGATGCGCCGATACCCGCGAGCGCAGCGCGCCTGGGGATGAAGCCGGAGGTACGACGGTTGTTCATGACATTCCTCTTCACAGGGCAGCAGCGGCGTCGCGCGTTAGGAACCCGGGTGAGGTCAGCAGCGCGCGGTAGAAGTCGATGAATGATCCAGAAGTGGCGAACTTGTCCTTGACCGCCTGAATCGCGCACGAGGTGTCGCCCTGCACCTGGCGTCCCAGGCTCATTTGACCCAGATTCGCGGCAGCACAGTCGGCGACCAAGCGGCCCTGTTGCAGCTTGGCGATCAGCTCCGGCAAGCCCGCGATCGGCCCAGCAAGCTCCGGCAGGTTTTCCGAGATGACCGCACTGCTGTCGACCGGCCCGTTGGTGTCGGTCTCGCGGTACCGACCGATCGGGTCGTAGCGTTCGGTAGCCAAGCCGAAGGGGTCGAACATGGCGTGGCAGGCTCCGCAGCTCGAGCCAGCACGAAAATTGGCGCGTTCACGCTCGGTGGCGGTCGGCGGCAGCGAGTGGTCGACCGCCGTGGCGTTTGCGGGCGGCATGCCCAGCGAGGCACCGCACACCAGCGAGCGGTAGATGAAGAGCCCGCGATGGATCACGTCGCCGCGGTTCGGTCGCTGATTGGTCGCGGCCATGATGCCGGGCTGGGTGAGGATGCCACCAGATCGCTCGGCGAGCTGGGTGTCGACCGGGACGAAGCCGCTGCCCGAGACTCCAGTGAAGCCGTAGACCTGGGCCAGCGCTTCGTTCAGGTAAAGGCGGCGTGATGAGAGCAAGTCTTTCACGGTGCCGTGCGCGAACAGATCCTTAACGAACAGCTGCGCGCTTTCGTAGAGGTCTTCGCGGAGCTCATTCGTAAACTCAGGGAACAGCGTCGCGTCCTTCTGGGAGACCTGCAGCTTTTCGACGCCCAGCCAGTAGCCGGCCAGGCTACTCAGGTGCGCCTGCGCGGCCGGCAACGCCAGCAAGCGATCGACCTGTGCGGTCAGGCCCGCAGGCGTAGTCAGGTTGCCGCTCGCTGCCGCATCCCAGAGCTCGTCGTCTGGTGCCGAATCTATGGTCGCGAAGGAAAGCGCCGTGGCGAGCTCGTACGGGGTCAGCGTCGTCTTGGCGGTGGGGCCGCCCACCTGTCGCGGGCCGAGCTCGGTGCGGTAGAGGAACGAGCCTGATTGCAGCACGGCTTCGATGACCAGCCGGATGCCTGTCGCGGGTCCGTCCTCGGCCGCGGTCTTGTACACGGCCATCAAGCCCTGCGTTTCTTCGTCGGTGACCGGACGACCAAACGCGCGGGCCACGCGGTTCTTGATGAAACCCTCGACGCAAGCGTCCGACGGGTTCTGAGCACCACAGGGTAGGAATCGGTCGAGATGTGAGGTGACGGCTTGTTGAGCCGCCTGGTGTGCGACCTTTTGATAATTCAGCGCGATCGGGTCGCTGACGCTGGCGCCTTCAGAGAGGTTCGAAAAGTCGCCCGTGTTGACCTGAGCCTGGCTGACCTCTGCCGGCATGATCACACCGAACACCGACTTGACCACGTTCACGTATTCTTCGTCCGTCAGGCGCCACACGCGAGCGGGAGCCAGTGAGGCTGCGGGGTCGCACTCGCCGTTCGTGGGGGGCGCGGGGTCGGGGTCGACCGGGTCGGGAGCCGAGGTCGAAGTGCCGCCCTGGGACTCACTCACCGGCTGGTGATCGCCGTTTACGCTCGCCGTGCACCCCAAGGTGGCAAGCAGTACGCAAACCGCCCCGAAGCGAACCGATGAGCAGAGGCAAATGCTCTTTTCCATGGCCGTTCCTATGAGTGGGTCGCAGCCCACAAACCGGTCCACTAAAACGAAAAATGGCCCGATTTTCCTGACAGTGACTGCTTCGTGCCCACCCCGACCTATTCACTTTCCTGGCCGAAAGGCGGAAGAACGGAGTGTGCGGGCGCGGAGACCATGAAAGCTCCTTCTTCCCCCATCGCAAGCGGGCGCAGCGCGGCCCAAAAAAGCTCGGATACGGCTTGCAGGCTCTGGAGCTTCACGTGACTGATGTCGTCGTCGGGCGAGTGGTAACCGGGATGCGGATCGGGTCGCGAGAAGCCCCAGCAAATGGGGATACCGGCCTGGACGAAGGGGGCGTGATCGGACGCGAGCTTCTGCGGCACCAGCTGGATCACGTGCGGCAGACCAGCGGCTTTCGCTGCGTTGATCATCAGATCGGTCAGCCAGCGATTGGCTTCGTCGTTGCCGCCGAAGAGCAGCACGCCGGAGCCGTCGCCGCCGCCGACCATGTCGAAGTTGTAGGCCGCGATGGTGTCTTCGAGCGGGAGGGTGGGATGGGCGACGTAGTACTTGGAGCCCAAGAGGCCCATCTCTTCGCCGTTCCATTCGGCGAACAGCAGGGTGCGCTTCGGCGCGATGCCGCACCGCGCGAACATGCGAGCCAGCTCGAGCACTACGGCTGCCCCCGAGGCGTTGTCGTCAGCTCCTCGGTAAATCTGGCCGCCGTCGACACCTAGGTGATCGATGTGCGCGCCGATCACGATCACTTCGTCCTTCAGCTGGGGATCAGTACCGACCAGCTTTCCGAGCACGTTTTCGGCCATGCCGCTCGGGTCCTTCTTGCAGAAGGCGCTGGAGCAATTGAACGGAAAGGCCTGACGATAGCTGCCTTGATCGCCGGCGGGGGCCAGCCCGGCAGCCTTGAAAGCTGCCTCCGCTCGAGCGAGGGCCAGCTCGCTACCCTGATCTCCCGGATAACGCCCCCGACAGGCGTCCGACGCAAAATACTCGACGTCGTCGAAGATGCGCGACGGCTGGACCGCGCACGCAATCGGGGCACCACCAGTACCCGCAGTGCCGCCGCCGCCGGAGCCGCCCGTACCTCCCGTGGTCGTGCTTCCCGCTGCGCCTGCGGTTGCGCTTCCGCTCGGCGCCCCGCCCATCGAGCTCGCAAGGCCTCCGGCCACGCTCGTCGTGCCGGCTACGACGGCGCTCGCGCTGCCGCTGCTCCCCGCATTGTTTCCGTTTGCCTTGCCGCCTCCAGCGCCTGCGCTGCCTCCATTCGCCACGCCACCGGCGCCTCCGCTGCCGGCCGACGTCATCGACCCGACGCTGGGGAGTGACGACCCGTCGCTACATGCTCCCGCGCCGAGGATCGCGAGCGCGCCGTAGGCGCTGACGCTTCGCACCACCGAAGAGGTCTTCCGCACAGCCTCTCAATGCGAATGGGCGTCGAGACGGCTCAGTCTTGGGCGATGAACCATTGAGGCTGGAATATTGGACCGTCGACCAACTCAGCTTCGCTCGTCGAGCCGAAGCCCGAGGGGCAGTTCTTCTCCGAACCAAGCGGCGCGCTCGGCCGCGGCGACCGGCACGAGCTCGCGCACCCCTGCGATCAAGTCGGGCGCGGCCTGCACGGCTTCCAAACGGCTCGCTACTTCTTCGCGCACGCGCGTCGATACGTCACGCGCTCGATCACCGGTGAGTCGAGCCAACTGTGCCGCCGCTACGGCTGCTGTCGGCACCTCGTTCCAACGTTCGCTGAGCAGGTTCTTGAGCCAGCTCTCCGCGGCGCTCGGTGGCAGGACGAAATGTGGGCTCGCGTAGCCTGGGACGCGCGCACCGATGCGCCCGAGCGCGCTCCACAGGCGAGCATCGAAGTTGCTGAAGGTGCGGTCGACCAGCCAGTCACCGAGCGCTCTCCGTCGCTCGGCGGACACGCGTTCGAGCGAGGCCATGAGCTCGAGCATCTCGTGGCTGGCTTCGGCTGGCTTCAGGCTCTTGCTCCGCTTCAATGCGAGTCGCGTCGGCGCCCAGAACGGCTCGAGCAAGCCGAGGAAGCGCGTCTGCGTTTCTTCACGCAAGCCGGCTACCACGCGGCGCCAGGCGATCCAAAACTGCTGCCAGCTGCGCGCCTTGGCGGACGGCGAGATGCCCGACTCGAACAACGGCACGAGCTGTCCGACTCGTTCCTCGTCGTGCAGCGCGCCGAACCCGGGGCGCAAACAGTAGCCAGCGAGCATCCAGAAGACGCGCTCGTGGTCCTCCGAGCGACGCCGGGCGCTACGCCCCTTGGCGAGCTCGTCGAACAGCGAGCGGCTCGTTTCGAGCGTCCATTGACGACGTTCGCCCAAGAGCCGCTCGAGCTCGCGCGGCAGGTCCTTCGCTTCGCGGTCGGAGAGCTGCGCGCGTGCATCGCCGTAGGCTTGCTGAATCGCCGTGAGCGCTTCGGCCAGTCGTGGAGGCGGGGGTCGGGATGGTTGCGGCGGTCGAACGGATGGCACCGGCGGCTCGGTGCTGGCGGCGCGCAGATCGAAAGCCAGCCGAAAACGCCGCGCTGGAGCGTCGGCCGTCGGCCGTAGCTCGACGCACGAAAGCTCTACGGTGCCCACCGCGCTGAGCTCGCCCTCGAGCGCCACCTCGATGTCGTGCTGCTCGCCACCTGGCCCTTCCGCAAAACGCGTAGTCACTGGAGGCAGCGCGGCAAACCCTTCGTCGAGCGTGACGAGCTTGCCTGGCTGGTGGCTGCTGGCATCGGAGGTGTGGAGCTCGAGCCGCACGGTTTGCCCGACACGTAGCCAGAGCCCACCTGTGCGCGCCTGGTGCCTTTGCCCTTCGCGCGCACCCTTCGGCACGACGCAGAGCGCTCGGCGCGCTGCGGGTTCGTCCACCGAGACGTAGAAACCGTAGGGGGTGCCCGCGCCGATGCGCAGGCCTCGACCGTGCAGCGCGCGCGCGAACGCGCCCGATCGAGGTCGAGCGTCGCCGCTTCCCAGCCGCGCGGCAGGCTCG
>JBEHXA010000451.1:0-6376 GCA_048498935.1 Myxococcota bacterium
GGCCACTAAGCGCTGGCCCCGCCGCGCGCGGCCCGGGTAGCACCGCCGAAGAGACGAACCACAGGGGGACGAAGGCACCAGGGACATGAGAAGCAGGACGTAATCTGAATCGGGGTGTACTCGCCAGCTGTTGAAGAAAATCGGCTTCGTAGGCCGCCGGCAACACTCTTCCCGCTCGGAGTCCGCCCTCGGGTCTGGACGACCGAGGCCGCCCATCAACGCGATCTGCCGAAAAAAGTAGACGAAAGCCGGTCTCGCCCAGACCGCTTCGATTTTTCGCAACGCGGAAGGAAGGCGCCTCGATACAAGTACGTATGACCTGGCCCCCCGCGGCGGAAGCCACAGCCCTCGCAGGGCTGCTCAGCCAGACCGGCTATCGAGCCCTGGTGCGGATTGGGCGTGGGGGCATGGGGGATGTATTCGAGGTCGAGCACGAGCTCCTCGGCCGCCGCTTTGCTGCCAAGGTTCTTCACGCGCAGCTCGCTGCGGAGGCGAGCTTCGTCGAGCGCATGAGGGTCGAGGCTCAATCGATGGCGCGAATGCGCCATCCGAACATAGTCGAGGTCACCGACTTCTGCGTGACCACAGATGGCCGGCCTTGCCTGATTATGGAACGCCTCCGCGGCCACACGCTCGGGAGAGAGCTCGCCCAGCGTGGCAGGCTTCCACCCGCGGAGTGTCTCGCCCTTTGCGAGCAGCTCTTGTCGGCGTTGACGGCAGCTCATCAGCTGGGTGTGGTTCACCGCGATTTGAAGCCGGAGAACCTGTTTCTGCACGACGCCTCCAACAGTCCGCGTTCTCTCAAGGTGTTGGATTTTGGCCTGGCGAGGATCTTGCCCCATGTCTCGCCAGCTGCGCCCATGCCGACGACGATCCCTACCGCAACCGGTCAGCTCGTTGGCACGCCCCGCTACCTGAGTCCTGAAGCCATTACAGGCAAACCCGTAGACCATCGCGCTGACCTGTACGCAGCGGGGCTATTGCTCTATGTCATGTTGACCGGTCACGGTCCTTTCGATCACATGACCATGGCTGAAACGCTTTCGCATCACCCCGACCCTCCGTCACGCTTTCGCGATGAAGCGGGCGTTCGCGAGCTGGACGCTGTCATCTTGCGAGCCCTTCGGAAGCAGCCTGAACATCGTCATCAAAGTGCGAGCGAATTCGCATCCGACCTCGCCATAGCTCGCCAGCGAGCTGGCCTTGCACGCATCTAGCAACGGAGACTTCATGCCGGAAAGCAACCGCGCGCAATCCGAAAATCAGCGCCTCAGTGTGTATTGCTCCAAGGGCCCGGATGCTTATCGGGTTCACGTACACCCCGCGTGGATGCCACGTCACCTACGCCAATGCCTCGACGCACATGGCGAGGGGCTCGCGTACCTCGACTTCGATGAGCTAGACCGTCATATGCAGCGGGATGGCTTGCATTACGAGAAGCGCACTACCAAGACAGGCGGAGTCGAGCTCGAAGCGAGCGGCCAGGCAGCGGTCGTGCTCAGCGTGTGGCTCTCGAGCATGTTCAGTAGCGGTATTCGCTGAGCGCCCTAGGCGTCGGCGCCACGTAGGCGTTTCGTGAGGCGCGCGATCGCTCGCGTGTGAATACGACTGACCCACGACTTGTGCATACCTAGGGCAGCGGCGATGTCGTCCATTCGCTGTCCCTCGAAATAGTACCTGCGTACAATCTCGCGCTCATCGTCGAACAACTCGTCGACGGCCTTCGAAACGACTTGCAATAGCTCGGCGTGAGCCAGCGCCTCCTCCGCATTGGCGTCGGTAGCGACGAGGTCCCTGCCCACACGTTTGGCCTCGGAGACGAAGCCGAGGCTTGCCGCCGTCGCGACCGCAGCCAAATGGTCGTCGAACGCCGCTTCCCTAGCTGCGTCCTCCTTCGGCCCACCCGCGGCGAACGCAAAGTCGGCCTCGCCCTCGGAGGTTTGGCGAGCAGCTTCGAGCGCCGCTAGCCTTTCCTGAAGCTTCCGGCTCGGCGGCGTCATTTGTCGCACGCCGTCGAACATGGCGCCTCTCACGCGGTAGTTTGCGTACCCGCGAAACGGGATGCCGCGCGCGTCGTCGAAGCGACGGGCAGCCTCGAGCAGACCTTCACGACCATAGGCAAGCAGGTCGTCACGTTCGACCTTGAAGCCGAGCGCTCGCGAAACCTGCGACGCGATCCGTTCCACCAGATCGAGTGCGGCATGAAAGCGCTCGAGCACCTGCGGCGAGTCAGCGGCGGCGATCATTCGCGCGGCTCACCCAGCAAGCGCTGAAAAATGTCATCCGAGTCGCCTGGCGCTCGATGCCGATTTGCCCTCCCGGTCATCAGTCTTATTCGGCTCAAGACTCGGGAATTGCAACACCGGCGAGCTCAGCGAGCTGCTTCTGTAGAGCTGGATCGGTCATCACGTGTTCGCGAAGCACCTGCCGCACCTGTTCCCGCTGTTCTACGCTCATGTGCTGATCCACCCGCGCCATAGCCAGCTCCACTCGGTCTTCAACGTAGGCCTCGAGCGTGAGCTCCCCATGCCGAAGCTTCTCCAGCGCCGGGCTTACCGGCGCGGAAACCGCCCTCAAGGCGGCTCCAGAGCGTTTCGGGGTGTCGGACATTTCTCCTTACCTTACACCGTCAGGAGGGTCGGGGGCAGTAGTTCCATCTCCGTGGTCCGGGCGTCCCAGGTTGCGGATGTATCGCGCGAGCGCGGGGTCCGTGAGTAGCAGCTGCTCTATTAGCGGCACCAGTAATTCCAGGTCGCGAGGCATGAGCTTTTCTCGAAGTGGGGCCATGACCCGGCCAAGCCGTGCGCGCAGGTACCTCCTGACACCGATCTCTCTGCGGCGGAGCGCTGCCAGCTCGTTCGAAGGCTCGCTTGAGGATGCCATGGGCTAGTTGATCCGCACCGGAACATGACGACGCGGCGCGACGACACGAGGCGCTGCCTGCCGAACGGTCGTGAACGATTGCTCGAAGAGCACAATGCCGTCTTGGTTGTGCGTCTCGAAGGTACGGGCAGGATTCAGTGGCTTCAGCGCCGGGCGTGCCGTGGTGTCGAGCGACACCTGAAGCGTGCCGTCGCTGCGTGAACGGCGCAAAAGTACATGCGCGAGTCCGTCGTCGTCGGTCGTCGTCACGGGCTTGTCGTCAACTAGTACGGGCAATCGAGCGCCGCGCTCTGCCTTGACCACCACCACCACGTCCACGAACTTCTTGCGGCATCGGACTTCGAACGGGATTGCCTGAGGCGCGTGTCCTTCGAGGCTCCTGGTCTTCGTGAGCCGTAGCGTGGGAAACGTTGCCGGAGCTTCGAAGCCTTCCGGGCAGGCCGCAGTGACCGCGACGGACGAGCCTTCGATACCCGGCAGCGCAAGGTGGAGCTGCCCGTTTTCCCCAGTCGCGCCGAGGCCCTGCTTACCAATTGAGAATGTGACGCCCGCCAGCGGCAGTCCCTCTTCCGTGGCCGCACGTAGCGCTACCGCGAACCGCGGGACTGGAGCTTCCTTCGGTGCGCAGCCGCTCGCGGCCGCGAGACCAACGCATGCGAGGAAGGCGATCAGGTTCATTTGAGAATCTCCGGGCAGCGCAATTGCTGGCTGTTTTCAGTGCATTCCTTGGATGCTCGACGGGCGAGCAACGCAGATGCCGCCCCGTAGACCTGCCCGTCAGTTCGCGTCGCCAGCGAGCCGTATGCTCGGCTTGCGTCAGCGAACCGACCGGCGCTCAGGTGGCTCACGGCTGCGCTCAACTCAACGTCAGTCGGCTCACTCGACCGTCGCGCCAAGCGCTGGGGCTCGAGGGGTGCCGGAACGACTGCCACCACGGGAGGCAACGAACCCTTTGGGGCAGAAGCCGGCACAGCAACCTTGACCGGCACGGCCGTGGCGCTCGGCACCAATGCCGAGTGCTCGTGTGATACTGAGGTCGGTGTCACCAGCCTTGCGGCGCCCACGAGCGCCAAGGCAGCAAACAGCGACCCAACGAGCCCTCCTCCGAGCACGAGCGAAGGACGCGCCTTGGCAAGCTGGCCCAGATGCACGAGGAATCGGTGGACAGCGGAGGAGCGACCCTTGCTCGCTTCCAGCACTCGTCGATCCGCGTTTGGTGAGGACATCGAGAGAAGCTCCTCCCGCCCAGGTGCGATGGGAGGAGCAGCTACTGCAGACACGTCGAACGCCGTCGTCTCCTGAGCCGCAAGCTGCAGATTGCCCACTGATAGCGTAGACCGCCCCACCTGTCGGATTTCGAACGAGGCTACCGTTGCCGCCGGAGGAGGCGACACGGCTGGAGCCGAGACCAGGGGAATCCGTTGCGTCTGAAACATCGATGATTCGGCCGCCCTCGCGGGGACGACCACTGGCGCCATGCGCTCGGTCTGCTGCAGCCCCAGTAGCGGAACCGGATGAAGTGGTGCGATGCGTTCGGTCTGCTGGAGGGTCACCAACGGGCCAACTTGGGTAACCACGCCAACTTGTCGAGTCGTGACGCTTTGAAAGGGATCCGGTTCAATGGGTTTCATAGCGAGGCTCGTGGACTCTTCATCGCTAGGTATATGTTCCGTGTAGTCGCGTGGCAGCGAAAGCGGGGCGCCATTCGACCGCGTGGTCGCACCCACGGCGCTCACGTCTGCGAGCCTGTTTATCTCGAGCGCCAGCGAACCGAGTTCCACGACGAGGCGCCGATCGACCCTGACACTGGCGGTCATCGGCACACCATTCACCCGAAGGCCACGTCCGCGGTAGGCGGGCACCAGCCAGATTTCTCCAGCTTGGAGTTCGACGTGGAATTCGACTGCCAGAACGCCTGGTCGATCGATGTGCACGTCCGCTTGCCGAGACGAACCAACTACGAACGCACGGTCATCGGCCGCCCCGACCTCCAAGACGTGATGAATGCCTGGGCCGGATAGCTCGACGTAAACGGGCGGTTCCAGGGACGACGCAGGCGTCATGACGCTTGGGCCCTGCGCGCTACACGCGCATTTTCATGAACGGCAGCGGGAAGCTCTAGCCCCTGAGCATGCAAGAGCGGCAAGCAGCTCGGCAGCACGCCAGTCGGGAGTAGCTCAGACGGGACGGTGCCATCAGGGAGGCGCGCACCGGGAACGCTAACGAAGATGTCCTTGATCCCGTAGCCGCGTTGCGGGTCAGCGCCCGTGACCTCGGTGATGTGAGTCACCATCCGCCTGCCATCGCGCAGCCGAGCCGTCTGCACGATTATGTCGACCGCTGACGCGAGCTGCGCACGCAGAGCAAACAGAGGCAGCTCCACCCCGCTCAGGAGCGCCAACGTCTCGAGACGGTTCAACGTATCGATCGGATACGTCGCATGCACGGTCGCCAAACAGCCGCCATGACCGCTGGTCATTGCCTGGATCAGGTCCAAGGCTTCCCCTCCGCGAATCTCGCCCAGCACGATGCGATCTGGCCGCATACGCAGGCTTGCCTTGAACAGGTCGCGAATCGTCACGGCGCCCTTGCCTTTCGGATCGGCCGGGCGCGCTTCGAGCTGCACGACGTGCTCGCGCTGCAGCTGGAGCTCACGGGCGTCCTCGATGACGATGATGCGCTCGTCCGCCGGGATGAACGATGCCACCGCGTTGAGCAGCGACGTCTTACCCGAGCCCGTTCCGCCCGCGACAACGACGTTCTGCTTCCCTTCGATCAGCGCACGCAGCGTGGCTGCCGCGTCTGCTGTCATCGCCCCCAGCTCGAGCAGCTTTTCGAGCGTGAGTCGATCTTTCGAGAACCGACGAATCGCCACTGAAGGGCCGTCCGGGGCGACTGGCGGCATGAGCGCCTCCACGCGCGAACCGTCAGGAAGGCGCGCTTCGAGGATCGGCTGGGCTTCGTCGAAGGCTCGTCCGACGAATTGTGCGATGGCACGCAGAGCCGAGAGAAGCCCATCGCTCGATTCGAACCTGATGTCCGTGCGAGCCAGCTTTCCGCACCGCTCGACGAAGATCTCGGAAGCGCCGTTGATCATCACCTCGGTCACCGACGGGTCATCGAGCAGCGGCAACACTGGCGCGAGAAAGTTGCGTAGAGTTGCGTCGTAGATCTCGCGCGAAATCATGGCATCGCCTCCTCCGTTCCGGGGTGTGCGCTGCTGAGCACCTCGCTGTGCCCCAGCAGCTCGCTGAGGCGATTTCGGGCCTCGGCTGCGTGTGGACCCCGCGGAGCGAGGTCGAGATATTGACGAAGTGCCTCGATGGCGTCGGCCGGGGCCTTTTCCGCGACCAACCCGGCGCGCAGAAAGTGAGCTTCCTCGAAGCCCGGGCTACGGCGAATCAAGGAATCGAGCTCGGACAGCGCCTCTTCTTGCTGACCGAGACCGACGTGGATGCTCGCGACGAGAAAGCGCAACGCGTCTTGCTCCGGA
>JBEHXA010000452.1:0-6376 GCA_048498935.1 Myxococcota bacterium
CAACGACGATGGCTTTCGCGCGCAGGGCATCAACGCCCTGCGCACCGCGCTCTTGCCGCACGCCGACGTGATCGTCTGCGCTCCAGACAGCGAACAAAGCGCCTCCAGCCATTCGCTCAGCTTGCACCGCCCGCTCCGACTCTCGGAGCACGGCGACGGTATCTTTTCGGTCGACGGCACGCCTGCCGACTGCGTTTACACAGCCTTTTACGCCGGTGCTCGCATCCTGCCGCGGCGCCCGGATCTCGTGCTGTCGGGTCTGAACCACGGCGCCAACCTGGGCGACGACGTCTTCTACAGCGGGACCGTGGCTGCAGCGCGCGAGGGCGCGCTGCGCGGAGTCCCGGCGATCGCGCTTTCAGCGGGCCTCGAGGGCGATCGCGCGCTAGCCGCCGCGGAAGCCGCGCGCATCGCGCTGGCGCTCTATCGCTCCCAGCCGAGCAGTCCTGTGCTGCTCAACGTCAACATCCCGCCCGGCGGGTCCTGGTCGTGGCGCTCCACTCGGCTCGGCGGGCGCTTTTACACGGACGAAGTCGAGTTTCGCAAAGACCCGCGTGGGCGTGAATACCTCTGGCTCGGTGGCCCCGGCGTGGAGCACCGACCGGTCGCGGGCTCCGACACCGAAGCCTACGACGCCGGGGTCATCGGCCTCACTCCGCTCGTCCTCGACCTGTGGGCCCAGCACGGCCAAAAGCTTGCAGAAGCAGTGGTTCAGGAGCTCACGAGCCCGTCCGTCGGCCCCGCTGGCTCTTGACCTGTCGCGACGCCTGTCGTGATAGAAGGGGCCCTTCCCATGGCAGCTCGTAAAGGCTCTTTCGCCAAGGCGTCCAAGCCAGTTCCGGGGCGCTTGCAGCCGACGCCGCGCGGTGTCGATCCCAAGAAGCCGGCGGCGCTCAAGAGCGATCGCGCCGCTCCTCAGCGGCAGCTCAGCCCCTTCGACTCGCTCGCCTACGTCAAAGCGCTCATCCGCGACGTTCCGGATTTTCCGCAGCCGGGCATTCTGTTCCGCGACATCACGCCGCTCTTGGCCGACCCGAAAGGCTTTCACATCGTGCTCGACGCGATCGCTCACCACTTCGTCGGCGAAAAGGTCGACGCCGTGGTCGGGGTCGAGTCGCGGGGCTTTATCTTCGGCGGTGCCCTCGCGGCGCGCCTGAACGCGAGCTTCGTCCCGGTGCGTCGCCCCGGTAAGCTCCCGTCGCGCACCGACAAGGTGAGCTATTCGCTCGAGTACGGCGAAAACGAGCTCGAGATGCACCGCGATTCACTGCGCGAAGGCGCGAGCGTGGTGGTGGTCGACGATCTGCTCGCCACCGGCGGCACGGCTGCTGCAGCCGGTGATCTCGTGCACCGGCAGGGCGCTTTCGTGCTCGCTTACGCCTTTTTCATCGAGCTGGCGTCGCTGGGTGGGCGTGAGCGGCTTTTGCCTACACCCTGCGTATCCATCATTCGCTACGACTGAGCGCACCGGCTCCAGCCGCGCTCGAGCCGTCAGTCCAGCACTGGCAAGACGAGGCAAAGTACCCCGGAGCATGTTAGCTTCAGGCTAGCGTCCACTCGGGCGCTCGGCTTTTTGGCTTTCGTGGAGAGGTGCTGTCATGCGTCGTAGCTTGCTTCTTCCAATGTCGGGCGGGGTGCTGTGGATGCTCATCGGAGCGGCGTGCTCTGACGGTGCGGTGGTGCGGAAAAATCCCCCGTTGCCGAGCGACGGCGGTGAGGGCGGCCAAGGTCCAAGCGGTGGCGGAACTGCCAATCAGGGTGGTTCGGCGCCGATCCCCACGGGCAAGGGTGTCGGCGAAGCGTGCTCGACCGACGACGCTTGTCGCGTTGGCTTGAGCTGTAACGCCGACGACGAATGCGAGCCCAGTGGTGCTACCGAGCCGGGTGGAGCTTGCGTGCTCAGCGCCGAGTGCCAAGACGGCCAGTGCATCGCGGGCAAATGCGCGCCCGCCGGCGAGGGCAAAGCAGGCGCGGCCTGTTTCAACGGCGACGAGTGCGCGGCCGGATTGCGCTGCGCTTTGAAAGGGCTGAGCGCGGTGTGCGTACCCGAAGGCAGCGGCGACGTGGGCGCCGAGTGCACGCTCAGCACGGAGTGTTTCGCAGGGCTCTCATGCTTGGCGGGTGCGTGTGCGCCGTCGGTGGTCGGTGTACCGCCCTTCTTGAGCGGCGAGCCTTGGAAGGGCGCGACGTGCGATCCGCCTGCCACGAGCGGCATCAAGGCCTACTTCGAAGTGCCGGGCGCCAAAGGCGCCGATGAGGGCGATTTCTTCCGCCTGCCATTCCCGAGCGACGTGCGAAAGCACGGAAATAAGCTCGATTTGAGCGATTTCCCGACGCCGGGCGCGGCCCTGCTCGGGGTCGACCCGGTGCAGCTCTACGTGGACGCCGTCGAGGCGAACGACTCCGGTTGGGGCGCGTACCCGACGGTGATCTTCCGCTTCTCGGGCGCGTTCGACGGCGACACGCTGCCCCCCAATCAATCGCTCAAGTTCGTCGACCTCACCGCCAAGCGCGAGGTCGGGTGGCAGCGCTTCTACACGCCGGCCCGCACCGCGTACGTGTGTGAAAACTTCATCGGCGTGCAGCCGCCCTCGGGCTCGCCACTCGAGCCTGAGCACACCTACGCCGTGTACCTGCTGTCGACGGTCACGGTGGACAAGAAGCCGATGACACTGCTGGCCGAGGACGACACGACCACCTGCGACAGCGACGCCGACTGCGATTCGGGCGTCTGCGCGGTGCACGACACGGGCAACCACTGTGAGATCCCGGTTGCTGCCTCGGAGAACATGGCTGCGGTGCTGGCGGAGACTGCGCCGGGGGACAAGACGCTGGCAGCAGCCCACGCGGCCTTCGCGCCCCTGCGCGAGTACCTGTCGACGCTCGACCCGGCGGTCGACGCCGACAACGTGCTGACTGCCACCGTCTTCACGGTGGGCAACGTGCGGGCCGCGATGACCGAGCTCGCCGACGCGACCGCCCAGGCTGCCGCGCCCGTCGCGAGCGATTGGGTCAAGTGCAAGGACGGCGCGCAATCACCGTGCGACCAGGCCGAGGGTGACCGCGCCTGCGGCGACGACGTTGCCGGCTACGACGAGTACCACGCGCTGCTGTCGCTCCCGATCTATCAGCAGGGCGAGGAGCCGTACCTGACTCCCGACGACGGTGGCGACATCGACGTTTCCAAGCCACGGACCGAGCAGGTTTGCCTCTCGATCACCGTGCCCGAGGGCACGCCGCCCGCCGCTGGTTGGCCCGCAGTGGTGTTTGCGCATGGCACCGGCGGCAGCTTCCGCGATCACGTGAGCGACGCCGTGGCAGGATCGCTGGCGGCCGCCACGCCGAAGTTCGCGGTCATCGGCATCGACCAGGTCGAGCACGGGCCCCGGCGCGGTAAATCCACCGAATCGCCGAACAACCTGTTCTTCAACTTCTTGAACCCGGCGGTTACGCGCGGCAATCCGCTGCAGGGCGCAGCCGACCAGCTCGGCGTAGCTCGGTTCGCTAAGACGCTCGACGTCGCCGCGAGTGTCACGCACGGCTCGGCCATCAAGCTCGATGCGACCCAGCTCTTCTTCTTTGGCCATTCACAGGGCTCGACCGAAGGCAGCTTGATGTTGCCCTTTGCGGACGACTTCAGAGCGGCGGTGCTGTCGGGCAACGGCGCGAGCCTGCGCGACGCGCTGCGCACCAAAACCAAGCCCGAGAACATCGCCGGCTCGCTGCCGTACGTGCTCCAAGATCCGATGATGAGCGACCCCAACATCGGCGTCGGCATCACGGCATTTCATCCGGTGTTGTCGCTGCTGCAGCAGTGGATCGATCCGGCGGATCCTCTGAACTTTGCTGCACTTTTGGCCACGCCGCCGGCCATGCACACGGCCAAGCACGTGTTTCAAACCTTCGGGCTCGATGACAGCTACAGCCCGCCGATCACGATGGCGACTTTCGCCAAGGCCGGTGGCTTCGTCGAGGTCTCGCCCGACGCGAGCGCCAAGAAGCCGTTCGACGAGCTTCGCTTGAGCGCCGTAGCGGCTCCGTACGCTGCCGAGGACAAAGCGTTCACGCTGGGCATGCGCCAGTACGGCGCAGCGAAGAACAGCGACGGCCATTTCGTGGTGTTCGACAACCCGGTCGCTCACAACGACATGCTGCGCTTCTTCATGACCGCCACCAGCACGACCCCGCCCACGATCGGCGAGTAACCACCGCTCCGCTTCTCCGACACCTGACCTCCGTGTTTGCGGCTGCCTCGCGGCTGTCCGCCGCAGCCCGCGCCCGGCGCGCCAGCCCGCGCCCGGCGCGATCAACCGAGCCGCGCGGAGGCCCCTTTCGGTTTCAATAATCACTACGCACACGTATCCAATAGGCGATAAGCGGCATTCGTTAACAGATCCGAACGGTTGGCGTTCATTTGAGCCGTGAAGTCGCACTCGTTATTGGATACGTGCACGTAGTGAATTCCGAGCCGCGAATGCCCGTGGGTGAGAGAGAGCAGGCGATCGAGGTCGATGCGGGACGAGGCAAGCCATACAGAGCGACAGATCCGGCTGGGATTTGGGAGCTCCCGGCTGGGATTTGGGAGCTCCCGGCTGGGATTTGGGAGCTCCCGGCTGGGATTTGGGAGCTCCCGGTCAGATTTGGGAGCGGTTGGTCGCGACCATCACTAGCCGCTCGAAGCCGAGGGCGTTGCCGGCGGAGGGCGGCATGCCTTCGACCAGCGAGGCCAGGAACGGCTCGTCGAGCGGGTAGACGGCGCGACCGAGCGCTTTACGGCGCTTGCTCTCGGCGACGAAGCGGCGCCGCTGTTCGGCTGGATCAGTGAGCTCGCCGTAGGCGTTGCACAGCTCGACGCCGCCAAAATAGAGCTCGGCGCGTTCGGCGACGGTGGGGTCGTCGGCGTGCGGGCGCGAGAGCGCCGCTTGGGAGAGCGGGTAGTGGGTGAGAAAGACGGGGCGAGGGTGCTCGGCGAGCGCCGGCTCGACGCGCGAGACTAGCAGCTCGAAGTAGCGATCTTCGTCGCGAGCGGCGAGGCGAGCGGCGTCTTTGAGGCCGGCGTAGCGCTCGAAAGCCTGGCGCACCGTGATGCGCTCGAAGGGCTCGGCCACGCTCACTTTGCGTTTACCGAGCACGAAGACCTGATCCTCACCGGCCAGGCTGCGCACTACGCTCCGCACCAGCTGTTCGGTGTCGACGAGCACCTGCTCCAGGTCCGCGAAGGCTCGGTACCATTCGAGCATCGTGAACTCCGGCGCGTGCAGCGGTCCCTCTTCGTCGGCGCGCGCCACCTTCGCGAGCTGAAAAATGCGCGGTAGGCCGCCGACCAGCAGCCGCTTCATGTGCAGCTCGGGTGATGTGATCAGGTACTTTCCGCTGCTTTCGATGGCGTCGACGTGAAAGTCGACGCCCGGCGCGGGCACGCGCAGCGGCGTCGTGACCTCGACGAAGCCGCGCTCCGCGAAGAACGCCCGCGTGGCGGCTTGGGCGCGCGCCTGGTCGCGCAGCCGCTCGGCCTCGCCGGCGAAGACCGCGCGAAAGAACTCACCATGAGCGGTCGGGGTGGGGCATGCCTGGCGCGAGATCAGCTTGCCTTCGGTCAGCCGCTTGCCCGCGGGCACACCGCTCACCACCACGAGATCACCGGGCTCGACGGCGGCGCGGCGTGCGAGCTCGACGGCGACGCGCGCAAATGCGTCCGCCACCACCACGATCTTGCCTTCGACGTTGAAAACCCGGCCCGCGACGTGCACGCGCTCCGCAGCAAGCGTTGCGCCGACGCCTTGGCCCAGATCGCTCGGCGACAGCAGCGCGTCGGGCTCCCGGCGGCGCTTGGCCACGGCTCAACCGCCGAAGGCCCGGATGGCAAACTCGCTGATTTGCGAGCCCATCCACGAGCCAGTGGCGACCAGTACGGCCAGCACGGCCAGCCAGCGCGGCAAATGGCCGAGCGTGTGATCTTGAACCTGGGTCGCTGCCTGCAGGACTGCGACCAAGAGCCCGACGAGCGCGGCGGCTCCTACGACCGGCAGCGCGACTGCTGCCGATAGCAGCAGAGCTTGCTGGCTGAGCGCCGTGAGCTCGCCGAGCGTGGGCACTACGGGGCTCCGCCCTGACCAGCCATCGAGCTCACCGCACCGGCACCCGCGGTGGACGTGTCACCACCGCCGCTCATGCCACCGTCGGTAGACGGTACGCCGCCGCCACCCGACTCACCACCGATGCCGCCTTCGCTGGCGCCGTCCGTGCCGCCCGTGCCGCCGCTCGTGCCACCGGTGCCGCCGGTGCCGCCGGTGCCGCCCGAGTTGCCGGTGCCGGGCGCCTTGCGGGTGCAGCGCGAGTCCGTCTCTTCACCCGAGACAGAGGGGCAGCAGCGATC
>JBEHXA010000453.1:0-6372 GCA_048498935.1 Myxococcota bacterium
GGCGTTTCCCCCAACGGGGCGACGAGGGCGTCGATGGCCGTTGCAGCAGCCATCGCCTCGCGCGGCCGCCCCTGCTCACGCGCTCGGTCGAGGCGCAACCCCAGCGCTGCCAAGTCTTCGACGAGAGTTTGCTGAAGTGATTGATACGCGCCGGCGACTCGAGCCACATCGGCGCTGGCGCCGCCCGCCTGGAAGCACGCTCGGGCAAGCTGCAGCCGCTCGAGCGCGCCCAACCCTTCGCTCGAATCGAAGGGGTAACGCTCTTGCTTGGCTCTTGCCGACGCCTCTGCGTGACGCGCGCGGGCAACGGCTTCAGTTGGGTCGTCGTTGCCGCACGACGGAATCGCGACGGCGAGCTCAGGCGGGGCGACGGCCTCGCCAGTCGCGTGTCCAACTGCACCCGCACCCTGCCACGCCAACCAAACCAGGGCGCCTGCGAGGGCGGAGAGCAACACCGGGTGAGCCCCGCGCCTCTCGCTGCGAGCTTCGAAGAACGAGAACCGCACGCCGTTGGTGAAGATGTCACTCCCCCACGGAACGTTGGCTTCACGCACCTGCGCTCCTTCGAATACCAGCGGCGGTGATGATTCATCCAGCACCCTGACCACCACCGCCTCTTCGCCCACGTCCAACGCCAGATGCTGGGAACTGAACGAGGGCACCGCGACCAGCAGCTCGGCCCCTTCTCCCGATCCGATCGAGAGCGCCCCCAGCCGAAGGTCATGCTGCTGGGGGCTCGTGCCTGGCGCCTGCACCTCTACCAAATAAGCCATTTCAGAATCCGATGCCTTTCACGATGAAGGGTCCGAGCAGCAGCAGCAAGATGCAGCCGACCAACACGAGCATCGGAGCAATCAGCAGCACTCCCGCCCGCGCGGCTGCCTCTTCCGCTGCGACGCTCCGTCGCATGCTCAGCATCCTACCTTGCACTTGAATGACCTTCGCGAGCGGGTTGCCTCGTTGTTCGGCTTGAATGACGGCGTTGACGAAGTCACGCACGGCTTCAGTCGGCACTCGTTCGGCAAAAGACCGCAGCGCCTCTCGTCGAGTACGACCGAGCTCGAGGTGCTCGAGCACGAGCTGCAGCTCTCGTGAGAGGGCGCTGCGCTCGGTGCCCTGTGGAGCGGCTACGAGCCGAAGAGCACCGGGGAAGTCGTGCCCTGCGCCCATGCACATGGCGACGATCTCGATGGCGTGCGGCAACCCGCGCGATATCTCCTTGGCGCGCGACCGGATACCCTCCCGGAGCTGGATGGTGGGCAATACCAGGCCAAACAGGGTGCTCCCCACCGCCACCAAGCGTGTCATCGCAAGTTGCTCGCTCAAAAACCACCCAACGCCACCCAGCAGACCCGCGCTCAGCACGGACAGGGCGCTGAGCTCATCAGCACTGAGGCCCCAGGGCTGATCGGCGCGACGCAGCTCCGCCTCTTGCCGCTGTCGGAATGCCTTCAAGGGAAGCAAAGCCACAACGCCAGCGAACAGCCTGATCGCTGGCTCGAACGTCGCGAAGCCACCGCCGCCCGCCAATGCGCGCCGGCGTTCGGCACCACGGTGCCCGAGTCGCGGAGGCGTTGCCGACTGCACGCCCCAGGCAAGCAGAGAAAGCCCCAAGAGGGCGGCAGCGCCAAGCGTCAGCGCCAACGCCCGCAGTGAAGACGTACCGTCCATCAAACGTCCACCTGAAGGATTTTGCGCGCCATCAGCACTGCCAAGACCCAAAGCGCGACGGCCCCACCAATCACCAGGTTACCCGTGAAGGTGCTGACCAGCGACTCGAAGAAATGGGGATCGGAGTACTGCACGACACCGATGAGCGGGACCGGGATGGCTCCGATGACTACTGCTTGCGCCTTGCCCTCAGCAGTCTTGGTCCTGACAACGCCCTCGAGGCGGGCTAGCTCGCGAAGTGCAACCGCGGCACTTTCGAGCATCGCGGGTAGGTTTCCGCCGCTCCGCCGCGCCACTTTCAGGGCCAGTGTGGTGCCGGCCAACGTCTTCGAAGCAATGCGAGCGGCGAGGTTGTCCAGTGCTCGGTCGAGCGGTACGCCAAGCTCGTACTCTTTGACCAGCACGTCCACCTCCTGCGCCATCGGTGAAGGCACCAGAGCGATGCTCGAAGCAATCGCTTCACCCAGCGACGGGCTCGCACGTAGCGAATTCGCCACCGCATTGAGCCAGGGTTCGATCTGGCTCTCGATCGTAGCTGTGCGTGCAGCAACGAGGCGATCGATGTAGAGATCCGGAAGCACGACCAGCAGGGCTGCACCAGCCAGCAGCAGAGGCTGCCGGGCCAGAGCGGCCACAAGCACGCACGCCGCGACCAGCCCGGTCTGCGCCAGCACCACACGCCTGGCGCTGATCGGTGCGCGCAGAAACCGCAGCTTTCGCGAGAGCGCCTCCTCACGCCGGCCGATGACGAGCCGACCCGGACTCCGCTCCGTGCCCAGTGCCAACCAGCCCATTCCAGCTAGGGCGAGGAGTAGGAGGGCGATCGCTGATCGTCCCAACAGAGAGGTGGCCAGGTTCACAGAAACGCCTCCCCTTGCACCAACCCGTGTCGTACGAATTGGTCCAGAAACGACGGCAAATAGCCGCTGGCCAAGAACGAGCCGTCCACCGTGCCGTCGGCGCTGGTCGACCTGACCTTGTAGGAGAATATTTCGCGCAGCTGTACCTCTCCGTCGTCGTCGACCCCAACCACCTCGGCGATGCTAGTCACGCGCCGCGACCCATCCGAGAAGCGCGTTTGCTGCACGATGAGCTGAACGCTCGAGGCAATCTGTTGCCGAATCGCCCGAACGGGCAGGTCGAGCCCTGCCATCAAGCACAAGGTCTCGATGCGAGCGACGGCCTCCTTCGGGCTGTTCGCATGCGTGGTCGTTAGCGACCCATCGTGGCCAGTGTTCATCGCTTGGAGCATGTCGATGGCCTCGGCTCCGCGACACTCGCCAACGACGATTCGATCAGGGCGCATGCGAAGCGCATTCTTGACGAGATCCCGAATCGAATACTCACCCTTGCCCTCGAGGTTGGGCGGTCGCGATTCGAGGGACACGACGTGCGGTTGAGCCAGCTGAAGCTCGGCCGCATCTTCCACGGAGACGATGCGCTCATGCGCCGGAATGGCCGCAGAAAGCACGTTCAAAAGTGTCGTCTTGCCGCTCCCCGTGCCGCCAGAAATGACGATATTTTTCCGCACTTTCACGGTGCGCTCGAGGAACCGCGCCATTTGTTGTGTGAGCGATCCGAAACGCTCGAGGTCGGCCATCTGCAGCGGCTCTTTGGCAAACTTGCGAATCGTGATGCACGGACCTTTGAGCGCCAGCGGGGGGATCACGGCGTTCACGCGTGAGCCATCGCGCAAGCGTGCGTCGACAAGGGGACTGGATTCATCGATGCGTCGACCGAGTGGTGTAACGATGCGTTCGATGACCGCTCGAACGGCGTCATCATCGGTAAACCGCAGACCGGTGAGGTGCATCTTCCCGCTCGCTTCGGCGAAGATAGTGTGCGCGTCGACCACCATGATCTCGCTCACGTCGGGATCACCCAGGAGCTTCTCGAGCGGCCCCAGCCCCAGCGCTTCGTCAGCCAACTCTTGCACGAGCGCTTCACGAGCTTGATGCGCGAGCGCCCCGGCTTGCTCGTGAACGATGCGCCGCAATGCACCTACCACTTTGGGGCGCATCACCTCGGATTCCATGGCGCTGCGATCCAGAGCCTGCAAGTCCAGCTGCTCGAGCAGGCAGCGGTGGATGCTTCGCCGCGCGTCCACGTCGGTCAGCGAAGGCGTCTCGGGAGGAGCCGAGTCGGGCGCCGTCGAGCGCATGGTCGGGCTCACCGGATTTGCGCGCCCGGTGCTCGCCTGCTCGCGCCGGGAGAGCTCTCGGTCATACGCCGGGGCTACGCCCGTCTCGAAGACCTGCACCCGGTAAGGACCGACGCACAACGTGGACCGTCCGCCGGGCACGAACCGCGCGGCCTTCCGCAAGGGCAACCCATCGACGAGCGTGCCATTGGCCGAGGCATCGGTGACTCGCAGCCCCTCATCGGTACGCTCGACACGCACGTGCTTCCTCGACACGCTGGGGGCCAGCAACTGAACTTCGCAGGCCTCGTCGCGACCGATCCAGACCACGCTGCTCGCTGGAAACGAGCTCGCGAGCGTTCCTTCACTCGTCACGACCTCTATGCTGATTTCAAGCTCGCTCATCGCGCGGCGCCTCCGCTCGCCTTCGCTGCCTTGGGTGTCGATGAGCTCGGTGTGGCGGGCACGAGTGCCACGTCGTCCATGTCTCCCGAAAAGGCCTCATACTGCTCGAGCGCGGCCTTGATCCGCGCGCGATCTTGCATGGAGACCGAGTCGACGACCGAAGGCACGATCACGACCACGTTCTCGGTTTCCTCCTCGGCGTTGGCGTGGCTGCCGAAGAGTGCCCCGAAGATCGGGATTTGGCTCAGCACCGGCAGGCCGCTCTTGGAGCTGCGTTCACTCTTGGCGGTGAGACCGCCCAGTACGAGGGACTGGCTGAGCTCGAGGTTGACGACGGTGTCGAGCGTGGCCGTGGTGCGCCCTGGCACACCGGTTCCGCGATCGTTTTCGAGCTCCGAAATGTCTGCATGGAGGCGCAGCTCGACGCGGCCCGACTTGGCGTCATAAGCCGGCTCGACCACGATCTCGGATCCGAACGAGATCTTGATCACGCCGCTCGAGAGCGCATTCTGAATCGGTACATTCACCTCGCCCCCTCCCGAGAAAGTCGCCTTCTCTCCGTTGGCAGTGACGACCGCCGCCTGCCTCATCACCTTGGCCCAGCCCGATGACTGCGCGATGTCCAGCCGTGGCAACGCCTGGTCGGTGATCACGGCGGTGGCGCTGTCGAGCTGGCCAGCCTTGAAGTCGAACGCGGCGCTGAACTTGGGCGCAACCGAGCTCGGATACCCAATCCCTAGCTGGTGCCCGTAGCTCTTGTTCATCTGAACGAAGTAAAAGTCGAGCCGCACGTTGTCGCGAGCCTCCACGGCGGCAACGGAGCGCTTGCCGCGTTCGGGTCGGTCAGGGTCGGTGACCGAAATGCGATAGTGCTTTTCGCTGCCGTCGGTCATCAGGAACAGCAGCGTCGTTTGGCCCGGCGCGAGCGCCACGACGATGAACTGAGACGAGTCCTTCGTGAGACGGATATCTACGATGCCTTTGACGGCCTCGGAGTAGCTCTGCACGCCGTCGCTCGGGATCACCTTTTGTTCGCCTATTTGCAGCTCGATCTCTTCGAGCGCAGTGCCCCGCGTGGCCGCGGTGCGAGCGCCAGTCGTTTGAGCCGCGGCGAGGGGCGCGTGAATGAGCCCGACGCACAGGCACGCAGCAGCCAGCTTGAGAGCCTTAGCGGACATGTTCAATGCCCCTTGCAGCCGAGGCCCGCCGCGTCGCGTCTGCCTGGTCTTTGGCTGGCACGAGGTCTTTCGCCGTCGTTTCCGGCAAGCCCTCGGTTAGAGTGACGTCTTCCGTATTCCTCAGCGTCAACGCGAGCCTCCCGCGTTGTTGCGCTTGCGTGAGCACTTGGGCCTGCTCTAGCGTCGTGCTGACCGTGACCGCGCCTCGACCCGAGGAGCCGTTGGCAGTCTCATCGACACGTTGGATGGCGCCGCCCACCGACAGCACCAGCAAGTTCTGCAGCAGGGTGATGGTTGCGCTTTCCTCGCCCTTGGCGCCGGCAGTGAAAAGCACGTCGACGCGGTCCCCCGGTCGCAAGAGCCCGTCGAAATCGGCAGATCTGAGGTCGAGCGCCACGGCGCGCATGCCGTTTTGAACGAGCCCCGAGAGCACGCGACTGCGATCGCTGAACTTGGCCAAGTCCGTCCAGAGCAGAGCTTCGTTCGCCTTGAGGCCAGACGCTGCCTTGGCGCCGAGGACTTTCTTGACGTCGCCAGCTCGCACATGGCGGCCTTCGACGTAGGCCTGCGGTAAGTCGCGGACCGCCAGCAGCTGCTCGCTGAGAGCGGCACCCGCCGGCACGTCTTGGGCGGCGACCAACACGCTGACTCGTGGACCGCCCGATACTTCAGCTTCGAGGCGCTGGAGGTAGAGGTGGCCAACGAATGCCGAAGCAGCAGCCGCGACAATGGATGCTGTCAGAGCGACCTTTTTCATGGACGTAACTGGGTCGAGGCCAGCCACGCCCTCGTTTCCTGAAAAATGCGGCTAGCGAAGCTCGCTGACAGCGGCCACGACGCCCGCACGCCCGCGAGCTGCGGTTATCACCAGCATTCGCTCGCCTTTTCGGGCCAAAACCGAGCCGGGCGCCGCGTCGGCGACGCCGAAGCCAGCCGTGACCAGGCTCTTCCGATACCAATCGAGCATCTGCCCCGGAC
>JBEHXA010000454.1:0-6364 GCA_048498935.1 Myxococcota bacterium
ACAACGCCTTCGACGCGCAGTACGACGCGTGCGGGTGCTCGGCATGCCGCGGCGAGCGCGCTGCCCACCGCTGGCGCGTGACCGTGACGGCGCATCAGGCCTGCGCGAGCCGGCTGCGCGGCCTCGCTGATGCCCTGCTCGAGCGGAGCGGCCTGCAATGCAGCAGCTACAGCGGCGGGGGTGAAGCGTGAGCCGGCGGACCAGCTCAGCACAGGCGTGCGCCCCGTTTTGCGACTGCGACGACTGTCTGAACCGCGCTCCGCTGCGGCTCGACGGCGCCGGCGTGGTACACCGTGAAGCCGCCCCGCAGCAGGGCTGCCGCTCGAGCTCAACTGGGTCCGCGAGGGCGTCGGAGGCTTCATGCGAAAGCTGCGAGCCATGCAAGGGCTACCGCCGACAGAGTTCATCGAACGGCTCGAGACTGCTCCCCCTGTCGAGTTTCGCGCCAGGAAGAATCCGCCCTAGCCGTCTTCACGCTTGGCACCGGGCTTGGCCTTTCCAGCGCGCAGCATCAGTTGTCCGCCGCCGACTTTCAGTTCCTTCGCTCGCTTGAGCATTGCCGTCACTTGCTCGAACGGGTGTTCCGCTTCCGCCAGTGTGGTAGTTCCACGAAACAGGTTGCGCGTGAAGGCGTCGAGCAACTCGGGTGGCAGTTCTGCGGCGAGCTGTCGCTGTTCAGCGACCAGCTCAGCAAGCCAGTTCGCGCGCACAATATCGGCTTGGTAGCGCTCGGCGGCGAGCTCGCCCTCGGCATGCTCCCGAAACCAACGATCGATCCATCGTATGTAGTAGATGAGCATGGCAACGAAGGTGAGCGTCCCGGTGGCCATGGGGAGGCCGAAGTGCCAGTCCGGTTTCGCTTCGCTCAGGAACCGCGATGCCATGCTCCAAACGAACGTGCCGGACGTCAGCAGCGCAAGCGCAACAACTCCGTGTACAAGCCAGCGCTTCCGCTGCGTCTCCTTGCTCAGGCTCATCGACTCCGACTTGGCGAGCACCTCTTCGAGCTTCGCCAACATACGGCGGCGGACGTACTTCGCTTCGTTTGTTTCGAACGAAGCCTTTTCCGCTGCGAAAGCCTTCTCCCGTGCAGCAAGGTCGTCGTCACCCCGTTGTCGGCGCTCGTCAATCTCGACCAGCTTACGCTGATGCTCAGCGGCCGCATCATCTGCCTTTGCTCGGTAGTCCTGCTCGAGGTCAAACTGCAATTTACGTCGCTGTTCCGCGTCCTCGCGGGCGATCTTCGCAAGGAAGTCTGCGAGTCGCTCGACCTCGCTCTTGAAGTCAGCAACCGAGCGCTCTTGCGCCTGCAGCGCATTCCTCTGCGGCTCCGTCAAACCAACGGGACTGATCACGTCAATGTAGGCGCTAAGCTCAAAGTGCTTGCTGGCCGCGTTCAGAAACCGGAGCGCTTCGTCCTGTGTCTTTGCACCCTCGATGTGGAGTTCGCCGCTCACCAGGTCCGGACGGGCGGCGTATCGGAATTGCTTGTTGGAGTCTGCGGCGAGCTTCACGTGAGCACTCTCCGCCATCAGGTGACGATGCTTGGCCGTCAGGCTTTCAAAGGCTCCGTCCTTCGCCAGCTCTGTCCCGATTGCGTCAACATCGGCTTTCACGCCGGGGACGTTGGTACTTACGCGCAGCTGCACTTGCTCTCTCGGCCACACATCAGCTGCGAGCGCCCTGAGCTTGGTAGCCAACTCCGACGCCGGCTGCGCTTTCATGAAGAGAGGCATCGTTTCTGTCTAGCCAAAACGACGAACAGAATCACGCGTTTACGCTTCGGTTCGAAAAAGTACCTTGCTGTAGATAACGCGTCGTGCTTTACAATCGCTTTACATGGTCGATCGGGTGAAGCTCTTCAACGTGCGGCTTTCCGAGCCCGAGTACGAGATGCTGCTCGAGGTGGCAGATGGAATGGGGCTCTCGCAGTCCGACGCTGTCCGCCAGCTCGTCAGGCAGGCTCACCGGGAATTGGGGGCACCCAGCCCCCGCGCGAAGGCCACGCCGAAGCGCTCGCAATCGCCCATGCCCAAGAAACGCTGACCACAACCAAAGCGGGACCCGGGCTGCTCTAACAGCTCGAGCCCCATGACCACGGAAAGGAAGGTTTCCAATGGCCACGAAGAAGGTAGCACGTCGGGGTACGAAAGCTGGCGCGAACCAAGGCTGGCTCAGCGCTGCCGAGCGCGAGGCGCGCGAACGGCGGGTGCTGAGGCAGATCGGGCGTGTCGAAGCGTATAGCCAAATGGCCGAGCACCTCGAGCGCGCGAAAAAGGAGCTCGTTGCATCGCTGCCGAAGAAACTTCGCGATCTCAAGCCCAACCAGTTTTCGGCTCTCAAGGCGTACGACTCGATTGAGGCGGTTCGACGAGGCCTACGGATCCTCGGTGCTCGCGGAGGTGCGGCGTGAGCCTTCGCGTCATCGACGGTGGGGTGACCGTCGCGCTCGCGCGAATCAGGCGCATCAATCTTCGGACTAGCGAGAGACGCTCTCGGTGGGAGGCGTTGGTCGCAATGACCGAGGGCCGCCCGGTCGCCAACGACAACAATCCCGCATTGGCTTGCCAGCCTCGGTGGCACTCGAAGATACAGTCGGCCTGGGCGAAACGTCTTGCGAGCCGGGTTGCGCAACCCGGTACCGTCGTGGAACGAGGGAACGTCATTCCCTTCAGACGCGGTGCTTTGCTCGGCCCCGTGATCGTTGCGCCGTTGGGCCTACCCGTTCAGCTGGACTGCAGCCCAAATGCGATCACGCTGCTGACGCCTGGCGACGAAACGACGCTCGATCTCGCTCAGGCTCGCAAGCTGGGGCGGTACTTGATCGGGGTCGCGGAGTCCGAGGCAGCCGGGCCGTGAACGTCCGTCGCATTGCCGCTCTCCTGCGCGAGCTCGCTGAGGCGCTCGAGCAGGACGACCCTTCTTCGAGGCCGCGGCCTCGCAAGCGGCCCTTGGTCGAGCCCAAAGGCCCGGTACCTGAGGTGCGGCCTGAAGTGGTCGACAAGGTCCGCCGGGCACTGCGTCGAAAGGGGATCGTCACCGGATGATTCCCATCACCTGTCCGGATTGCGGCTCGTCGTCGGTGGTGGCGATCACCTACGGCGAGCCGACGGCGGCCCCGGCAAACGACGAGCGGGTCGGGGGCTGCGTCGTGGCTGTCGATTCGCCTCGCTGGGGCTGCCGCAACTGTGATCACCGGTGGGGCTCAATCGATGGCTACGACTTCGCGAATCTGGCAGACCTGCTGGGGTCGGCGGTCGTCGGCGCCATGTGGAGCGTGCGTTCTGAGTACCAGGGCGAAGGCATTGCCGACGCGCTGGGCGAGCTCGAGCAACTCGCATTCATCGACGACGACGCCGAGCAGGCGCGCCTGGCGGTGATTGCTGCGCTCGGCAGCGACGCGCCCGCTGGCCCGCCGCGTGAGCTCCAGCCTAGCGTGCGCGACAAGCTTGCGGCCGAGTTCGTCGACTTGCTGCGCTACGCGGAAAGGAAAGCTGCGGATGGATAGCGTGAGCACGGTTTCCAATGCGGTTCTCGAGATGGGCGAGGGTGCAGTCGTCGTCGCGGACGCCCTGGGTTTTCGCGACGCTGCGCGTTCGCCCGAAGGCGTAGCGGGTCTTGTTGCGACGATCAGCCAGACGCGTGACGCGACCTCACGCGACGCGACGCTGACCAACCTCGGCGGGGAAGCGCACGTTAGTTACGCTGCAGTTTCCGACACAATCGTCATGGCCGCGGAAACCCGGAGCGTCACCCGGGCCGATGCTATCGCTGCGGTCGCGAACTCAGTTGTAACCATGCTTAGCGTGGCTGCGACGACCCCACTGCCCCTGGCCTATCGAGGTTGCCTGGCGGCGGGACCGCTCTTCGTCGCGGAGAAGGACCTCTTCGTGGGCAAAGCTATCGACGAGGCTGCTCAGTGGTACGAGCGCGCATTGTCGGCCATCGTATGGCTGACGCCATCGGCAGCCGACGCGATCAAGGATCGTCGCGACGACTTTGGTCCTCTATTCGTCGACTGCGAACTTTCGATTCGCGATCTAGGCACCGTGCCGGTTGTGGCCGTGAACCCATTCTTCGTCGTCGCTCGCGACCGGTTAATCCGCGGTCCGGAAGCCATGCATAGGGACGACTGTGTTCCCTGGTTAGGGCGTTTGCTCGCCCCGTTTCAGCGCTCGAGCGCGCTCGACGTGGTGCTTAAGCGCGAGAACACAAACCGCTTTCTCCAGCGGGCTCTCGATGACGGGCTGACCGTGTATCGTCGTTGGGCACGTCGAAAGCACGATGAGCTGCGAGGACGCTGATGCCGAAAAAGAAGCCGAACAACGAGCCCAAAGGAGACTTTTCACCGGAACAACGGGAGCGCCTGCTGCTGTGGTGTGCTCGTCATTGTTGCCTCTGCGGCGAGGCGTGCGACGTATTGATCGATGTCCACCACATCGTCCCGCGCGCGGACGGTGGCACGAACGATGATGACAATGCGATCCCTCTTTGCTTCGACTGCCACGGGAAGGTCGGGCACTACAACGCGATGCACCCGAAGGGCAATCGCTTCCGCGAGTCCGAGCTTAAGAAGCGGCGGGAGCAGGTCTACGACCAGCACACCCGCCATCTGGTCCCCAGGTTGCACCTACGAGTGACTGGCGCACCGCGCCAACTCCCAAACGTAGGCTTTGAGGCTATTCACCCGGGGGGAGCCCCAGCGGTGCAGCTCGCCGTCGATCTGCAAGCCTGGGCCGATGGATCCCGCCTGCCGTGGATCGGCGATGCCCTATACAGCGGCGGGCCGCGCTGGAACCTCAATCCCGGTGACGGTGTCGCGGGACATTTCGAGGTCGATGGCCGAGCGCTATCGGCTCGCGACATCAGGATTGTCGTCGAGGTGACCATCGTCGACGTTTACGCGCGTCCGCACAAGAGGCTGCCGGTCAGCTGGGTCTACGACCCGGACCGTGCAGACTGGTGGTTCGACCCGGTGGGGGCCGACGTTGTGGACGAACGGATCGCAGAGCGGTTCAAACCAGGAAGGACAATCAAGTGACCGACGACAACTCGTTCGAGTGCTGCGCTGAAGGTCACCGCGTACGCCTGCGGTACGGCAAGGGTCTCCGGGGCCGCTTCATCATCAAGCTGCACGACGAGGCCGCTGCGCGCCGACGCCACGCGCGTCTTCGAGACCTGGCCGATCTCCTTGCTGGCTCCGGTCATTCCGAGGAGGCGCGGATCATCCTGAACAAGGCTGCAGCCGTGCAGTCGGAACGGGACTTTGACGAGGTCGCACGCGTCGCCGAAGAGCTCTGCCAGGCGTCGTCCGATGCGCTGCAGCGGGTGAGGGTGCGCAGCACGACGTTCAGGCAGCTCGCCGACGATTGGACGAGCCAGCGTCTGCACCGTCAGCATCCGGATTACGTGAAAGCAAAGGATTCGAGCCTCGACGAAAGCCGGCTCGCGAAGCTGTGCGCGATCGACGTGGGCGGCGGCAATACGCTCGGCAATGTGGTGCTCACGCAATTCACTCTCGATCACGCCGAGCGCGCCATGGCCAAGCTGCCCGAGGAGGCGAAGCGTCCGGCGACGAGGCGCGCCTACGCTCAGCTGATCGCTCGCGTCCTTTCGCTGGCTGTTTACCCGTGCCGGCTGATCGCCGCGAGTCCGCTGCCTCGGGGCTTCCTGCCGAAGGCAGGGAAACCGCCGGTCTACCCGTATCTCTACCCGACCGAAGACGAGGCGCTTGCGGGGTGCGGAGCGGTGCCACTGGCTCGCCGGGTGCTCTTTGCCTTCCTCGCTCGTGAGGGGTGCAGGGTCAGCGAGGCGGCAGGCCTGAAGGTGAGGGATGTCGACCTCGAGCGAGGCATGATCTCGCTCGACGAGAACAAGACCGACGACGCGCGCACGTGGCCGCTCGACCCGGGCGTGACCGTCGCGCTAGCCGCGTGGGTCGCACAGCGTGATGCCGAGCTCGATGCCCCGCTCTTCCTCGACGAGCACGACCGACCGCTCGACGGGGAGAGCCTGGCGCCAACGCTTCGGGCGGACCTCGTAGCCGCCGGCGTCTCCCGAAGGGAGCTCCTGGTGGCGGGCAAGAACCGCCAGCCGATCCGAGTGCACGACCTGCGCGCCACCTTCATCACTCTCGCGCTGGCCAACGGACGCACCGAAGCCTGGGTAGCCCGCCGGACCGGCCACACGTCGAGTCAGATGATCAACCGCTACGTCCGCCCCGCGCGCGTGGCCGGGGAGGTGGGCCTCGGCCCGCTGCTGCCCAGGGAGCAGGTGATCCCCGAGCTCTGCCAGCGCCGGCCGACCCGGGCACAGTGGCAGCCCGAGCTCGTTCGCCAGCAGGAGACCACTCAGCCGCCGGCGC
>JBEHXA010000455.1:0-6361 GCA_048498935.1 Myxococcota bacterium
CAAGCGGCGGAACCTACTCACTCAGCAATCCGCTGATCATCGGCGGTGACCTCGTCGAAATCGAAGATCTCGACGTTACCGGAGACTTCGTTGTCACCGGTAACGTGACGTTCGATGACCTTCTGGTCACCGGGCAAGTTACCGGCGACCTGACGATCCAAGATGATCTCATCGTCGGGGACGATCTCACCGTCACCGGTGATTGTACCTTCAATGACGTCGGCATCGGTGGAAACCTTGCGGTTGCCACCGTGTTCGCAACGGATCTGAACGTCGCGGACGATGCGTCGGTTACGGGTGATCTCGCCGTCACCGGTAACATCACAGCCACGACTGGTCAGACGCAGCTCGGTGTGACCGTCTTCCAGTTTGCCGAAGGCGTTGGATTCAACGCCGACGACAACGTTTCTGGAACGGTCGTGCGTGTCTACACCGGCTCGGGCTCGCACAAGACGACGCTAGACACTGGCGCACCGGACGGCGCGTTCTGGATGGGCCTCAACGCCGGCTCCAGCGCACGTGATATCTACGTGGGCGTAACGCTCACAGCTACGATGTCTATCGGCACCGGCTTCGCGCTCGCGTGCAAAGTCGATGGCACCTGGCGCGTTTTCTACAATACCTGAGGGGCACCGTGAACGACCGAGATAGCGCGGTGGTCCGCGAGATCAAGCGCGTGATGCGTGCTGGTCGGGGAGGCCTCACCTTGCGTGAGGCCATTGCGCGGCACCTCCGCGAACAGTTCGCCAGTGGGGCGCTGAGATTGGCTGACGATACCGACGGTGCGCGACGCGATCTCGCACGGCTGCTCGATCAGCATCTTCCGGCGAAGTTGAAAGCTAGTTAGTTGTCTACAGCTCTCCGCTTCGCTGTTCAGGAAGCATCCTCTGGCAGCGACGATCCCGACGTTGATATCAGCGGCGTGGAGGACGGTGACGCCGTCGTCATCACGATCCACGCAAACGGCACCAACAACGGAATCAGCGACGTCACCTCGTCGTCGCCGTTGACGAGTAAGCCGCTCGACGATTGGTCGCCGAACCCCGCCAACGGCCAGACTTTCAGCGTATTTGCTGGCTATTGGCACTCGGGCGATCCAACGACGCTCGAGTTCGCTCTCGGCGCGTCGAATCGCTGGCGTCTGCATGCTCTCGTTTGGTCCGATCCTGACCCGATCACGATCTTCGACGTCGCGCCGGCACCCGGTAACGACACCGGCGACACTGGCAGCGACACGATCGACGCGCCTTCGATCAACACCAACACGGACAACGCCTATCACGTTGCGGTCGGTGCGTTCGACGGCCCCGAGTCTGAGATCATCGACGCGCCGGACGGCTACACCGTCGCCGCTAACTCCGGAAGCGACACCGGTAAACAAAGCCTCGCGACCGCATACAAGGTGACCGCGACGGCTGGCGCGACGGGCACCGCGACCTTCACGAACGTCACCAACGTCGAGGCGTGCGCCGCGTTTTCGTTTGCGATCAAGGCGAATGCTGGCGGCGGTGGTGGTTCGACGCTTGAAGCTGACTCGGGCTCGTACAGCACCACCGGTCAGGCTGCGGGGCTCAAGGCTGCTCGTCGGCTGTCGTGCGTCGCTGGTACCTACGCTCTCGGCGGACAGGCGGCGAGCATGCGTCGCGGCGTCCGTGTGCAGGCGGCGCAGGGCTCGTATGCGCAGGCGGGGCAAGCACTCGGGTTCAAGCGTGGTGTGCGTATGCCAGCTGTGTCGGGGTCGTATGCTCAGTCTGGACAGGCGGCGACGCTCAAAGCAACGCGCACGCTCACACTGGCCAACGGCTCGTATGCACTAACCGGGCAGGCCCTGGCGATGCACGACGGGTACCGTGTGCAGCTCGCCCAGGGCTCGTACGCGGTCAGCGGGCAGTCGCTAGGCACGTTGCGAGGTCTGCGCCTTGCTTTGGCTAACGGGTTCTATTCGCTGACGGGCGAGGATGTGACCCTGACGCTGTCAGCAGCAGACGCGACGCTGACAGCCGATCAGGGCGCTTACGCGCTCGCGGGCCAGACAGCAGCACTGCGTACCGCACGCAAGCTCACCGCAGCTCAGGGCGCATACACGCTCTCTGGGCAGACAGTAACCCTCCGCCGTGGTGTCGCCATGCTGCTCACTCGGGGAACGTACGCCGCAAGCGGGGAAGCGGTCGGGTTCGAGCGTGGCGTGAGATTGAACCTCACGGGCGGAGCCTACGTGCTTACCGGTGAGCCCGTCGGTGTGCTTCATGGTAACCGTCTCGCTCTCGCTCAGGGAGCGTACGCCAGCGCAGGGCAGGCGCTGACGACTCACCACGGGTACGCGATGCCGGCGCTCACCGGCTCCTACGCCGTCACCGGCGCCGGCCTTGCGTTCACTTCCGTGCGCCGTCTGCTCGCGGTGCGCGGGCTCTACGGCGTGACAGGGCGTGATCTCATCTTCTCTGCGCAGGCTGCGCCGGTCAGCTGGACATCGGTGTCATCGCTGATCGCGATCATCGATGGACCGACCTCGGCGATCACCGTAGCGCCTTCTCCATCTTCCAGATTTTCTACGACAACGACCTGAGACTCTATGACCAAACCATCCACTGAAATTTCTGCAGCCGATCTGTTCCTGAAGATGATGGAGGCTCGCCCGAGCGACATCATTGACTTTCCGCGACGTGGAGCAGACGGCAACTATGTTGCCCGCGTCCGTATCCAAGTCCTACGCGGTGAGGACCACGACCGAGCGCGCATGGCGGGCCAAGCTGCTCTTAAACGCAAGATTGCATCCTTCGGGATCGCACCGCTGTCTGACAAGGACATGGAGTCGCCAGCGATCCAGGAATGCTTGGGTGACGCTATTGCTCACGAGCTGCTGGCAATGGCCGTGCGCAGCGTTGAGCCCGTTTCTCCGGAGACGGAGACGGCGGCGCCAGTGTACGGGCCGATCTTCACCAGCGGTGCCCTAATCCCGCAGGCGCTGACAGCTGACGAGATCGCCGCGCTGTATAACGCTTACCTCATGGTCCAACACAAGTATGGACCGTTTGAAAGAACGATCGACGGGGATGCCGACGTAGACGCTTGGGTTAATCGCCTCGAGGAGGGCGCCGCAAGGTACCCTTTAGCTGTTTTGCCCTTGCCTCAGCTGGCCGAACTCACGTGCTCGCTGGCGGAAAGGATCTCTACGCTATCCCGAATCCTGGCGTCCCAGTGGGAGAGCTTGCCGGATTCTTCAAGATCTCTCCTTCATCCTTTTTGTATGGGCATTGGCTCCTTTGGCGAGCAGCGCGCAAGCGCCACGCTAAGCACCTCACTGGCAAGCTCACCTGAAGTGACGATTGAGCAGGCACTGCGCATGACCGTTGCGCAAAAAGCTGCGCGAGAAAATTTCTGATCTGAAATGGCTGCAACTCTTCAGTATTCGCTTGAGGTAATCGGGCGACAGACAATCGAACGCGAACTCGCCTCGCTGGAACGTCGGTACGCGCAACATGCGCGCGCGATGAATCGAACGGCGGCTAGTGTTGGCGGCGGTACCAGTCGCTCCGGCTCCGGCTCCACCGGTGCGTCATCGGCTGATCGCGTCGCTCAGAAGGCGATCCGTGACCAGCAGCGCGCTATTGATCAGCAGCTACGCTCCAGGGCCGCGCTAGGTCGCCAGCGGCTACGCGAGGAACGCGAGGTCTCGCAAGCCCAATCAAGGGCCAATGCTGCGCAACAGCGCGCGATCGATCGCCAGTCGCGCAGCCAGCAGGCTCTAGCCCGCCAACGAGTGCGAGAAGAGCGTTTGGTGGCGCGCGAACGCGAACGCATCAACGACGCCCGCTCGGACTTCGTGCGGTCGACGGTTGGCAACGGCGCTCGTCGCGTGGTTGGTGGTCTAACCGCCGTCGGGCGCGCTGGCGCAGCGATGCTTGGCGTTGGCGGCGCGGCGCTCGCGGCTACGTCCGTAAACAGTGCAGTTCGACTGGACGAGCAGACCCGTCGTCTGAGCATCGCCTCACGAGAGAGGGGCGAGGCCGGGATCAGTCCCGATGAGCTGCGCCGTCAGTTCACGAACACCGGCATCGCGAGCGGCTACAAGCCCGAGGAAGTGGCCGCCGGTGTCGCTCGGTACGTCGCGGCTACCGGTGACATCAAGACCCCACTCGCGAACCAACGCACGCTCGCTACGGTCGCGCAAGGTAGCGATGCTCAACTGACTGATGTGTTTGCCGCGGCTGCCGAGCTTTCGAAGAAGCTCGACGTAAAGAGCGTGGAGGACATGTCCCAAGCGTTCGCCATTCTGTCCGCGCAAGGCAAGAAGGGCGCATTTGAGCTTAAGGCCATGGCTAGCGAGTTCCCAGAAGTCTTCAGCTCCGCTGCCAACGCTGGCGTTCGTGGTCTCGGTGGTGTGCGCGATGTTGGCGCAACGATGCAGCTGGCCATGGATGCGACCGGCAACTCCAGCGAAGCAAGCACCGCCGTCAACGCGATGTTTCGTCAGCTGGCCGCGAAGGCTAAGCAGATGCAATCCGGCGAGGCGTTTGGCGGTCGCAAGGTCTCCGTGTACGAGGGCAACGACCCAACGAAGCCGATGAGAAACTTTGCCGCGGTGGCTATCGACGCCATTTCGGCATCGCGCGGCAACCTGGGTCAGCTGAATGAGGTCTTTGACATTCGCGGACGCAAGGCCCTGGATCCGATGGTGAACAAGTACCGCGAAGCCTACAACAAGGCCGGCGGTGGCAAGGTCGGAGACGAGGCGGGACGTGCTGCCGCGGCTCAGGAGTTCGCGCGCTACCGCGATCTGCCAGCGGACTTCTCGGAAGTGCAGCGCGACGCCGCTGACGCAATGAAGTCCACCAGCGTCCAGCTGGAGATCTTGAACACCAAGCTTCAGAACGCAGTAGCAAGCGAGCTGTTTCCGGCGCTGCAGCGACTGACACCCGAGCTGGAGCGATTGGTCCCGCTCGTAGGCCAAGCGGCACGTGGCTTCGTGGATATGCTCAGCTTCTTCGCGCGCAATCCGTTCCTCGGCCTGGGCTCGCTCGTGGCGGGATCGATTCTTCTCGAGATCGCCAAAGCGGGCATTGGAGCGGCGGTTAGTCGCGCCTTGATGTCGCTGATTGCAAGCACGCCACGCATCCCCGCTGGCCTGGGAACAGCACCGGCGTTGCCTGGCTTGCCAGCGGCCACCGGGACGACTGGCGCTGTGCTGGCGGGTGCCGGCCGCGCTCTCGGCGGTGGACTTGTGGGTGGCGCTCTGGGCTACGGCGTTGGGTCCGCAATCAATGGCGAGCAGGGCGCTGAAACTGGCGCTTGGATCGGCGGAGGAGCCGGAGCCGGCTTCATGCTCGGCGGGCCGCTCGGGGCTGCGGTGGGTGGTGCCTGGGGTGCCGCTGCCGATCAGGCGTCGGCGCTGTACCGCGAGAGCGGTGGTCTCGATTTTTGGAACTACGACGAAAACCTAAACGCTAAAGCACGCGCCGAAGCGAAAGCTCGCGATGGTGCTGGGGATGGGTCAGGGCAGCAAGCGGCAGCGGCGGCGGCTGCTCAGCAAGAGGCGGCGGAGCAGCAGCAACGCGCGGCCCAGGCACTTATTGACGCTGCCAGCGCCTTGAAGCTCGGCGGACCCAACCGTGGGGACCGACCGACGGGGATCAAGTGAGCATCGACATCCCAACCTATCGAGCGCGTATCTCCAGATATCTCGACCTTGAAGCGACCGATTGGAACGGGCTGCTCCAAGTTCGCCTGGTACTGCTCACTTCTACCGGTGCGGAGCGTTGCTGCACGACGCTGTCATCGACCACGATCCAGCGCCTTGCCGATGCGCTGTCCGTGGCTCAGCGAGCCGCCTAGCCCCGCCGCTGCCGGTCGATCCTCACCACCTCAGCAGCGGGCTGGTCTCGCTGCTGCCTGTGCTCGCCTAACTGAGAAGCAAGCGCCTGCAGAGCTTCAAGGGCGACACGGCGCACGCTAGCGTCGGGATGGCTTAGCTGCGCCGTCACGGCGTCGATCGAGCGTGTAAGAGACACTTCGATCGGGTCGCGCTGATGTCCCCCCGACGTCCCCTCCATCGTCTCATCAGGTTCATCAGCGTTACCATCGACCTCAGCATTTCTCGAAGGATCTTGATCTAGGCTGCCAGTGCCAGAACTTCGAATCCGAGGGTCGTAGGTTCGAATCCTACGGGGTGCGCCACAAGAAATAGCGGAGCATTCCTGGCGAGTTGTGCTTCGGACCAGGTTGGGGAAACGAACTCGCGGCGGACGCGGCTGCTGTTTGGGCGGAGCACCACCGCTCTATTTGCGGCGTGCAGTCCGACCCGCGGAGGGCGCCGGTTAAGGTGCGTCGATCGTGGAGCGACGCAGCGAGGCGCGCCTTAGAC
>JBEHXA010000456.1:0-6328 GCA_048498935.1 Myxococcota bacterium
CACGGCGATTTCGCGCCGCATCGTCGAACAAGGCGACCTGCGCGAGATTGGCACGGTGGCCGTCGCCACCAACGACGAGATTGGCGTGCTCACCGACAAGGTCAACGACGTGCTGGACCTGATGCGCGACGTGAGCACGGCTGCGCACGCGATCGCCAAGGGCGACTTGCGCGCGCGCATCGAGGGCACGGGCGAGCTACCCGATTCCTTCCGCGGCATGCTCGAAGGGCTGCGCAACATGGTGCAACAGATCCGCGAGACGTCCGTCGACCTGGCCAGCGCTGCCGCCGAGATCTTCGCGGCGTCGCAGGAGCAAGAAGCAGCAGCTGCCTCGCAGTCGAGCGCCATGGTCGAGATCAGCCGCACCATGGACTCGCTCTCCGAGTCGGCCGCGCACGTATCCGACGCCGTCCAGGGCGTGCTCGGCAACGCGGAGCGCACCCTCCACAACACCGACGACATGGTACGGCGCATCGGCGAGCTCACCAGCCACGCCAACCGCATCGGCGAGATTCTGGAGGTGATCCGTGACATCGCCGATCGCAGCGACCTGCTCGCCCTCAACGGCTCGCTCGAAGCCAGCCACGCCGGCGAAGGCGGTCGCGGCTTCGCGCTGGTAGCGAGCGAGATGCGCCGGCTCGCCGAGCGCGTCACGGCCTCGGTCTCGGACGTGAAGAAGCTGGTCGCGGACATTCGCGACTCCGGCTCGTCCACCGTGATGGCCACCGAAGAGAGCAAGAAGCTGGCGGAGGGCACGACCGACGCAGCGCGCCAGATCACTTTCGTGACGCAGCAGCAGCGCAGCGGCACCGAGCAGGTCTCGCAGAGCATCAAAGGCATCGCGGACGTGGTGTCGCAAGCCGTCAGCGCCACCTCGCAGACGCGCACCTCGGCTCAGGGCCTCAAGACGCAAGCGGATAGGCTGTCCGCGCTGGTCAAGCGCTTCGAGCTGACGACGGAGGCGTCTTGAACGACCCGCGCGAGGCTCTCCTCGCGCGGTTTCGAGCCGGCCTGATCGAGCGTGTTCGCACGACTCAGCGCTGGGTCGGCGCGTTCCAGTCGTCGAGCAACCCGGAAGATTTGCGGCATGCGCTGGGTGAACTACATACCCTGAAGGGTGAGTCGCGCATGCTCGGCCTGACCGAGCTCTCCGAGCTGGCTCACGCTCTGGAGACCGAGCTCGGCAGCTCACAACGCTTCGCCCTCGCGCTCGGCGCCTTCGACGCCATGCTCGGCGCGCTCGAACCCGGTGGCGATCCGCTCAGCCTCGTCGATGCGCTCGTACAGCTGAGCCCACCTGACGCCGCCGAGCCCGAGCTTCGGGCGGAGCCCGTCGAAGCTGAGCGCCCCGAAGCCGAGCGCGCGGCGGCCCCGGCCGGTAGACCGCAAGCAGAGCGCCGCGAGCGCTTCATGCAAGTCGATGCCGCAGCCATCGACGGGTTGTGCGAACGCGTTGCCGAGCTCACGGCCGCTTTCGGACAGCTCGAAACACTGGCGGATACGCTGCTCGGTTTACAGGCGCGCCGACGCGACAGCCTGCAGCTGAGCGACGGCTTCGAACGCTGTCGCGCCCTACTGGACGAAACGACCGCCAGCGCCTGGACACTGCGGCTCGTGCCCATCGAGCCGATGCTGCAAGAGCTGCTGCGACACGCTCGACGCGCTGCCCAGCGCCATGACAAGGTCATCGTCGCCGAAGAAATGGCGGGCGGCGTGCAGCTCGAACGCGACGTGGCCGACCAACTGTGGGATTCCCTCCTGCACCTGGTGCAAAACGCCGTCGATCACGGCATCGAGCCGAGTGACGAACGTGGCACCAAGCCGCCGCTCGCGCGGCTGCGCATCAGCGCCGAATCGTCGGGACCAAACGTAGTGCTGCACGTCGAAGACGACGGTCGCGGCATCGATTCGGCCGAGGTGAAGCGCGTGGCGGTCGAGCGCGGCGTGATCGCGGCCGAGGCCGCTGAGGCTTTGGACGACCGCGCGACCACGGAGCTGTTGTTCGAGCACGGCTTCTCCACGCGACGCGAGGCCGGCAGCACCTCGGGCCGAGGCGTGGGCCTCGACGTCGTGAGGCGACGAGTCGAGGCGCTCGGCGGCAGCGTCGATATCGAGAGTCGACTAGGCCTGGGTACGCGCTTCACGCTGAGCGTGCCGTTCGCGATCACCAAGGAAAAGCTGCTGGTGGTCGAGCTCTGCGGCGCGCCCTACGGTCTACCGGCGCGCGTGGTGCGAGCGGTGCTGAGCCAGGACGCACTGCCTCGACCGGGCGCTGACGCGGTAGTGCGTCACGACGGCGAGCTCCTACCGTTCCGCTCCCTGTGCGACGCGCTCGGCCTGCCGCGCGACGCGAACGAGGCTTTCGTGCTGGTGCTCGAGCTGGCGGGCAGGCGCTTCGGTGCCAGTGTCGGGCGCATCGTGGGCGAACGCGACCTCATCCGCAGGCCTGCAGAGAAGCTGCTACTTCAAACCGGGATCGGCGCGAGCGCCGTGCTGGAAGACGGGCGCATCGTGCTACTACCCGAGCTCGACTACGTGAGTCGCGCGCTGCGCGCTCGCGCGGGCCAACCGATGCCAATCGCCCCGCACGAAGCGGTGCACCGCCAACGGGTCTTGGTGGCCGACGATTCGCCAGTGGTGCGCGAGCTCGTCAGCGAGATCCTGACGGGAGCCGGCCTGATGGTCGAACAAGCGGTCGACGGCTCAGCCGCGCTCGAAAGCATCCTTCAGAGCGAGCCGGACCTGGTCGTAAGTGACGTGGAGATGCCCCGCATGAACGGCTTCGACCTACTCGCCGAGGTCCGGCGTCGCACCCAACGTCTCCCGGTAGTCATGCTCAGCACACGTGGCTCGATCGAGGACCGCAAGCGCGCGACGCGGCTCGGGGCCAACGCTTACCTGGTGAAGACCGAGTTCCACAGTGAGAGCTTGCTCGAGGTGGTGCGCCGCTTCGTGAACGTGCGGAGCTGATGACGATCCGCGTCCTTTTGCTCGACGATTCGGCCATTTGCCGCAGCCAGCTGCGCGAGATCTTGGAGCAGGACGAGCGCATCGAGGTCGTGGCCGAAGCGCATAACGGCGACCAGGTCCTGCGCTTGATCGACGAGGCTTCGCCGCACATCCTGCTGGTCGACCTGCAGATGCCCGGGACTGGCGGGCAGGAAACCATCGAGCGCGTGATGGCGCACCAGCCGCTGCCGATCTTGATCGTTACCGGACAACCGGAGGGCGTGCGGCGCCAGGCCGTATTCGAAGCGATTCGGCGCGGGGCGCTCGACCTCGCTGAAAAGCCAGCGCTGGGTGACGAGAAGGCCGAGACGCGCCTGCGCTCGATGGTGCGCGAGCTCGCGCGTGTGCGCGTGGTGCGGCACGTCGCGGGCAAGCTCAGCCGACGCGATGGCGCGCCCGGTTTGCCCACGCCGATCCCACCGCGACCGCTCGACGGGTCGAACAGCCCGCTCGTAGTCGGTGTAGCTGCCTCTGCCGGCGGACCGCGACCCTTAGTCAGCTTCCTGTCCGGGTTTCCGGCCGATTTTGCGGCTGCGATCACGATCGTGCAGCACTTGCCGGTCGGGTTCACGGCTGCTTTCGCAGAGTTTTTGCAGAGCCGCGTCCCCCAGCGCGTCGTGATCGTCAAGCATGTGCTGCGCCTCGAGCCGGGCCACGTCTACCTCGCGGGCGACGACGAGCACCTCGTGGCAGTGAGCGACAAACAGCTCGGCGTCGACAAGGGCCCTGCGGTCGAAGGACACCGTCCGGCCGCTACGGTCCTGTTCGAGTCGCTAGCTGGACGGCTCGGTGCCCGCTCGTGCGGCGTGATCCTCTCTGGCATGGGTCGCGACGGCGTCGCCGGTCTGCTCAAGATGAAGGCGCGGGGCGCGCTCACGCTGGCGCAAGAAGAGCTCGGCTGCGCCGTGTACGGCATGCCAAAAGCGGCGGTCGACGCAGGTGCCGTCGTCGCTGCGCTCGATCCGGCCAACCTGGCGCGCGAAGTGTCGACCTGGGTTTCGCTACAGCCAAACGGCGGTCGGGGCCGATGAACGCGCGCGCGGAGCTGAGCTTGCTCCTCGAGAGCTACACCGGCATCGAGGTCACGCGCGGCGGGATCGACGCCAGCATCGACACCTTTTTGGCGCGCCGCCTGCCCGAGTTGAGAATACCGACCTTGGAGGAGTACCTGGCTCGCCTGGCGCCACAAAGCGCGGAGCTTCAGGCGCTGCTCGACTCCATCACGGTGACGCACAGCTGGTTCATGCGCGATCCGGGGCAACTCGCGGTCATCTCGGACCTTTTCACGCGCCGGCCGGCTGCGAGCCCCGCGCTCAAAGTCTGGGTAGCCGGCTGCGCGTCGGGCGAAGACGTGTACTCCATCGCCATGCTGGCTGAGCTGGCTGGCTGCGACGTCGAAGTGCTCGGCAGCGACATCAACGGTGCGGCGCTCCGTAAAGCCGAGATTGGCAGCTACGGCAGCTGGGCGGTGCGCGAGCTCGGCGACGTGGACCGCTATTTCGAACGCGGCGAACGCAGCACCTTCCGCGTACGCGATCGGCTGCGCAAGAGCGTCCGCTTCGAGCGCCACAACCTGTTGGATGCTCCGCCGCGCAGCGACTGGGACATCATTCTGTGCCGCAACGTGCTCATCTACTTGTCGCGCGAGCGCGCACGCACGGTCATCGAAAAGCTGGGCGACGCGCTCGTGCCGGGTGGTCACTTGCTACTCGGAGCCAGTGAAGTGGTGTTCGAGGTGCCGCCCCAGCTCGACGCCACCTACATCGCCGAGCGGCTGGCCCTGCGGCGAGTGCTGGTCGGAGCCGACCCGCTGGCGCCGCCGCAGGTACGCCCAACGCTGGTGCCGCACGCGCCGCGAGCGCTGTGGCAAGCCCCCTTGCCGGCGCTGCCGCTGGCAGCCATGAGTATCGCCGAGCGACCGCAGCGCGTCCCCGCGACCCCGCTCAGCGCCGAGGCGCTGCTGCTGCGCGGTCACGAGCTGCTCGATCGCTCGGACCTGAGCGCAGCCATTACGGAATACCAGTTAGCCGTCGACGTCGACACTACCTGCGCAGAGCCGCACCTGTACTTGGGTATCGCGCTCTACCTCGACGGCAACATCGAAGCCGCTTTGCACGAGCTGCGCGCAGCCGCGCTGCTCGATGGCCAGCTGTGGCCCGCCGCGTTCTACCTGGCGGTCTGCCACGAAGCGCTCGGACAATTGGCCGAGGCCGCCCGCGAATACCGGCACGTGGTGCGGGTCGCGGGCAGTGGTGGGGCAAGCTCCCTACCGCGACGACACAGCGCCTGGCATCGCGACCTGCTCGAGCTAGCCCGAAAGCGCGCCGGTGACGCCGCCTGAAAGAGCGAAAGCCGGACACGGCGCTGCTACGCGCCGCATCCGGCTCCTCGAGTAGCGCGGTGCGAGACTACCTCACGGCCGCTTGAGCACGGCCACGTACTTGCTGGTGCCCTCGCCGGCGGCCGGATCGAAGCCGCCGCTGATGACGAGGCTACCGCGTACGCCCGCGTAAGCACCCGTGCCCTGACTGATGTCGGTCACGTCGATGAAGTCACCGGTCGCCAAGTTCCAATAAGTGATGTCGACACCCGAGAGCGTGCCGGTCGCGGTCGTGATGGTGTTCACGCCGGTTAGCTTGACCACGTCCGGGTCGTCGGTGGGCTCCATCAGATCCATGTGCCAGGAGAGGGTCCCTGCCAGGCCGCCGGTGAGTGGACCACCCGTGCAAAGGGTGTCGCAGGGCATGACTTGATGCGACGTGAAGCCGCCGACGTACGTCTTGATGCGTAGGTGTGCGTCGGCCTTGGCCGTCCACAACATGAGGCAGCTAGCCAGCATCACGATCCACGACTTCCATCCCAATTTCATCGCGCGTCCTCCTTGGTTGGTAATGAGTGCCGAATCGAGGCAGTTCAGAAGTAGCTGCGCGAGAAGCCGCCATCCACGGTCAGCACCTCGCCAGTCAGGTTGCTGCAGAGCGGGCTGCACAGGAAAGCGATGGCGCGCGTCACGTCGTCGTAGCCGAGCGTGGCGTGAGTCATCGAGCGTTTGCTCAGGTGCTGCCGCGTTTGGAGCGTGCGCTCTTCGCCGATCACGCGCCGAGCCGCCGCAGTCTCGAGGATCGAGAAATTGACGGAGTTACATAGGATACCGCGCGGTCCCAGCTCGGCTGCCAGGTAGCGCACAGTGGCGGCGAGCGCCGACTTCGCGATGCCGACCGCGTGATAGTTCGGCGCGAAGACCCTCTTCGACGCACTGCCGGACGGGCGGTTCACCCTCGACCACCTCACGGCCGAGGGTGACACGGTGGTCGTCGAG
>JBEHXA010000457.1:0-6317 GCA_048498935.1 Myxococcota bacterium
GCGCTGGGCCGGGGCGGGTTGAGCGGTCACACCTGTGTCGCTAGCGCCAGCGCTTGCCTGTCGCTTTTCGAGCTCCAACCGCTGGAGCCGTGCGAGTGCCGACTCGCCTCGTTGCTGATCCATCAGGCTACATTGACACGAGGCGGCGCCGGGACCCGCCACGCGCTAGAAAGTGCCAAAAATAGCCACAAAAGGTCGAACGGACTCAGCATGCTCGGGATAGCGCTCGGAAAGGCCTTGAGCGTTACAGGGCTGAAGTAGCCGAGCGACACGCCCTCTTGAGCCGCTGCCTGCGACAAGAAGTGCGCGAAGATGAAGTACTTGGTGGCGATGAGGCCAACGACCGTGCACGCCAGCGCAGCTCGCTGCAGCTGCTTACCGTGCTGGCCCTTGGCGCCGAACTTGACCCCGTAGCCAGCAAGAAAGCCCACCAGCACGGCGAGGTAACCGATTTCGTAGTTGGTGATGATGACGACCGCTGCCCACGCCGCGGCTGCCACGATGGCACCGAGCGCGCCGAATGCAGCCGCGCGCGGGAGCACCTCAGCGGAGGCTTGGCCCTGGCTCAGCTCGGCATCCAGCTGGGCGGCGCAGCTGGGGCAGATGCGGTGACCATTCGCGAACTTCTCCGTACCCGGGGTGATACCGGCCGAACAGAGCTCGCACGTCATCGGGCCGAGCACCGGAGGTTCGCCCGCTGCTGCTTCAGCGCTTGCCCCGACTGATGCTTCTCCCTCGCCCATGGTGAGCTCGACGATTAGCACGAGCCACGGCGGCGTCCCAACTCGAAACGTCGGTGGTGCGCTGGCTAGCGCAAGAGCGCTTTGGGCAAGCCGAGCGCATCGGCCACGCTCATCAAGCTGCTGGAGAGTGAGCGCTGCTGCTTGTCGTCGGTCTCCCTGCTCACCACCGCGAACAAACGCCCGAAAGGTGTGCGAAAGTGGTCGGCATTCGGCGAAACGCTGCTCCACCCAACGGGTGGCCGCGGGATCGCGTCGCCCGATACGGCGTCGTAGCTCTGCTCGAGCCGCTCGAAGCCGGCCATCACTTGCTCGTCGAGATCGGTGCGTCCACGCGCCAGCAGCCAGGGCCGAAACATTTGGTAGGCCGCCAGGCAGCCTTCGCGGTTCGCTCGGAGGTCACGCATCGTCGTCTGCGCGTAGCGCGACTCTTCGCGACCGGTTCCGGCGCGATCCACTTTTTCCAGCTGCTCGTTGGTCAAGTCGATCAAGCCGCGAAACGCGAACGCGATGTCGAGCTCGAGCGGCTTCAGATCGCGCTCGAGCTGGGCAATGTCCTTGACCAACCTGCCCGCGAGCAGCTCCTTGAACTCCCGTGCCTCGGCCTCGGTGGCCGGAAACGCGGCAACGCGGTACCCCGGAATACCACGTTCGAAGTTGGCGGTATCGGGCGGCACAGCGTCGGCCCACAGCACGCGCTCGATGGCGTGCATGCCGATCACTCCCTCATCGTCGAACGGCTTGGCATCGCCGGCCGCACCCAGCACCGTCAGAAAATCATCGTAGCGCGCGTCGGTAGCGGTATCGGAGTCCGGAAAGATCGGAGCGAGCGCGCCCTCGGCGTGCTCGTAGGCTTCGCGGGCGCGAAACCAAGCCGCTTTGGTCTGCCGCAGCGCTTCGGCGTCTTCCGTCGCGCTCCAGCCGCGGCCGCTCGGCGCCGGGGCCGCTTGCTGCAGCGCCTCCGCGGCCGAGCGAAATGCGCGCACCTTGCCCATCAGCCAAGTCTTCATCTCGCGCTCGACGCGCGCGCGCTGCGCGTCATCGTTGGACTTGCCGCAACCAGCGAGCGCGAGCGTCGTGAGCACGACTGCAGCCAACCTGCGCCGGGCGAATGCGTGCATCAAAGAGTCTCCACGAATTTCACGAGCTCCGCGCGCTCGCTCGCTGGCAAGGCGCGAAAGCGAGCGATGCTGTCGCGCGCTTCGGAGTCCTCGCCGTCGTGCGCCAGAATGGCTTCTTCCACCGTCTTGGCGCGGCCGTCGTGGAGCAGGCTCGGCAAGAAGCGTAGCCCGATCAGCGGCGCAGTCCGGAACTCGCGCGGCCCCGCACTCCCTTCGGTCAGCCCGTCAGCAAGCCCCGCGCCCATGTCATGCAGCAACAAGTCCGTGTAAACGTCGACCTTGATGCCCGCCAAGGCAGCCAGCGCATAGTTCTTCGACGTCGTGAAAGAAGGCACGTGGCAAGCAGCGCACCGTGCGGCTTCGAAGATGGCAGGGCCGCGCTCGCCTGCAGCGCGCCGCTCCGGGATCCGCAGCGCCCGCAAATAGCCGCTGATGAGCTCTACCTGCTCGGCCGTGAAGTCGACGCCTGACTTTTCGTCGTCGCGCAGGCCTTCGGGATTGGGGGGCTCGTCGGGCAGAGTCGGTGAGGTGAGCCCCATGTCGCTGTTGAGAGCGTCGGCCGTGAAGTCGCTCAGGTTGGCGAGCCGAGCCTTGATGCCAAAACGACCGATCGCGCCGTCCTTCAAGCGGTGAACGCGGCCTCGAATGGATCCCGTGCGGCGCCCGGCCAGCTCAGCGAGCCTTTCGATGTCCTGGTCGGCGATCGCCTCCAGGTAGCCTCGGCCAAACACGGCCGGTGGCAGCCGATGCTCCACCCGAATCGACTCGTCTTGCGGGGCGAGGAGCGGAACCTTCGCACCCGCCACGGCATACGGGCGCTCCGTGGGGCCATACGCTACGAGCAGGTTCGGCAGCTCCGTACCGCCCCGCGCCGGGACGACTTTGGTGACCAGGCCGGGACCACGGCCGTCGCCCGCGTGACACGCCGAGCAAGCATCGCGAATGTAGAGCGGCCCGAGCCCGTCCGAAGTGCGGACGGTCGCTTCGAACAAGGCGTCGCCCTGCTTGAAGCGATCGAGCTCTTGCTCGGTGAGCGCCGCGACAGGCAAGCCCGGCCGATCGACCTTGACCTTGCGCGGAGCGGGACCGTCGTCACTTCCGGGCTTGGTGCCCGAGAGGTTGCAGCTGCTCATCGCCAAGAGCGCGCAGAGCCAGATCGGTCTGCTGCGCGCGACTCCAGCCATGCCGAGGACTGGCTTGGCATGGAGGCGGCGCGGCTTGCAAGTAGATTGGCGTGTTCTGCTAGTGCCGCAGAGCGCGCGTCTCCCCCAGGACAAGCTTGCTGTTTCGAGAAGGCTGGGGCTGGGGCCGCGGCCTTCGACGAGGCGGAGGAGAAGCGACCATGAGCGAGACCTCACATCAACCGACACAAAGCCATAACTCATTGAAAGCACCGAGCATTTCCGCCAGGGGCTACGCCGCGACAGCTGCCAACTCAAAGCTTGGGCCCTATAGCTTCGCTCGCCGTGCCCCTCGCGCGCAGGACGTCCAAATCGAAATCCTCTACTGCGGCGTGTGCCACTCCGATCTGCATCAGAGTCGCGACGAGTGGAAGGCCGTGATGCCGACCGTGTACCCGTGCGTTCCGGGCCACGAGATCGTCGGCCGAGTCGTCAAGGTGGGCAGCGCGGTGAAGAAGTTCCGCGAAGGTGATCTGGCGGCAGTCGGCTGCATGGTCGCCAGCTGCGGAGAGTGCTCCAGCTGCAAGGCGGGAGAGGAGCAGTATTGCCTCAACTTCGCGACCTACACGTACAACGCGCCGGACAAGGTGTCGGGCGGCGTGACCTACGGCGGGTATGCGGACACCATCGTGGTCGACGAGAGCTTCGTGCTGCGCGTGCCTGCGTCGCTCGACCTCGCCGCCACGGCGCCGCTGCTGTGCGCCGGCATCACCACGTATTCGCCGCTCCGGCACTGGAAGGTCGGTAAGGGGCAAAAGGTGGGGATCGTCGGGCTCGGCGGCCTCGGCCACATGGGCGTCAAGTTTGCTCACGCATTCGGCGCCCACACGGTGCTGCTCACCACTTCACCCGGCAAAGCTGCCGACGCCGCGCGCCTCGGCGCGGACGAGGTGATCGTCTCGAAGAACGCCGACGAAATGCGCAAGCACGCCGGCAGCTTCGATTTCATCCTGGATACCGCGTCCGCCGATCACGATCTGAACCCGTACTTGGGCTTGCTGAAGCTCAACGGCACCATGACGCTCGTCGGCGCGCCCGAAAAGCCGGCGCCAGTCGCGGCGTTCAACCTGATCATGGGTCGCCGTAGCCTGGCCGGTAGCGGCATCGGAGGCATCCGCGAAACGCAAGAGATGCTCGATTTCTGCGCCGAGCACGGCATCACCAGCGATATCGAAACCATCCCGATCCAACGGATCAACGAAGCGTACGACCGCCTGCTCAAGGGCGACGTGAAGTACCGCTTCGTCATCGACATGGCGTCGCTGGAAGCGGCGTAAACGAGGACGACAGATGCCTGCTCCGGTGCCCCATCGCTTTCGAGTCTCGAACACCATCGTTCGCCGTTTCGACGACCTGGGCCTGTTACCGGAGCAGGTGCTGCGTGACGCCGGGCTCTCGCCGCAGCTGTTCGACTCCGATCGAGTGCTGCTCAGCACCAGCGACTTTTTCGCGCTGTTCCGGGCGCTACGGCGGGGCAGCGACGACCCGGCGCTCGGACTGAAGCTCGGCACCGAGACCCGCGTGGAGCGCTACGATCCGATCGCGATCGCGGCGCTCTACGCGCGATCGTTCGGCGACGCGCTGGAGCGTATGGCGCGCTACAAACAGCTCACCTGCCCCGAGAAGCTGCAGTACTCGCAGCAGGGTGAAGTGTGCCGGGTGCAGTTTCAGTGGCTGCTGGCGCAAGAAGAGGAGCCGGAGCTACTGATGGACATGTGCTTCGCCTGGGTGACCGAGATCGCACGGCGCGGCAGCGCGGGCGCGATTCAGCCGACACGCGTCGAGCTCTCACGGCCCGAGCGGCACCGCGCCGTGTTCGAAGCGCATTTCGGGTGCCCAGTGCTGTTCGACGCGGCCGAAAACGCCATCACGTTCGACCAGGCTGCGCTGGCGCGCCCCTTCGTCACCCATAATCCCGATGTCCTCGCCATCGTGGCGCCGCAGCTCGAAAACGAGCTAGCCGAGCAGCTCGCCAAGAAGTCCTTCCGCGAGCACGTCAAAGCGACGCTCAAGCGCGGCCTGGCGGGGCAGCGCCCGGAGCTGCGCAGCGTGGCGCGCGAGCTCGGCCTCAGCGCACGCACGCTGCAGCGGCGGCTGACGAGCGAGCAGGCCACCTTTCAGCAGCTCATCGCCGAAGCGCGGCGCGAGCTGGCGCGTCATTACCTGCAGCACTCCTCGCTCGAGCTGAACGAGACCGCCTACCTCCTGGGTTTCGAAGACGCGAACTCGTTCTTCCGCGCTTTTCAGCAGTGGGAGGGCACCTCACCTGGCGAGTGGCGGGCCCGCAGCGGCGCCCCGCGCGCCATGCCTAGCGCCGGGCACGCGAGCGGCGGCGAGGGCTCGGCAGCGGACCGCGCATGAGATCCGCCAGCGTGAGCTTGCCGTCGCGATAGCGACGCACCGCGTCGCGAATCGCTTCGAGGTCGTCGAGCTCCTGGCTGGCAAGCTCGAACAGCTCGTCGGGAGGGAGCGTGTCGGCGGCGTCGCGCAAGTCGCTCTTGGCGTCGCGCAGAGCGCGCGTCACGTCACGCAGCTGATCGAGCAGCTCGCGATTGAGGCGCTCGAGCTCGCGACAGCGCGCTTCGGGATCGCCGCCTTCACTCAGAGCGCGCTCGCTCTGCCACGCGCTCTCGAGCTCGAGCAGGCGCGCCAAATCGCCGTCCTCGTAAGCGCGCGTCACCTGCTTCATCACCTCGGTGCGGTGTGCTCGCTCCTGCTCGTGGCGAGCTTGATCAGGGTGAATGGCGCGCGCCAAATTGCGAAAAATGTCGCGCAGCGAACGCCGCTCTTGGCCGACTTGGCGTGCCCCCGCGACTTCCGCGCGACCGGGGTTGGGCCGTGGCGGGTGAGGCGGTGGTGCTGGCTCGTGTTCGTCGTCCTGCTCGTCGCTGTCGTCGTCGTCGAAGGTCGGGGTCAATAGCCCCTGAAGCTCGAGCGAGCGACGCAGCCGCTGTAGCTGCGAGCGCGCTCGAGCTGAAGAGCGACCAGGGGCCAGTAGCTCTTTGAATAACGCGACGAGCTCGGCCTCGAGCACCTGCTGACGCTCGACCAGCGGAGCCATACGGGTAAACGATTCGTGCGCGACCCGCGACGCGCGCTCCCTCACCTGCTCCAGCTGGCGCTGCTTCTTCTGCACCTCGCGCAGCAGCCGCGCGCGCTCCTTCAGCAGCTCCTGCACGCGCGCGCCCGCTGCGTGCATCGCCAGCCCCGGCCCCGTCGCCGCAGTGCCGGCGTTCGGCGCCGCGCCGGCACCCTGCGTCGCGCCGGCACCCGGC
>JBEHXA010000458.1:0-6306 GCA_048498935.1 Myxococcota bacterium
CTGCACCAACCGGAGCGAACGTGAGTTGGGAAGCATCCCGTGCTCGCTGTTGAACATTCGTCTCCGGATGGCGCATGTCCCGCACTCCACTCTCGCCCCTCCAGCGAGCATGGATAGCGTGACGGAACACCCGTAAAGCTGTTGAAGCCGACGCCCGGCGCCTCAGACGCCGACGAGCCTTGAAGCGAAGGCAGCTCGACACGGCGTCGAGGCAGAGCCGCTCGATTCGAGTCCCGCGAGAGGAGTGCGGGCGTCGCTCAGCGAAATTGGCAGCCCGCCCACATCCAGCGGAGCGCGTTCGGAAAGTCTTGTTGTGAGGCGAGGCCGCCGTGGTCGCCGGGGCCGATGATCAGGCGGTAGGGGTTGCCTTTGGCGGCGAGGGCGGCGGCGACGTTTTCGTTGATGGTGCGCCAGCTGCCGCGATCGTCGGTCAAATCGCCTTGGGCGGCGACGACCAGGCTGACGCGTAGCTCGCGTTTAGGGCTGCTGGCAATCTTGTCGGCCCACACCCAATCGTCGTAGCGAATGGACGCGCCAAAGCTCGCGCTGTGTCCGAAGAAGGCGTGAAATTGCTCGGGGCGATGCCACACCACCGCGAAGCCTGCTTCACCGCTCGCGCTGTAGCCGACGGTCGCCCACGCGTTCGGGTCGAGCGACACGCTGTACTTGCCCGTGATGACCTGAGGAATGAGCTCCTCGGTCACGAAGCGCGCGTACTTGTCGGTAGGCGGATCGTACGTGCCCACGCGATCGGAACCAGGGTCGACGAAGAGCGCGACGGTGGGCAGCAAGGCGCCGCTGTTCGTCAAATTATCGAGCACCGTGGGCGTGTGATAGCCGTCGCCCAGGTACATGCCGCCGTCTCCGAATAGGAGCAGCAGCGCGGGCTCGCCCTGCACATAGTTGGGCGACGTGTAGACGCGGTACGGGAAGTCGTAGCCGCCGTACACCTGGCTATCGATGCTGCTCTGCTGGCTGACCTTCCCGCGGGGCGTACCGGAGGCGAGCTGCCATTCGGCCGGAGGCATGTCGACGGTTTGGTGCACCCCGTCGCCCTGGCCGGTGCTCTGCGGGCACGCGAGCTGGCCGAAGACGCCGGGGGCGCCGCCACCGCCCGCCGTCCCAGCTGCACCTGCTGCGCCGACGTTGCCACCGGCTCCACCACCACCGCTCCCAGCGGTGCTCGTCACCCCACCGATTGGGGTGACTCCGCTGCCCGCGAACGAACCGCTCCCGCCGCCGCCAGCACCTGCCCCGCCCGCGCCAGTGCCGCCGCCACGAGCGGTGGCGCCCGCCGCGGGACCGCCGCCAGCGTTCATGCCGTTCGTCTCATCAGAGCAACCGAGAGTCCAAGCGGCGAGAAGTGCCACACCCAAGCCGGTGAGGCGGGAAAGTCTTTCCATCATTTTCTGGCGAACGCGGAAGGCGAAGAACGAAGCCAACGCTCGCGTCTCTGCACGAGAAATGGAGTGTCCGGGCGTGCGCCTTCGGATCGAGTTTGTTCAGTGCGCGCTCAGGCGCGGCATGCGGCTCCTAGCGTCAGCTGTGCCCCGATGCGCCGGCTGAAAGCTTTTTGAATAGCCGAGACGTGGTGAAGCGGGCGACCATGTGCGCTTCCCTCGGGTGGTCCCGAGGCGATGAGGAGGAACCCATGCCTGCAAGTTCTTTGCTGCGAGCCGTGGCCAGTACCGTCGCGCTGCTCTCGATCACTCTCGTGACCGGCATCGTGCAAGCCGCGACGCTGCGCGTGCCGCAGCAGTATCAGACCATTCAGGCGGCAATCGACGCAGCTAGCGACGGCGATCGCATCGTGGTCGGTCGGGGCAGCCATTGCGGCGCGACTCTGACCAAGCGCGTCAAACTCGAAGGACGAAACCGACCGCGCATCATCGGCTGCCCGAGCGGGCCAGCGCTCGCCAACGGAGCGCGCATGGGGTTCTACTTGCCAGGCGTGAAGGGCGTAAACCCCGCTAGCGGCAGCAGGATCCGCGGCTTCGTGTTCGACGGTCGGGGCGTCGGCAACACCAACCTGGAGCCGCTCGCGCTCGGCGTATTCTCCCGCTTCGCGAACGACGTAGTGGTCTCGCGCAATTACTTTCGCGGCACAGTGCAAGCCATCACCAACACGGCCGGTGATCGCTGGCTGATCAAGCACAACCGAATCAAAGGCCTCACCGTGTTCGACTGCACCCGCCTCTGCTCGGGCGGTGACGGCATCGTGATCCAGCTCGCGAGCGGCAGCCTGGGAGCTCCGGGCGGCAATGCTGCCGCGATCAATCGGCCCGAAGACAACGCGGTGATCGGCAATCACATCGCAGGCTCCGCGCCGGACGGCTTCGCCACGTTCTCGATGGCGGGCGTTTTGCTCCTCTCCGCCGATCACACCACGGTGCTCGATAACTTACTCAAGCTACGCGACAATCCCGCCGCGGCAGCCGTGGGTCAGGGCATCTTGGTGTCGAACACCTGTTGCGGCCTGGCTACGGGCTTCTTGCCCGGCTCGCGCTTCACCGCACTGGCCTTCAACGACGGCCGCAAGAGCGAGGTCGCGATTGTGGTCGAGGGTAGCGGTGGCACCAACACCGAAGGGCTGCTGCTCCATCGCAATCGCGGGCTCGTGCGCATCGAAGGCGAAGAGGTGTCGGCCCTGACCGCGCGGCGCGCTGCTCCGCCTCCGCTCGCCCAACCGCTGATGTAGCCGTCGACGCTTTAGCGCGTGGCGTCTGCGATCGCTTTGAGCAGGGACGCGTCGCCGGGCGCGTCCTGCCCGAGCTCCCAAACCATGATGCCCCCGTACTGTTTGGCGAGCTGCGCCTTGGCGACGATGGTGGTGCGGCTGTTGAGGTAGGTCACGGCGCCCGAAAGGTCGACCTGATCGGAAGTCTCGGCAGCGGGGTTGCCGGCGAGAATTTGCGCGTACGTGAGCGCCTCGCTTTTGCCCGCGACCCACTTGAAGCCGTAAAACGGCACGCCAAACACCGCCTTTTCGCGGCTCAAGCCGCGGCCGATCCAGTACTCTACCTCGGCGGTCGCCTCGTCGATCGATGCGGACTGCACTGGCTCGGTCGCAGCAAACGGGTTGTGCAGGTCGTACGCCATCACGTTGATGAAGTCGAAGGCCTGAATGGCGGCGGTAGAAATGCGATCGCCGAACCAGCTACCGACGGCGGCGGTCATCTCTTTGCCGGCGCCGTGCAGCTTGGTGGCGAGCGACGTGACGAAAGCTTCGTAATAGGAGTTGACCGCGTTGCCCTCGAGGTCGACGTCGATGCAGTCGAGCTGGTGCGTGCTCGCATACTGCACGAGCTCATCGACGAACGCTTCGCGCGTGCCATCTTGCAGCACGGTGGCGAAGGGGCCACCTGTGTCGATGATGGCGCCGCCGCCGATGGCCATGCACACCTTCACGCCCGCCGCGTGCGCAGCGGTGACGAACGTATCCAGATCCGGATCCGCATAACTCACGCCGCCCTGCGCGCCCACCTCTGCGAAGCACAAGTTGACATAGCTCATGCGCGAGCCGTCGATGCGCGACGTCCAGTTGCTCAGCGCGCCGCGATAGCTCGGCAAATACACGACCGTGCGCAACGCCGGCGGACCGAGCGGCGCCGTTCCGCCGCTGGCGCCCGTGTCGTTCGAGGCGCCGGCCGTCCCGCCACCACCACTGCTGCCGCCCAGGGCGTTGGCGGTGCCGCCGGGCTCGCTCGCGGAACCCCCGCGATCCTGGGGCGCTCCGCGCTCGCCGGAAGCCCCGCCGCACCCCAAGCCGAGGGTTAACGTGAGGGCCAAACAGGCAGCGCGCATGCTCTTTCGTAGCATCCGAGCGACCGCGGCCATGGAGCGAAATGCTGATGTCGGTGTTCAAATCTAGTGCGACACGGCAACCGACTCGGCCACTTGCGTCTGCCCCTTCGCCGATGGCGACCCCATCTCCCAAATTTGTGCAGACCTTCCCAAAACTGGGCCACCCGATGACCAAAATTGGGAGTGCTCGTTGTCAGCAGGGAGTGGTCTCTGGATCCCCGCTAGCTCACGGGCTCTTTCACGAACCCTCGGCTGGTCGCGACGGCCTGCCCATGCGAAGCGCCACCGCACAACGGTCGTGCCGTCTCGAGCACGGCTCCGTTGGCCACCACTGACCAGGAGCGGTTCACTCTTCGTCGGGGGCGCCGCCGCTGCGGGCGAGGTCTTCGGTTTTGATGTTGTCGGTTTTCATACCGCGGGCGCGCTTGGTCATGGTTTGGAAGAGGTCGTCGAAGGTGGGGAGGTCGCCTTTGATGAAGCGCAGGGGGTTGATGCGGGCGACGACGAAGCTCTTGAGGTACGGGCTGGTGAGGCCGCGCTCTTTGAGTTTTTGGACGGCTTCGTTCACGGCGTCGTCGAGGGCGATCAGCACGGCGGCGCGACGCTCGCGTTCGGCGACGGAGTCGGCGAGCTTGCCAGAGAGCCAGCCGTCGACTTTGCGCAGGATGGGATGGTAGGCGCCGCCGGCGAGGCGACCGCGCTGCTCGTAGGCGAAGCCGAGGGTGACGAGCGCGGGCTCTTCGAATTCGAGCTCGTAATCGGGCTCTTTTTGGGGCGCGATGCCGGCGAGTTCGCGGTACATGCGCACGACCTCTTGCGCGCGCTCACGCAGTGAATGCGCCTTTTCGATGTTGAGCGCCAGGATTTGGTAGGCGACCTCGGGCTCCGGCACCAAGAGCGCGACGATCGACTGTGCGCCGAGCTCGCGCAGCGCGGTGAGGCGATGGTTGCCGTTTGGGGTCCAGTATTTGCCGTCGGCCGCCACGACGATCAGCGGGTCGAGGAAGCGCTTGGTCTTGTCCATGGCGCGCGTGAGCTTGCGCACGTGGGCGTCGCTGACGTCGCGCTGGAAGGGCGTTGGGCTCACGTGCTCGATCGGCAGCGCAACGAGCAGCAATGCGTGACCGCCGAGCGGCTCGCGGTAGCGCGAAAGCACGGCGCCGCCCACGGCCTCCACACCGGTCACGAGCGCTCCCAGCCCTTCCACGCCCGAGACATCAGCGAGCTCACGCGCCGACAGCTCGGTCGGCCGCAGCGCCACGCCCCGACGCCGCTTCGTTCCCGGCTTTTTCGCTACCTTCTTCGCCGGCTTTTTCGCGCCCTTCGTCGTCGCTTTCTTGGCAGCCACGCCCTTTGACTAGCGCAATCGCTCACGCGGCCCAAGTTGTCGCAAAGGGGCAATGTGCCTCGCGACGGTCGCGCACGTTCGACGGGGCGAAGATTGCGGCGCGGTAACGCGACGGCGGTGAGGGTGCGGTAATGCGCGCTTCCGTCAGCGCGCTGCGGGCTGGAACGAGCGGTGCAATTGGCGGCGGCATGCTTGCTTGGAGTCGTGGGTTCGTCGCCGCTTCCTTATTGCTTGCCTGTGGACACCCGCCGAAGGGGCCGCACGAGCCTCATCCCCCTGCGCCTGGACCAGCCGCCGAGGGCTACACCATCATCCACCCCGATGTTTCGACCAACGCTCCGCGAAGGGCTTCGCTGCGGCCGGTGAGCGTGGACCCCAACGAGGACGTGATGGCGAGCATTCTGGCGATTCCGCCGGGAAGGTGAGCTCTTTCAGGCACCAGCATTGTCAGGCCGCGCAGTCGGCCATAAGTGATGCGGGTGACCGCGCTGCTCGACCTCGACGTGCTGGTCGTCGATTGCCAGACGACCGGGGCGTCGCCCGCTCATGGCGTGGTGCTCGAGCTCGGCTGGTGCGTGGCGCGCGCCAGCGACCCGGCGCGCGAGGCGAGCGCGGTGGCGCACTGGATCACGCCGCCGCAAGGCCAACACATTTCCGCGCAGGTGCGGCAGCTGACCGGCTTTCACGATCGCGTGCTCGCCGAAGCGATACCGGCCGAGGAAGCGTGGCGACGCTTGCGGATGCTGATGCGCGAGCAAGACTCCGGCCCGACTCCGTCCGCGATCCACTTTGCGCGCTTCGAGCTTTCGTTCTTGCGCGACTGGGCCGAGCGCTTCGAGCCCGCCGCGGTGTTTCCGCTGGATGCGGTGTGCGTGCACGCCATTGCCTGCCGCCTTTACCCGGACTTGCCGCGTCGCAATCTGCGCGCGCTGGCAGGCTTTTTGGGGCACGGCTTACACCTGGAGCGGCGCTCGCTCGGTCATGTGCAGGCCACTGCGTTCATTTGGCGTCGCCTGGTGGGCGTGCTCGCGGAGCGCGGCGTACACACGTGGAGCGAGCTAGACGGCTGGCTGGAGTCGCGCGAACGAGCGGCGCCGCGCAAGCTTCGCTATCCGCTGCCGCCGGCTCGCTACCGCGAGCTGCCCGACTTGCCG
>JBEHXA010000459.1:0-6299 GCA_048498935.1 Myxococcota bacterium
TGTCTGCGGCACTCGAGCGCGACGCTTTCGCAGGCGAGCTCGAGCGTGATGCGCTCGTCCTTGCCCGCCAGCCTGGAGACCGACTCGAAGAAGGCGTCGGCCGACACCTCGACCGCGCTGATGCTGCGCATCGCGGAGTCACCGCCGAACAGGGGATCGGCTGCGCCGGCTTGGTGCAGCGCGCGCTCGGTATCGGCGAGCAGCCGCTCGATGCGTCGCCGCGAAATGCGCGTACCGAAAAACTCGGTCGCGATGTCTTCGAGCTGGTGCGCCTCGTCGAAGATCACCGCGTCGTAGTCGGGCAGCACGCGGCCCGGGTGCGGGCCTCGCAGCGCCAGATCGGCGAGGAACAGGTGATGGTTGACGACGACTACGCGCGCGCGCTCGGCCTCGCGGCGCATGCGCGTGACGAAGCATTCGTCGAAGAATTGGCAGCTTTGGCCCAGCCGGGTGTCGCTCGACGACGCCACTTCGGCGCGGATGGGATCGTCCTCCGCCATGCCGCGCAGCTCGGCCAAATCGCCCGTCTCCGACTCTTCGATGAAGCTCGCGAGCGCATCGAGCGACCGGGCGTACATCGGTCGTTGGCTTTCGGGGCTCCTGCGAAACTCGTGCAAGCGCCGCAGGCACACGTAGTTCGACAGCCCCTTCATCAGCGCCACCGGAAAGCTGATGCCGAGCGCTTCCTCGATCAGCGGCAGGTCTTTTTGAAAGATCTGTTCTTGGAGCGCGCGCGTGGCGGTCGAGACGATCACCTTCTTGCCGGAGAGCAGCGCCGGGACCAGGTAAGCGAGCGTCTTGCCGGTGCCGGTGCCGGCCTCGCAAAACAGGATGCGATCTTCGCTCAGCGTGCGCTCGACCGCTGCAGCCATGGCGAGCTGTCCGTCGCGCGCCTCGTAGGCTTGCAAGGCTCGCGACAACGGACCCGTGGGCCCCAGAATTTCAGCCGTGCTGAGCAACGGCGCGACCATACCGCGGCGCTGCTCACCGGCCCAGGCGGCTCACGCTCGAGCGCTGCACTCGCTCAGCCGCTGCGCGGCGGCATCGTGCCGATCACGTCGACATAGCGGAAGCCGACGATCTGCCCGTCGGCCTCGTCTTGCACCCAAACCACCGAAACCTTACGCGACGAGTCGTCGGCGTCGCCGACGACCAGGTCGTACTCGGCGCCGGCGGTGACCGGCTCCTCGAGGATCACGCGCATGCCGCCTCGGCTAACGTTCAGTGTCCAGCCGTGCGTCTCGAAACCCGCAGCGCGGAGCGTGACACGCTCCGTCGCCTCGCGGCGAGCGCCGCCGGTTGCACGGCGTTGCGCGTGGACCTCGGACGACGACGGTGGGCTGCGGCGGCTCACAATCACGACATTATCATGGCCACACCAGGCCCCCACCGTTACCGAAAGCACCGAATCGACCGTGTTTTGCGACTGCGGCCCAAAACGTCACGCTCGCGAACCGATCATGACAGCTCGGTTTTCGCTTACGAACGCGCGTGCGGTGCGATTTTGCGCCTGCCCGGTCGAATCCATGATCATGCTTGGGCTTCGCCGTCAGCGGACGGCGGTTCATCGCTTGCCGCAAGCCCCGGGGGCCGAGCCCCCGCTCGACAAGAAACCCTCAGCAGTTGCCGGACCTTGACGATGCCCGATCGGACCGCGTACGTTGGCGGGAGTCGATCTCGTGTGCGTGAGAGGGGTCTCTCATGATGACCAAGACCATGAGGGACGTCGCGGCCCGAGGCCACTTCCCCCATGACCCCCACGCCTGCTGAGCTCAAAAAGACCCTGGTTGCCCGCGGTTTCGAGGTGTATCGCACCTTGGGTGACCAGGTAGTCCTCGCCGATCGCGTGCGAGACAACCTCATCATGGACAGCGGCGTCGCTGCGCGTCCCGGCGCAGTGCTGGCCGTGCGCTTCGTGGTGCGCGCGCAAGCCAGTGATTTTCCGGCTGCCGTCGCGGGCGAGCTTTACGACCGCGCTCGAGCCTGTGCTGCCGAGGCGCTAGGTCGCGGTTACAGCGAGGTCGGCGTCGCCGAGGTGCCGGTGCGCGATCCGGGTGATGCCTCGAACACGCTCGACACCTGGTACGAGGTGGCTTTCGAGCGCGCTGTCGCTAGCGAAGACGAGCTCGACAGCGAGCTGCGTTACGCGCTCGGTCTCGAAAAGACCGTCAGTCGCGACCGCCCGCGCTGAGCCGCGCGGCTACGCGCTGTCGGCGGAAGTTGGGGCGTTGGGGCCAACGTCGACCCGCGGGCCGAGCAGGCCTGGCTTCGGCTGGCGGGGCGTGATATCTGCGCCGCCCAAAGTCGGGACCCATGCTGAGTTTTTTCCGAGGCAGCGGAGTTGGAAATGTCGTCGTTGCGGGCGTCGCGTTCGCCATCATCGTGGTGTTCGCGCTCGAGTTTCGCACCGGCCGCACGGGTCCGAGCGCCAAGCTGAGCCGCGAGTGCGCGGTAGCGTTCGACGGTCGTTGCGTGGACCCCAAGGAGTACTACGCGGCCCACGGCATCATCGTGCCTCGCGGCGTCGAGCCGAAGATGTCCAAGCAGTTGAGCCTCAACAAGAAAGTGCTCGACGGCCTGGTCGAGCGCGAGCTCTTGGTGACCGAAGCGAACAAGCTCGGGCTCACGGTGGGCGAGGACGCGCTCGAGGCGGATCTGCTCGCAGGGCGCGTGCGCGCTTCGCTGCCGGCTGAAGCGCTGGCGGGTGGCGGCGACATGGGTATGCGCGGCATGCCGGAGCTGGCGCGGCTGCTCGGGCTGTGTCGTCCCTCGGACGCCGGCTACCACTGCGCGGCTGGCTCGGATTATCCGGTGCGGCAGCTGCAGGTGAGCCGAACCGAAGGCGAGCCCTTCGATTACAAGCTCTACGAAAAGCAGATCCGGTTGATGACGAACCGCGGCCCGAAGGAATTTCGGGACATGCAAGAGCGTGAGCTCTTGGCGGCGCGCATGCGCGACATCGTGCGCTCGCGCGTGCACATCCCCGATCCCGAGGCGTTTCTGCTGTTCGAGCGCGATCGCACCAAGCTGGTCGTGCGCAGCGTGAACCTGTCGCGCGACTGGTTCGCCAAGTACGCGGTCGCGCTGGACGAAGCGGCGATCACGAAGTGGAGCCTCGCCAATCAAGCGCAGGTCGACGCCGATTGGACGACCAAGAAGGTCGACTGGGTCGACGGCTGCACGCTCGCGAGTGAAGTGTTCGTGGAGCTACCGTCCGCAGCGCTCGACGACGAGAAGGTGGCTGCGCGCCAAAAGGCCGAGCGCGCGCGCGAGCGCATCACCAAGGGTGAAGATTTCGCGAGCGTCGCCCGCGAGGTGTCGCAAGGGCCGACCGCGATTTTGGGCGGAGACCTGGGCTGCCTCGGTACCGGCTACGGCATCGGCGCCGACGAGCTCAAGAAGGCGGCAGAGGGCCTGAAGGCGGGCGAGGTCTCGGCGGTGATCGAGAGCCCGCGCGGCTTTCACGTGCTGCGCGTGGCCGGCAAGCTCGCCGCCGACAACCTGGAAGCGGCCGGGCGTCGCTACGTCGGCGCGCGTCTCTACGCGCGCTTCGCCGCCGACGAGGCGCTGCAGCAGTTCGCCGAGCAGCTGATCACGCGCGCCAAGGCCGGCGAAAAGCTGGAAGAGGCAACGCGCGCGCTCGCTGTCGACGTGACCTCCAAGGTCGCCAAGCCGGCTGCTGGCGCCAAGCACGACAGCGCCGATACGCCCGCCATGCTCGCCGCCGATCGGCCTCAGTTCGAGGTCTCGGCGCCGTTCAACGCTTCGGGTAACCCGCTCCCCGACCTGTCGCCGAACGAGCCGCTGGCAGCGAAGGCTTTCGAGCTCAAGCAAGCCGACCAGGTCTACGAAAAGCCGCTCGGTACCGCGACTGGCGCGATCGTGCTGCAGCTCAAAGAGCGTACCGAAGCGAGCCGCGAGGACTTCGTGAAGGACAAGGCCAAGGTCGTGCAGGCACTGCTGCAAGCCAAGGCCAACGAAGCGCTGGTGCGCTACGTTCAAGACCTGCGGCGCGCTGCCGGCGACAAGCTCAAGGTGATGCCCCAGTTCGGCGAAGAGGCCAAGGGTCGCGTGGACGACCAAGAGTGACGGCGCGAGCCCGCAAGGCCGGCACCAAGGAACTTCGGCTCACGCAGCGCGTGCTCGCCAACGGGCTGCGCCTGAACCTGGTGCACCTGCCGGGCGTGCACCGCGCCGCGCTCGACGTGCAGGTCCGGGTCGGCTCACGCTTCGAGACCGCTCGCGACAACGGCATCAGCCACTTCCACGAGCACATGCTGCACCGGGGTATCCCGGGCTACCCGAGCGCCCACGCTCAAGCGCTGGCGTTCGAAGAACTGGGCGCGGCGTTCAGCGCGATGACCTACGTGGATCACGGCGCGCTGTCGTGCTCGGTGCCGGTCGAAAACTTGGAGCGGTCGCTGGCCCTGACGGCGAAGGTTTGTCAGGAGCCGCTCTTCAACGACATCGCCATCGAGAAGGGCATCGTGCGCGAGGAGCTGCTCGAGGCCTACGACGGGCAGGGCCGCTTGATCGACGGCGCGCACATCCTGCGCCAGCTCTGCTTCAGCGGGCACCCGCTGGGTATGCCAATCGCCGGTACGCGGACCACGCTCGCGCGCTTCGACGCGCGTGCGCTGCGTGCCTTTCATCGCCGCCACTACGTAGGCGAAGGCATGGTCGTGACGTTGGCGGGGCCGTTCGATGTCGAACCCATGGCGCGCGCCGCAGCCCGACATTTCGGCGGGTTGCCGCGCGGTCGCAAGCTGCGCACCCGCGCGCCGCGGGCGCAGCGCGGCGCGCAGTTTCGCTACGTCGCCGACACCGGTAGCCAGACTTGGCTCGGCTTGGCGTTTCGCGGCCCCGGTGAGGGCGACGTCGACGAACCCGCCACCGAGCTACTCATGCGCGTGCTCGACGACGGCAACGCGACCCGACTGTACCGCGCGCTCTCGGACGAGCGCGGCCTTTGCTACGACGTCGCGGCGCTGTTCGAGAGCTACGCCGACTCCGGGATGATCGAGATCGTGGCCGAGTGCGCGCACGCCTCGGCGCCGCGTGTGCTCGACGAGACTTTGAACGTGCTCGAAGACCTGGCGCGAAACGGTCCGACGGCTCAAGAGCTCGAGCGCGTGAAGGCGCGGCTGCGTTGGCAGATGCTCGAACTCTACGACATGCCGAGCGAGCTCGCCGGCTTCGTCGGCGAGGCGGTGCTGAGCGGCGCCGCCACGACGCCCGCCGAGCGCACCGAGCAGCTCCTAGGCGTCTCGCTCGAACGCGTTCAGGCGGCGGCCGCGCGCATTTTCCGCGCACAAAGCTCGAGCCTGGTGGTGATCGGAAAGCTGAGCAGTGCGGCCCGCAGCAAGCTGCAGGCCACCCAGAGACGTCTGGACGGCTAGCGCCGTCCGGACGCTAGCGCCGCTTCGACGCCTTCTTGAGCTTCGTCTCGGCCTTGGCCTGCCGGGCCTCGACCTGCTCGTCGCGGATTAGCGCTTCGGTGATCAGCAGCACGCGCCGCCGCACCGTGGCGCTAGCGCCGCGCAAGACCACGTTCAGCCGATCGTCCTTCGGGCGCGCCTTGGAAGGCGACACGAGGTCCGACACATCGACACCGAGCGAAGAAGCGATGCGCTCCATCGTCTCGAGCGACGGGTTGGCGTTGGCCGACGCGCGTCCACGGAGTACTCGCTCCAGTCGCGCAACGGTCTCGACAGTGACACCAGCTCGCGAGGCGAGCTCGGCCTGGGTCATGCCAGCTTGGGTTCTTAGTTTTCGTACTTGTTCAGCGAGAAAAATCGCAAGGTCGGTCACTTATTGAGCTCGCAAACTCCCCGGCCTGAAGCGGTGTGGAGGTTATTCGTTCCGCACCGCATGTCATTAGAACTGTCTTTCTGGACGTGATGGCGAATTCGGTCCGTGTCACGCGTCCCCTGCGTGATCGAGATCTAGGGTTAATCGGCCGGAACGCAAGTGTTGCGCGCACTTGAGCGCGTTCTGTCGGTCAAGTGGCCGGGGTGGATCTGTTTGAGAATGCCCAGCAAAAACCGGTGCCGCGACTCACTGAGCTGCCGGCGCCGGGCCGGGAACGCGATCCTCGACGCGCATCAAGCGCAGGTGCCCGAGCGCCGTATCGAAGAGACGCAAACGCTCGGCGAGCTCTTCTTCGCTGCTGCATTCGGTGCTGGCCAAGGCCTCCAAGCACTCGCCCACCCCTGCGCCGATCGCGAGCGCCTGGCCCTTGAGGCGCGCTGTAGTACCCGGGAGTGATACCAAGCTCACGCGCGTAAAAAAGCCTTCAG
>JBEHXA010000460.1:0-6297 GCA_048498935.1 Myxococcota bacterium
CCCTCCGTCTGCACGCTCGCCAGCGTCGTGCTCGGCGGAGGGCAAGTCCGTCGGGATCTCCTTCACGGTGTCGCCGCTGGGATACGGCCGCTGCCGGGTCATCTTCCTGCTCTACGCCAGTAAGCGGATACCCGTTCCGGATTTCATGTTCCACCTGACGTTCGCGCGGGTGACGGAAGAAGATGCGGTGCTCATTCGCAGCCAAATGGCCCACCTCGCTCAAGGCGATCAGCACCCGGATGAGCTGTTTGCGAACGTCGGCCAAGACATCGTGGTTCGAGACTATCGGGCCTGGCTTCGCTCGACGGGCGGTACCTTCTGGCAACGGGAGCTGAACCAGCGAGTTCGCGGCGAGCGCGCGCCCCAGGCTCGCACCCTGGCGCCGGAGTCGGCGTCCCTTTACCGCAAGTGGGAAGGCCAAATGCACTTGGCCAACCGCCAAGAGCAGCACTTTAGGATTTGTCGGACTTGTCAGCGTGCCTACCGCGGTTTCGCGGTGGCGCGGGTGGCGGCCGCGCTCTTGGTGGCTCTGCTCTGCATCGCTGCCTCCCGAGCGGACTCGGCCGTCTGGTTGCTGGTCGCAGCGGTGCTCCCGGCGGGCCTCGGCCTCGTGGCGGATCACTTCGTTCGGGTCCTCAAAGGTAGGCGCTTTTAGCTATGGCCGACGAGAACGCGCAGGGGGAGGCCGCGGCTCCGGCCAAACGCTTGAAGGTTGCGTCCGTCGAGCTGCGGGACGGCATCGCGCGCAAGCATGTCGCGGCTTACGTGTACGCAGCGCTGACGACGGTGGGTTTGCTCACGTTCATCTCGATAGGCACTCCCTATGTGCTCAATGTGGTGCTGCGCGTGCCCACCTCCGAGCAAGGACGCCTCAGCGGTGACTTGGCGTTTTGGGGAGAGGTAGTCCTGATAGCCGTATTCATGCCGCTCGGCATGCTCTCGGATCGCCTGGGGCGTCGTCGCATCTATGCGTTCGGCTTCGCCATGATGGGGCTCGGCTACTTGCTGTACCCAATGGTGACTTCAGTTGGTGAGCTGATGGCAAGCCGGCTGGTCTACGCAGTCGGCGTTGGCGCGGCGACCGGCATGTTGTCGACAGCGCTCACCGAGTATCCGGTGGAGGGCGCGCGCGGTCGACTGGCCGCTGTGACCGGTATGCTGAACGGCATCGGCTTGGTCTTGCTGCTCGGCGTCACCGGCGCGCTACCAAAATGGCTTGGCGCCCTGGGTTTCGATGCTCTGAAGTCGGGCCAACTCACGCACTACTCGGTGGCACTCGCCTGCTGGCTTTCCGCGCTGGTTGTTGGTTGGGGCCTGCATGACGGGCAACAGGTAAAGGCATCGCAGCGTTCCAGTCTGGGCGGCCTGGTTCGAAGCGCCGTGCGCGCGGGGCGGAACCCGAACCTCGCACTCGCTTTCGTCTTTGCGTTCGTGGCTCGAGCCGACATGGTCCTGCTCGGCACCTTCAGTACGCTCTGGGGCACCAATCAAGCGTTGGCGGAAGGGCAACCGGCGACCCACGCGCTCGCTCACGGTCGAATTCCGATGATCGTCGCCGAGTCAGCGGCGCTGCTGACCGCGCCGTTGTTTGGTATCGCGTTGGATCGAGCGCGCAAAGCGTCCACCTTGGTCGCTTGCTTCGCCTTGGCGGGGCTCGGGTACCTGTGCGTAGGCCTGGTCTCGACGCCGCTGTCGCTCATCGGGCTGGCCGCCTTTACGCTGCTCGGGGCCGGCCATATTGCCGCCTTCTTGGCGTCAATGACGTTGCTCGGGCAAGAGGCGCCGCTCTCCGGGCGAGGCGGTGTCGTCGGCATCTTCAACCTGTGCGGGGCGCTCGGCATTCTGATCTCTGCAGGCGTCGGCGGCAGGCTCTACGACGACCTCGGGCCTCACGCGCCGTTTCTGTTTGCGGCCGTCTTGAACGGCCTCGCGCTGGCCAGCGCCGTCGTTGTGCGCATTTGGCACGGACATCGTGACGGGCTCGATTTGAGCAGGGCTCTCAATGAAGGAGAAGGTGAGCATGTTACCTAGTGGCTTTTTTGGCACGCGGGCGGACATCCTGATGGATGTCGCCATCATCTTGTTCGTCGCTTTGCCGTTCGTCATGAGCGCTGCGATTCGACTCGTTCGACGTGGTGAACACATCAAGCATCGCAATCTTCAGGCGGTCACGCTCGCACTGATCGCGACCTCTCTGCTGCTGTTCGAGGCGGATATTCGGCTCTCGGGCGGCACGCAAGCGCTACTGGCCCAAAGCGGCTTGGCGCCGAATGTGGCGGGAGGCTTCTTGCTATTTCACGTGCTGATTGCGGTCGGTACCTTCGTGTCGTGGCTCAGCTTGGCGCGCCTGTCTTGGAAGCGCTTTCATGCCTCGCTGCCGGGCGGCTTCACGGCTCAGCACACGATCTGGGGCAAGTTGACGTTCGTCGGCGTTTGCCTCACGTCCGCAACGGGGTGCGGTGTCTACTTCATCCTGTTCGCCAGTTGAACCGCGGAGGGCAGGGGACGTCATGATGAGCTCGAGTTTCGCAGGGTGTGGCGTCCTGCTCACAGCGCACGGCAGCGTCGAGAGCCTGGATGACCTGCCGCACTTCCTCAGCCGGATTCGCCGCGGGCGGCCCGTGCCGGTCGAAGTTCTGGAAGAAGTGAAGCGACGGTACCAAGCCGTAGGCGGCTCGCCCTTCCTGGCGTTGACGCGCCGGGTAGCGAGCAGGCTCACGGAGCAGCTGCGCCTGCCGGTATTCGTCGGGATGCGGCTATCCGAGCCGGGCCTGGCTGAAGCGCTCCACGCGGCGCGGAGCGGAGGCGTGACGGACCTCGCCGTGGTACCGCTCGCGCCACACAGCGTTCACGTTTACGTAGAGGCTGTCGAACAGGCACGAGCGGCCCTGTCAGAATCGCTGCCCCGCCTGAGGCCCGTGGCTCCCTGGGGCACCGAGCCCGGCTTCGTCGCGGCTCATGTGAGGGCGCTCCGCGCCGTGACCGAGGGTGTGAACGAGCCGACCGAGATCGTACTTTCGGTGCACTCATTACCAGTGCAGGTCATTCGTGCGGGGGACCCGTACACCGCCTTGGTCGAGTCGAGCGCTCGCGCTATTGCAGACCAGCTGCAGCTGCCGGTGACCGTGGCCTTTCAGAGCTTGGGGATGGACGGCGGCGAATGGCTCCAGCCCAGCCTTTCAATGGCGCTTGCCCGCGCTGCGGAACGCGGGGTACGCCGCGTGATCGTCGATCCCTTGGGTTTTCTCTGCGAGCACGTGGAGACGCTCTACGACCTGGACATCGAAGCGCGGGCAATCGCGGAGCGCCTGGGGCTCGGTTGGGTCCGGGTGCCGGCTCTCAACGACGACCCTGGTTTCATCGACACACTGACGAACATTGCCGTGCGAACGCTCGCCGGCGCAGCTGAAAGCCAAAGGCACCCATGACAGCGTTCGGACTCCCTGAGCTCATGCAAGCCGCGCGACTCGGGCGCGGTGAGCTGATTGCGCATCCGATCTACGCAGAGCTTACCACTCTCGCCGATGTCGCGCGCTTCATGGAATGTCACGTGTTCGCGGTGTGGGACTTCATGTCCATCGTGAAACGCCTGCAGCACGAGCTCACGTGCGTCGAGCTGCCTTGGGTACCCGTGGTCTCGGCCAAATCCGCCCGCCTGATCAACGAGATCGTGGTCGGCGAAGAGAGCGACGAGGATGGGGAAGGGGGCTATGCGAGTCACTTCGATATCTATCGGCGCGCGATGCTCGAGGTTCGGGCCGATACGCATGCCGTCGATGCTCTGATCGAACGAGCTCGCGATACTCGTACGTTCGATCCCAGTTGGGTGCCCGAGCCAGCCCGCGCTTTCGTCAGCAGTACTTTTCGATCGCTCGAGACCGCACGGGTTCACGAGCTGGCAGCCGTTTTCACGTTCGGTCGTGAAGACGTCATTCCAGACATGTTCCGGGCCATCGTGCACGCGCTCGATGCCAAGGAGCAAGCGCGGCTCAAGCACTTTCGGTATTACCTGGAACGGCATATCGGCGTGGACGAAAATCACCACTTTCCCTTGGCTCTAGCCATGCTTCAGGAGCTTTGCGGAAGCGACACGACCAAATGGCGCGAAGCGCTCGCGGCCGTCGAGGGGGCGCTCGCCAGTCGGATTGCGCTGTGGGACCGCACGCGCGAGCGCTTGCGGGCCGCGCGCGTGAGCGAAGCCGCTGGTGAGGAACTGCGTGCACCGCTCAGAGGGGTAGCTACTGCGGAAGCGAGCGCCAAATGACCGCGCTGCGCATAGGTACGCGCGGTAGCCCGTTGGCTCGTTGGCAAGCAGCGTACACGCAGCAAGCGCTACGATCGCTGAGCATCGAGTCGCAGATCGTGATCATCCGAACTCACGGTGATGACCTGGCCGAGGGCAGCGCCGAGGCGTTCGACGGTCGGGGCATTTTCGTCAAGGAGCTGGAGCTCGCGCTGTCGCGGAACGAGGTCGATATCGCGGTGCACAGCGCCAAGGATGTGCCTAGCGCGCTGGCTCCTGGCCTCGAATTGAGCGCCGTATGTCGCCGCGGCAGCGCGGAAGACTGCCTGGTTTCCCGAGGAATGCTCACGCTTGCGGAGCTGCCTTCTGGCGCCCGGGTTGGTACGACCAGCCCGCGCCGGCAAGCCCAGCTGGTGCGGCTGAGGTCGGACTTGGAGCTCATGGTGCTACGCGGCAACGTCGATACGCGGGTTCGCAAGGTCAGCGAGGGAGTGTGTGATGCGGTCGTGCTAGCCAAGGCCGGGCTCGAGCGAATGGAGCTTTCGAACCGCATCACCGAGTGCTTCGATCCGTCTCGATTCTTGCCGTCGCCTGGTCAGGGATTCGTGGTGCTGGAGAGTCGAAGCGACGACGTGCGCACGAACGAAATAGTGCGTACGCTCGATGTCCCCGAGGCCCGCGCCGAGCTGACTGCCGAGCGCGCGCTCCTCGCAGACCTCGACGGAGGCTGCCAGGCACCAATCGGCGCTTGGGCCCGCCCAGTAGCGGGCGCCCTGCTGCTCGATGCTGCGGTGTTTTCGGTCGACGGCAGCGTCTGCCTGTGGCGCTCCGCAAGTCGGCCTGTCGAAGCCGCGGAGGCGCTCGGGCGAGCGGTTGCTGCGGAGCTGCTGGCCGCAGGTGCAGCTGGGGTGTTGGCGAAAGGTAGAGGTTCGATGCGATGAAAGCTCAAGCTTTGCTCTCCGGAGAGGCTGGCGAAGCGATTGCTTCGAGCAGCGACGCATGGTTCGAGCGCGCGCAGCGGAGGTTACCGGGCGGCGTCAACAGCCCGGTGCGCGCCTTTCGAGCGGTCGGTGGGCACCCGATCTTCGTAGAGTCTGCGAGCGGTGCCAGGCTCCGCTCGGTCTCCTCGACCGAGTACATCGACTTCGTCGGCTCTTGGGGGGCGTCGATCCTGGGGCACGCGCATCCTGCGGTCGTCGAAGAGGTGACCGCGGCTGCTCGGCGCGGCCTCTCGTTCGGCACGACCACGGCATTGGAGGTCGAGTTTGCCGAGGTCATCGCCGCTCGTTACCCGAGCATGCCGATGCTGCGCTGCGTATCGAGCGGTACGGAGGCGACGATGAGCGCGCTGCGCTTGGCGCGCGGTGTCACGGGGCGTGATTGCATCGTCAAGTTCGAGGGTGCCTATCACGGACACTCCGACACCCTACTGGTCAAAGCCGGAAGCGGCGCGGCCACGTTCGGCGCGCCCGACTCCGCGGGCGTGCCCGAAGCGATTGCGCGTCACACGCTCCTCTCCCGCTACAACGACGCCGCGCAGCTGCGAGCTCTCTTTTCGAAGCGCGGTCGCGATATCGCGGCCGTGATCGTCGAACCGGTAGCGGGCAACATGGGCTGCGTTCCACCGCAACCCGGGTTTCTTGCGGCGCTCATAGACGTCTGCCGTGAGTTCGGCGCGCTCAGCATCTTCGACGAGGTCATGACGGGGTGTCGTGTTGCGGCTGGCGGTGCGCAAGAGCTCTACGGCCTCGAGCCGGATCTCACCTGCCTGGGAAAGGTCGTTGTGGATACCCAAACCGGGCGAGACGAGCGGAATGCCGCGCCCGACGCCCAGCCCCGGGACGAATCGGCCGAGGATGATGCCCGCCCTTCTAGCGATCCCAGCGTCGGCGCGGACAAACCCGCGTGGGATCCTCCCGGAGTGACGCGGGGCGCCGCGAAGTAGATTGCCCCCAGCGTTAGTTTGGTGGCGTGCTGAGCGCGATCGCGATTGTCCCGTCGGCGCCGTTCCTCGTCCCCGAGCTCGCGGGAGCGGCCGCCGCCGAGGTGGCCGA
>JBEHXA010000461.1:0-6293 GCA_048498935.1 Myxococcota bacterium
ATGATGAACGCGAACAGCACCAGCGACTCGATCAGCGCCAGACCGAGAATCATCGGGGTCTGGATGCGCGGAGCGGCGCCGGGGTTGCGGCTGATGCCTTCCAGAGCGGCAGCAGCGGCACGACCCTGACCGAGACCGCCACCCAGCACTGCCAAGCCGATCGCGATGGCGGCGCCAATCGCGGCAGCGGAGCCCGAGCTACCACCAGCCTCAGCGCCTTGGGCGAAGGCCGGAGCGGCGGTGAAGGTGGTGAGGGCAACACTGGCAAGCTTGAGCTTGTTCTTCGACATTAAAGGACTCCTTTTACTCCGCGTGGCGCCTTGTTCTGCGCCTAAAGCCTGCGCTGGGGGCAGGGGTAATTTCGCGACCCGCTCTTAGTTCGTTTTCGTTCCCCTTGCCACTCGTTTTTGGGAGTGCGGGAAGCTTTGTGCTCCGTGAACGGGGCGCTGCTCGATTTGACCCAACTCGTTATGAGCAGGGTGAAAGTCGAGCGTCAGTGGTGGGCGCCGTGGGCCTCGTGTTCGGTTGCCAGGCCGATGTAGATGCAGGTCAGCATCGTGAAAACCAGCGTCTGGATCAGCACGACCAGGCAGCCGAGCAGCATCAGCGGGATCGGCACGAGCAGCGCGACCAGCGACAAGAACAGGCCGAGCATCAAGTGGTCGGCCGCCATGTTCACCATGAGACGAACGGCGAGCGTTACCGGCCGGACGCACAGCGAGATGACCTCGATCGGGAACATCAGCGGCGCCAGGTACCAGGCCGGGCCGGCCAGGTGCTTGATGTACCCGAAGCCGTTGGTCATGAGCCCGTAGGTGTTGAACAGCACGAACACCACCAGGGCGCTGCCCAGGGTGATGTTCAGGTTGCTGGTGGCCACCGGCATGCCGGGGATCAGCGCCATCACGTTGGCGAAGAACACGAACATGGCGGCGGTGCCGATGAGCGGGAAGTATTTCTTGGCGCGCTCGGCATCCATCACGCTCTTGGCCAGGTCGTAGAAGTACGCGAGGAACGCCTCCATGAACGTGCGGAGCGTCAGCGTCTCCTCCGGCACGATGGCCTCGTCGGTGCGATTCAGGCGCGAGCGCACGCGCGCGGCGATCAGCAAGATGAGCAGCATGATGAACAGCGAAGCTGCCAGCGGCTCGAAGCCGTGCCAGCTCGGTGCTTGTTTGCCGACGACGGTGTCGCCGAGCATTTGAGCGTTGTGCTCGAGCGTCTCGCGGAAGTGAGAAAGGATGAGGGTAAGCCAGGAAGAATGTTCGGGCATCTATCGACCTTCGGAGCCGGAATCATCGTCGATTCCGCCGTGAATTGAGGGGGACGTGAGCGTGCGCGCCGTACCGAGCTGCGCAAACACGATGCCGAGCGGCAACGCGCAGTAGCCCACCGCGAGCGGGATCACCGTGGTGATGCCCAGCTTGAGCACCAGCGCGACGACCGCGAGCAAACCGACCAGCTTGAGCGCCGCGAGCAGCACCAAAGGCAAGCCTGCGCCGCCCATGAACGCGCGCACGATGCGTGCGAGCGCCCAGAGGTTGAACGCAGCGATCAACGAGCCGAGCGCCACGCCCGCCACCCCCGACTTGCCGAGCACGAACGGCGACGCGAGCGTGAGCACGGCGCCCGTGGAGGCGATGGCCCAGAGCGCGGCGCGGATGCCTCGGTCTTCAGCGGTGGCGGTCGTCATCTTGGTAGTCGTGCCGGGCTTGGCGTTCGCGCTCTTCGAGCGCTTCTGCCTCACGGTTGGACTTTCGCACCGCTCGATAGATGGCGCGCCCCGCGGCCGCAAGCCCATAGGCGAAGCCGAGCCAAGTGAGCACCCCACCGGTCCCGAACTTGCGGTCGAGCCATTGCCCGCCGAACAGGCCGAGCGCGACGCTGAGCGCGATCTCCAGGCCCAGCGTCCCGTAGGAACCGAGGGCCTTCCAGTCTTGCTGCAAGGGCGGGGGCTTGATCGGGCTGCTCGTGAGCTCGGGCGCGGCCAATTCCAGCGCGCCGGGGAGTAGCACGCTGCGTGCTATGGTCCAGCCCGGATGAAGCGTGTCGCCGTTCTTTGGGGAATGGTCGCAGCCCTACCCAGCGCGGCCTGGGCCCAAGTACCGCCCCCAGCAAGCCCTCCTCCCGCTCCGGCAGCCGCCGCTCCTCCTGCGCCGCCAGGAGCGCCCGCAGCGGCTCCGCCCCCCGCAGCGGCTCCGCCGCCCGCAGCGGCTCCGGCGCCCGCGGCTTCCCCTGCGCCGGCTCCCGCTGGTACTGGAACGGGCACTGGGCCGACAGAGCCCCTTTATACGCAGCCGCCTGGTGTCGCAGCGACCGGCGCGGTGCCGCCCGGCGCACCGCCAGACGGTAGCCCTCCCCCAACGGTGGAGCCACCGCCGCCTCCGCACGGCGTCTACGAGCCGCCGCCTCCCCCACCTGCCCCGCAGCACCTCGCGCCGCGTATGGCGCTGTGGCTGAGCGCACGGGCCGGTTGGTTCTTTCCGTTCGGCAACGCCTGGGCGCAAGGCCACGTGGTGTCTTCCGCGACGGGACCTTCGTACGTCGTGCTCGAGAGTGAGCCTTGGACCAACTACGCCCAATCGGGGCCCACGTTCGAGCTCAATGCCGGCGCACGCATCGCGCGCAGCTACATGGTGTTCGCGCTCTGGGAGCGCGCGCAAACGCGCGCCGGCAAGTACGTGAGCCCGATCGACGGCGAGCAGAGCGGCGGCGATTCCGATTTCTGGGCACTCGGGCTGCGCGCCAACTCCGACCCCGATCGGCTGGGCTTCATCACCGAGGTCGCGATTGGCTACCGGCGCGCGCGCACCCGGTTCGAAAACGGGACCGAGTACCAGTTCACGGAAGCGCCGTTCGAGGCGCGGCTCGGTCTCGGCGCGGAGTATCGCACCAGCCGCATGATGTCGTTTTCGCTGCTGGGCACGGTCGGGGTGGGCGCGTTCGGAACGATCCAGCGCGTTACCGACGACGGACGCGCGAGCTCGCTCACCGACGGCAACGACGCCGCCGACGGCCATGCTTGGGTCGCCATCAACGTTGGTGCGAGTTTCGATTTGCTGCCGTCGAAGGACTGAGGCGCAGGCGCCCTGCCTAGCCCATCAGGTGCATCACGATGCGCGTGCCCTTGGGCTGGCGCGGCTCGACGCTGATGTGCCCGCCGTGCGCCTCGGCAATCTGCCGGGTGATGGCCAGACCGAGTCCGGTGCCGTGCTGCTTGGTCGTGAAAAACGGCTCGAATAAGCGCTGGCGCGTGGCATCGGGCATGCCCACCCCCTCGTCGTCCACCGTGAGATCGATGCCGCCGTCTTCAGCGCTACGCAAGCTGACCTCGACGCGGCCGCCTTGCGGCATAGCCTCGCGCGCGTTGCGCAGCAGGTTCAAGAGCGCCTGACGAATCTGAGCTTCGTCGATGGGCAGCACGCGCTCGTCAGCGTCGTTCACGAACGTCAAGGTGGCGCCGGCCTGGGCGAGCTCGCGGCGCACGAACTCGCACGCCTCTTCCACGATCTCGCTGAGCCTTTCGGGGCGAAGCTCCTGCGGCCGCTGGCGCGCCACCGACAGGTACTGTTCGCTCAGCCCCGAGAGGCGCTCGACCTCGGCCTTGATGGCGCGAAGGAGGTTGTGCGCTTCTTCGGCACCGCTGGGCAGCTCTTCTTCGAGCAGCTCCAGGTTCAGCGCGATCGAAGAGAGTGGGTTGCGAATCTCGTGGGTGACGTGCGCCGCCATCTTGCCGATGGTGGCGAGCCGTTCCGCCGCGACCAGCTGCTCGTTGGCGCGAGCGATGGCGCTGACCATACCTTCGAAGGTGGTGGCAAGCTCTCCGATCTCGTCGTTCGAGACCACGGCGGGCCGGGGCTTCAGGTCGCCTTGCGCCACCGCCTTGGCGCGCTCGGTGACCAGACCCAGCGGCAGCAGCATGCGCCGCGCATACGCAGCCATTGCCACGCCGATCAGGAGCGCGGCCACAATGAGCGAAATCAGCAGCCAGGTCGCGATGCGTTCGCGCACGCGGGCTTGCGCGACCAGGCGATCCACCGCCTGCTCGACGCCCTTTTCGAGCTGCGCGAGGCGCTTGGCGGATTGGAAGCCACGGTTGACGAGCTCGTCTCGCAAACGCTCGGCCTGCGCCACGTCGCGGCGATCGAGCGCCTCGAACAGCCGATTCAGCCCTTCGGCGTCGGGGCTCACGAAGCGTTCGGCCGAGTCGATCTCTTGCAGCAGCTGGCGCCCTATCTCGCCGGATTCGCGGCCCCCCTGTTCCAGGAAGGCGTGAGTCACACGCGCGCGCGCGTCGCGAAACAAACGCGGACGGCCCATGCGCAGCGAAAAATCGAACCACACCCGAATGTCGGCGGGGTTCCGCGCCGAGGTGATGTGATTCAGCTGCGTGTTCCAAGTGTCTTGCTTGGCCACGACGTCGCGCACCGCCAGAGCCAGCGGAAAGTAACCGGCTCGCATCAGGTTGGCTTCCTCGACGGCCTGGCGTTGCGCAAACACGCAGAAGCCGGCAGCAGCGGCGAACGCCACGACCACGACCGCGAACGAAGCCAAGACCCGAGCCGCGACGGGTCGGCGCGGGCGACGCCCTTCACTCATCGCTGACCAATCCCTTCGCCAGCAGCGTCACCAAGTCGACCACCTCCGCACCGGTGTGCTTGAGCCAGCTCGTGCTGGAAGCGCAGCCCGTCACCAAGACGCCGCCGCCCAGGCGCCGGTGCTGCTGCGCCAGCTGCTCGGCCGCCGAGTGCGCCACTTCGGGCATGCTGATTGGCAGCATCCCGCCAGCGCCCGAGCAGCGAGAAAGCTCACGCGGGGTCTCGAGCTCGAGCGGTGCACTTCCGGTCACGCGCTCGAGCAACAGCCGTGGCTCGTCGTACAGACCGAGGCCACGACCGAGGGCGCAGCTGTCGTGATAGCGAACCGGCCAAGCCTGGCCCGCTCGCACGCCAAAGCGCTCCGGGTGGCGCGCTGCCAGGGCCACCAGCGAGAGCGGCTCGAGCTCGGCCAGTTCGAGCGCGCAGCGCGGGTCGAGCACCAGCAGCTGTGCGTCGCCGAGCTCCGCCTGCAGAGCTTCGCGACGAGCGCGCGCCCGAGCGGGATCACCGGCGGCGCGTTGCCAGGCGCCGCAGCACCCGTTCAAGAGTCGTACCGGCCCCGCGAGCTCGGTCGCCAAGCGAATGCCGGCGCGCGCGTCGTTGGGCAGGGCCTGGGCGTAGCGGCAGCCGAGCAGCAGCGCCTTGTCGGCGCGCGCGTGCACGCCACGCTCGTGCGCGAGCCGCTTCAGCGCTGCGGTCTGCTCCGCAGAGATGCTGGCTTCGCGCGCCAGCAACGCGCTGATGGCTGGTGGCGCCTGACCGAGCGACACGTAATCGGCCCGCGCGTCGTTCAACGTATCAGCCACGGGGTTTCGGTGGTCGCACGCTTCACGACAGCGAAAGCAATTGCTGCAGCCCCACGCCAGCTCGGCCGATTCAGCGTCGACTCCACCCGCCGCTGCGGCGCCGAAGGCAGAGGTCATTTTGCCCCAAGGCGTGAGCGCTTCGCGCGGGAGCTGCTCGGAGACCACGCACGTAGCGCGGCACAGCTTGGGGCAATAAGCGCACTTCGACAGCTCGTCCTTTCGCTCCTCGAGCAGGGGCAAGCGGAGGGCTTTCGGCAAGAGCTTGTGTTCCTCGGAAAGGGTCGAAGGTGACGGGCTCGACGGCCTCAGCTGGTTCTAGCGCGATTCAGGGCGTCCCGCGGAACCCTTGCTGCCCTTGCGCGAGGCCGGCTTGGACTCGGGGGTGGGTAGGTCGGGTTGAGGCAAGCGCAGCTCGAACGTGGCGCCCTTGGAGCTCGATTTGACCTCCACACTGCCGCCATGCTCCTCGACGATCTTCTTGACGATGGCCAGGCCCAAACCGGTACCGCCCTCTTTGCCCATGGTCACGAAGGACTGAAACAATCGCCCCTCGATGGCCGCCGGAATGCCGGGCCCCGTATCGCTGACGGCGATCAGCAGGGTACGCCCCTCGAGCTTGCCGCGCAGCGTGAGCACGCCGCCTTCGGTTTCCATGGCTTCGATCGCGTTGCGGGCCAGGTTGTGCACGGCGCGCGCGACCCGCGACTCGTCGAAGCGCGCGACGACCTTGGTGTCGATGTTGAGCTTCAACTCGATCGGCTTGCCGGCGAGCTCGAGCTCCAGCTGACGCCGCAGGTCACCGAAAAACTTGTGCAGGTAAACGCGGCGCACGAACAGCGTGCGCTCGCCGCGCGCGAACTCCAGCACCTCGCGCTGCAGCCCGGTCAGC
>JBEHXA010000462.1:0-6267 GCA_048498935.1 Myxococcota bacterium
CGGGCGCAAGCAGCTCAACCAGTATACCCGCTACCCCAGTGATGTGAGCGGCGTAGTGGAGCGGGATGCCGGCGTTCTGGAGCTCTTCGATGAGGGGTGCGTATTGGGGGGTGGGATCGAGGAGGGCTTCGCCGTAGGTGCGGGCGCCGGGTTCGCTCGAGATCGGGGTTTGGTAGCCTTGCGGGAGGCCGGCCGCGATTTTGCGGGCGAGGCTGAGGCCGTTGGCGTGAATGCCGGAGGCGGGAGCGATCAGGATTTGGTCGCCTACTTCGAGGCGCTCACCGAAGAGCGCGTTTTCGGCGGGTGAGATGAGGCCGACGGCTGAGCCGCCGAGCACGACGCGCCCCGCCTCGATCAGCGAGGGCAGGACTTGGGTTTCGCCGCCGCCCCAGGAGACGCGGCACTCTTCGCAGGCTGCGGCCCAGCCTTCGGTCAGGTCGCGTGCACGCTCGGCATCGGAGAACCAGGCTCCGTCGCCGGCGCCCCAGTAGGCGGTGAGCATGGCCGGCTTGGCGCCGACGCTGCACAGGTCGTTCAAGATGGTGGCGACGGTGTCGCGCGCGATGGCGTCGTAGTGGGTGCGCCCGGTGTAGGCGCGTACGGCGTCGGCGACCAGGTTTTTGGTGCCGAGCGCTTCCGTAACGAAGGCGAGCGATACGCCGCCGAGCTTGACGACGTAGGCCGACTCACCGCGGCTCGACGCGATCTCTTCGAGGCTGAGGCGCGAGAGGTGCTGCGCGGTTTTGGCGGCGAGCTCTTGGGCCAAGAGCTTGCTCGGATCGATCTTGGAGTAGTCCACTCCGGCTTCGGCGTACTTGCGGTCGCTCATGTGAATTTCCGCTGCGGAGCGGGCGGCGAAGCTATCACGCCGCCGGCAGCCGCGAAAGCGAACGGCTCGCGAAAATACCAATATTTCGCGGCGAAATCGCGCGGTCGAACAGGGCCGCGACCAGCACCTCTTGCCCCTGCTCCTCGAGGTGGGAAGCGCGGTCCAGCGAGACCAGAACTTCGACCAGGCGCGCGAGCATGCTGCGCGGTAGTGACAAGCGACGGATGCGCGCGTAGTCGCGGGCGGCGAGCTCCGAGCAGTGCTCGAGCTCGGCCGTGCTGGCTAGCGGCAGACCACGCTGTGAGAGCGCGAGCGTCGCGACGTCCGCGAGCCCGCCGTTGGCGCGCCGCCGATTGATGCCGCTCATCTCTGCGCCGGGCGCTACCGGTACTCCACGCTCGCGCAGCAGCAGCCCGAGTGCGTAGCGGGTTTGACGCGCGGCCAGCGTGACCTCGATGGTCGCCTCGACGCCGCGCGGCTGAGCGGTGAGGTTGCTGAGGCCCAGGTGCTCTTTGCGCAGCTGGGCACGCGCGGCGACGCGAGACAGCGGCTGGCGCACTTCGCTCGAGATTTTTTGGAGGCAACACGAGACGAGGGCGAGATCGCAGCGCGCTTCGCCGGCAGTTTGAGTCAAGCTGTCGCCGAGCTCGCCGCAGGCGTGGAGACCGATGGCGAGGTCGCTCGATGCGAGCTCGAGACGGCGGGTGGCGTCGGCAACCTCGAAGCGCACACCAGCGCCAGCCCGCTCGGTCGCCGCTGCAACGCGCGCCGGATTGCGCTCCAGCCCCAGCGCTTGGCGCTGAAAAAGCTCTGCCGAGAGCCGCGTGAAGTGCCCACTCCCGGCGCCGACGTCCACGATGCGCTCGGCTGCGCGCGCCATCTCGCTCACCGCCGCCAAAAGCCCTTCGAGCTGCGCGCGCTTGCGAAGCTTGACGCTGCGCAAAGCTTCGCCACTGAGCGCGCTGCTCGCCGATAGACGCGGCAGCTCGGTCACGCGCGCCACGTCGCTCTGCAAGCTTCGCAAGCCGGCGGGCGCATCGGGGGAGGTCGCGAGCATTTGCCCGAGCCCATGCGCTTCGGCGTGGCGCACGCTCGTCTCGTCGAGCGCGAGCAAGAAAGTCGTCCAGTCGCGCGCCTCGCACCACGCCGGGACGCTCGCGTCGTCGACCCGACCGGCCAAGATGTCGGCGTTCGGCAGCGCGACGTCGAGCACGTCGCGTAGTCGTTCCATGCAGCGCAAGTGCTTCTCAATATTGAGAGAGAGGCGTGGGCAGAAACAGCAGTACGAAAAGTACCAGACAGGCGATGGCAACTAGTTGGCGACCACGCCCTAACGGCGCCGGTTCAAATGGCGGATGCTCGCGTCCCGCGACGCGCGACATGATGCCCGTCACGCCATACCAGACGAGCCAAAAACTCGAATTGGTAAATGCTGCCAACCACCCTCCGGAATGTCCCAGAAGGACGGGCCCGAGGAATACGAACAAATTATACGCGAACGCCAAGAGCATGGCTCTTCGCACCCAGCGGGCGAAGTGATTCTGTTGTTCTCCGAACAGGGCATATGCGATGTGTCCGCCGTCGAGCTGCCCCCACGGCAGCAGGTTGATCATCGTGAGCATCATGCCACCCCAACCCGCGAAAGCCATGGGGTGAAGTTGCACGTCGTACCCCGACGGAATTGGACCAATCACTAGTCGCTTCATTAGCCAATAGAGGATGCTCTGCCCCTCTTGCCAGTAGTGTTCGGCCGGCGACGGCGCCACCGCCGAGAGCTTCAGGCCCCAGGCGAGCACGGGTAGCGCCACTACCATTCCGGCGATCGGACCAGCCGCGCCGATGTCGAGCAATGCTTTGCGAGACCGGATGCGATCGTCCATAGTAATGACCGCGCCTAGAGTCCCGAACAGAGCGAGAATCGGCAGCGGTATAAAATAGGGCGGAGACGCCGGAACACGGTGCAGGCGCGCGGCGATGTAGTGGCCGAGCTCGTGCACGAGCAAAATGCCGAGCAACGAGACTGCCTGGTAGGCGGCGTACCCGGCCAGGGTGTGCCCTGGCGGGGGGACGTACGAATTCATCGACGTGACCTGCATGCTCACCAAGGTCACGAAAAACAGCAAAAAATGCAGCCAAAGCCGCGGCTGTCGCGGCGGCCTCACGCTCGTATTCGAAGGGCGCTCCTCGAACGTGGGCGGCGCGCCGAGCGGTACCGGAAAGCCGCTCACCGGATCATTGGCCATCGGCGAGCGTCTCCCTCAACCGTTGTGCCAGCCGATCGAGCTGTGGCGCGAGGTCGGCGTCGAGCACACCGATGTCGGTTTCGATGCGCAGGCTGCCGCGCTCTCGCGTCGGGTCCGGAGCAATGCTCACCGCCTCGGCCACGACCCCCAGCTCTGGTAGCGACTCGCTCAAGAGACGCGCGTCTTCTGGGTGCGCGCTGATCAGCAAGCGCCGCGCGCCGCGCGCTTCAGCCAGCGCTTGTCGCGCGAGCGCCACCACCTGCTCGGGCGCCACCGCGAGCGACGCACCGAGCAAGCGCTCGGCCAACACTCGGGCCAGCGCCACGCTCTGCTCGAGACCGCGCTCCTGGCTCCGCGCTTCGTGACTGGCGAGGGCCAGCGCGTGCGCGGCGAGCTTGGACGTCGCTTCGGCGCGAGCCTCGGCTTCTGCGCGCAGCTTCAAATCCGCGATTTGCCGTTCAGCAGAAGCAACTATGCGCCGCGCTTCTGCGCGTGCGTCGGCCAAAATTTGCGCAGCCTCGTCGCTCGCATCGACGACGACGCGAGGCGCGACGCGCCCAAACGGCACCGTCGGTGTCGCGCTGCCCGGCACGGCTACGGTCACGGCGTCCGTCGCCTGCTCACGGCTCAGCACTCGGCCGCGCCCCATCATGGCAAGAGGCTCCGCACTCTGAGCTCGAGCGCCGTGGCCAATCGCCCCAGCTCGGCCCCTAAAGCTCGCGCTCGCTCGGTCCGCTCGGTGGCGGCGAGCCGCCCGAGGGTGTCGGCGGCTGCCGCAGTGAGACCGAGCCCTGAAAGCGGCTCCCCGAGCGCCTCCCCGCGGACCCCGAAGTAGTAGCTCATGGCAACGAACGCGCGCTGAAAGTCGCTCGAGCGTGCCGGGACGGTGACAATGCCGTTCATCTGGTGGCTCCGCGAGCCTAGCTTAAAGCCGTCGCCGATGCTCGCGCGCGCCGGCCGAAAATCAGCCAGCTTTTGGCGATAAACGGGGCTCCCGTCCGCGAAACTTTGATACTGTTCTTGTTCGTGAAGCTAGCCGCGATCGACGTCGGAACGAACTCCATCCATCTCGTCGTGGTCGAGTTCGACGGCCGCACCTTTCACGTCATCGATCGTGAAAAGAGCATGGTTCGGCTGGGCCTCGGCATGTTCGGAGAAATGCGGCTCACCGAGCGCGCCTTCAACGAAGGCATCGAGGTGCTCGCCCGTTACACCAAGCTGGCCGAGAGCCGCGGCGTCGACGAGATCTTGGCGGTGGCCACCAGCGCCACGCGCGAGGCCGAAAACGGCACCGAGTTCTTGAACGCGATCTTCCAGCGCACCGGCGTGATGCCGCGAGTCATCTCCGGTTCGGAAGAGGCGCGCCTGATCTTTCTAGCCGTCAAGCACTCCATCGATCTCGGTGGTGAGCGCGGCTTGGTAATCGACATCGGCGGCGGCAGCGTCGAGGTAGCGGTGGGCGATCACGACGAGGTGATGCTCGCGCAGAGCATGCGCCTTGGTGTGCAGCGCTTACTGCATCGCCAGGGCGGCGCGCAGCCGCTCGGCATGCGCGAGCTGTACGAGCTATCCGGTTACGTGCAGGGCGCAGCGGCCGAAGTGATGGCCGAGGCCAAGCGGTTCGGCGCCACGCGCTTCGTCGGCACGTCGGGCACGATTCGCACGCTCGGTGAGGCCACGCACCTGCTCGCCGGTGGCGCGCCGTTCCGCTCCCTGAACGCGCAGAGCGTGAAGCGCCGCGATCTGCGCGAGCTGGTCAAGCGCATGTGCGAGGCTGATTCGGCCAAACGCGCGAAAATTCCGGGCATTGGTGACGCGCGCGTCGACACCATCCACCTCGGCGGCGTGCTGCTGCTCGAGCTCTTGGAAATGGCGCGCGCCGAAGAGCTCACCCTGTGCGACACCTCGCTGCGCGAAGGCGTGATTTGGGATTACATCGATCGCCGCGGCATCGATCCCGTGCCACACCGCGTGATCTCCGACCCGCGGCGCCGCAGCGTGGTGGAGCTGATGCGCAAGTTCGATCGCGACGATCCGCGCGAGGCGCACATCGCGGACCTTTCGCTCTCGCTCTTCGATCAAACGCAAGAGCTGCACGGCCTCGGTACCTCCGATCGGGAGCTGCTCGAGTTTGCGTCGCTGCTGCACGGCATCGGGCGCCACATCGACTACGAAGATCGCGAGCGGCACGCGCGCTACATCATCCAAAACGCGAGCCTGCGCGGCTTTACGGACGACGAGATCGAGATGCTCGGCCTCGTCGCGCTCTATCACCGCGGCCCGCGCCCCAAGCGCAAGAGCAAGGAGCTCGAGGACCTTTCGGGCAAGGAGCAGGAGCGCGTGTTCGTGCTCTCGGCGATCTTACGGCTGGCGGTAGCGCTCGATCGCGGCCACAGCCAGCTGGTGCGCCGCCTGCACGTGGAAGAGCGTAAAAAGAAGGAGCTGCGCATCGTGATCGACGGCCCCGGCGACCTGCTGCTCGAGCTATGGGCAGGTCGCGGCAAATTGGAGCCGCTGGCGCGCGCTCTGGACCGCTCGATCATGCTCGAGCGCGTCGCGTTGGCCCCCTCAGCAGCGCTCGACCACCACGGCGACGGCTTCCCCGCCTCCGATGCAGAGGGTGGCAAGGCCACGCTTGGCCCCTCCATCGTGCATCGCGCCTAGCAGGGTGACGAGAATGCGGGCGCCCGACGCGCCGATCGGGTGACCGAGCGCTACCGCTCCGCCGCGCACGTTCACCTTGGCCGGGTCGATGCCGGCGAGCTTGCCGCAGGCCATGGTGACGCACGAGAACGCCTCGTTGATCTCCCACAGGTCGATGTCGTTCACGCCCAGGCCCAGCTTCTTGAGCGTGAGCTCGATGGCCAGCGCGGGCGCGGTGGTGAACCACTCCGGCGCGCGCGCGGCGCTGCCGTAGCCGACGATGCGCGCCAGCGGCTTCAGACCGTGCTTCTTCACCGCGGATTCGCTGGCCAGCACCAGGGCGGCAGCGCCGTCGTTGATGCTCGATGCGTTGGCGGCCGTAATGGTGCCGTCCTTCGCGAACGCGGGCCGAAGCTTGTCGAACTTGCTCGGGTCGCCGCGCCCGGGCTCTTCGTCTTCGCGCACCTCGATCGGATCGCCCTTCTTTTGGGCAATCGAGACCCGCTGGCGCGCCGCGGCGATGGCGCGTCGGCGCAGCGGGCCGCCCGGCAC
>JBEHXA010000463.1:0-6261 GCA_048498935.1 Myxococcota bacterium
TCGGCAACATCGTCGAGGTGATCCGGCAGATCAGCGAGCAAACCTCGATGCTGGCGCTCAACGCCGCCATCGAGGCCGCGCGCGCCGGCGAGCACGGCCGCGGCTTCGCGGTGGTGGCCGACGAGGTCAGCTCGCTCGCCAAGCGCACCGGCCAGAGCGCCCGGGACATCGAGGACCTGATCGCGGCCATCCGCGACCAAACCGGCGAGGCCGTCCAGAGCATGCAGTTGGGTACCCGCGAGGTCGAAGAAGGCACCCAGCTGGTGGAAACGACGCTGGCGGACCTGAAAACCCTGATCAGCGTGATTGACGACACGGCGTCGGCAGTGCAAGAGCAGGCCATCGCTTCCGACGAAATCGCCCGCAACATGGACGCCGTGCAACGCATCGCGGGCTCGGTCGTCAGCTCCAGCGAGAGCGCCGTCACCGAAGGTGAACGGATGCAAGCGCTGGCTGACGCACTCGAGCAAAGCGTGCGTGGCTTCAAGATCGACCCCGAACGGGTCGCCCTCGATGAAGCCGAGCTCAAGGCGCTCCCCGAGCACCACGCATGAGCACTCGCTTGTTTCGCCTCCCCACCCATCCCTACCTCCGCCTGCTCCTGGCCTCGGCCTGCGCATTGCCGCTGGTGAACGCCGCTTGCAGCAATGAAGATGACTCGGGGGATACGGTCGTCGCCGACTACGCCGTCACCATCACCAGCATCGGGGACGGCGCCGTCAGCGACGACGTCGCGCTCCGCTGCGACGGTACCGTGGCGGTAGAGGTCGCGATCTCGACCAGCGATGCGTCGGTTCCGTTCATCCTCAAGCCGGCCTACGCCTGCGGCACCTCCACGCGCTGCGGCTACGTGCACCTCGAGGCGCTCGACGCCGACGACTCCGTGCTCGCGACAGTCGACACCGCCACCCTCGCGGGTGTGTTGCGTCTCCCGGCTGGCGCCCCCCCGGTCACGCTCCGCGCAACGCTGCTGAGCGGCGTCGACCGCGAACCGCTGAAGAACCCTGACGGTGAGGTGATCACCACGAGCGAGCAACCCAGCTTCGTAGCGGCCTCGGGCTGCGAGGTAGAGGGCATGGGCGGCGCTGGCGGCAGCGGCGCTGGCGGCGAAGGCGGAATGCCCAGCGAAGGCGGGGCCCCGCAAGGCGGCACTGACGCAGGCGGCGCCGGGCAGGGTGGCGTCGCGCAAGGCGGCGGCGACGTGGGCGGCGCGCCAGCCGGCGGGATGTCGCCTGGTGGTGCGGGCGGCGCGAGCGGCGCTCCGTGAAGAGCGGCGGCGGTGGCCGCCTCAGGGGTGCACGAACAGCACCGTGCCGGTGAGCGTTTGCATCACCGAGTGCCACCCTTCCGGCAGCGCGGGCTTGGTGAAAAAGAACAGGCGCCGCGCGTCTTCGGGCGTGAGGTTGATGCAGCCATGACTCTTCGGCGTGCCGAAGCGATCATGCCAGTACGCGCCATGTAGCGCGTAGCCTTCCTCGAAGTACTGCACGTAGGGCACGTCACGCAGCTCGAACTCCTCGCCGACCGCGTCGGAATCCATGGTGGTCGAGACGTGCTTGGTGTGGATGCGAAAGATGCCACGCTTGGTGGCCTTGGTGTGCGCGGGATCCTCGAGCCCGGCTTCGCCGGTCGAGATCAGCGTCGCGTAGACGGCGCGCGTGCCTTCATAAGCCACCAGCGTTTGCTTCGAGACGTTGACGTCGAGCCAGCGCTCGCCGTTCTTGCCCCACGCCGGCATCTTTTTCGCCTGATCCAAGCGCGATGCGTCCTGATCGGAGATGTACGCACCGCCCTCGATTTCGAAGTGCAAGCGCTTCTGGAAAAAGCTTTGTTTGCCCGTGAGCTTGAGCACCGACCAGTACTCGGCAGGCCCCGCGTCGACCAGCTTGCCCTTTGCGTAGCGCTTGAGGCGCGCGGTTTCGCTGCGCACGAACGCAAACGGAAAGTCGACGCCCTTACCGATCTCGATGCCGTGGCGCTCCGAGCCCTGAATGGGCCGCAACCGATCCGTGGGCACCACGTCCAAATCGGTCGTCAGACCGTAGCGCCGCCCTTCGAAGAGCAACGTTTGTAGCAAGCTGAGTCCCTGGCGCGGCTTCATGTTTGCAGCCACCAGCTCGGTGCCGTGGTCGACCTGACCATCGGGGCTCGGCAGCGCGCGACCCGCGCCAAGAAAAACGGGGAGCGGGTCCGTTTGGCGAGCATCCCAAGCGACTCGGGCATCGGGCGGCGCCTGGCCTCGCAGCCACACTTGTTGAGCATACGCGGCACCGACCTCGCCGGGCGCCGAGAGCCACGTCGCCATCCGCGCGTCGAGGTCGGCTTCGGCTTGCGCGGCTTCGGCTCGCGTCGGCAAGCGGGTGTAGATGGGGCCCGGTCGGCGGACGGTGCCGTAAATGTAGGGGAGCTTGCGTGATAAGTCGGCCGCCAAGCCGCGGTACGCGCTCACCACCTTATCGTTTTCGTCCAACGTGGCGGAGCCCTCTGCGCAAACGAAACCGCGCGGCACGACCGGGTACCAGCCCGCCTTGCAACCCTCTGTGCCTGCGCTGGGGCCGGTCATCGGTAAAGCCGAGCCGGCGCGAAAAGATCCGAGCCGATCCGAGCCACGCGACGGGCGCGCCTGGATCCACGTGCGGAGCGAGCGCGCATAGATGCGCGGCCCGCTGACTCGCGGAGCGGCGGTGAGCACGCCGTCGAGCCCGACGACGCTCGCCGGGGCCTCGGCTCGCGGCGCCGCGCTTGGGGGTTGCGCGACGATGGCCGAAGCCGGGACAGCGCCTTGGCTCGCGACTGTGCTCGCGACTGGCGCTGGTGACTCGCTCCGCGAGCACGCAACCGCCAGCGGCAAAAGCACCCAAGTCGACCCGAAAAAGCGCATCGAGGAGACGAATCGCACGGGCCCGCCGATCATCGCAAGAAATCGAGCGGCACGACATTTGCCGCATTCGTGAGGGTCCGTAGCCTGCACGGCGGGCGCCGGGAGCGCAGAACCGGGGTTGCACGAGCCAACATTTGTCCTATGTTTTCGCCGCGGTTGTCAGTGAAAGAGACCCCTCGTAGCGCCTGGCCCTTGGCGGCCGCGGGCATCACCTGCATCGGCCTCATCCCCGCCCTCGGCGGCCCGGATGCGCCGCTGCATTGGTTCATGACGGCGGGCATCACCGGCTTGGGCTTGTTGCTCGGCCTCCGGCACCGCCTGTACCAGCGAGAGGCGGCGCTCACCTCGCCGACCGCTGCTGAAGCGCGCCGCACAGGTCGCCACCTGCTGCTCATCGCCGCAATCTGCACGGTATTGGCGTCGGGCATCATGGCGATGTGGTTGGTGGGCGGCGGCAAGCCGCTGGCCGTTTCGTTGGTGCTGCCGGCAATCGGCCTCGCCTGGGTAACCTGGCTCGGCTTCAAGGTGCTGCGCCTGTCCGAGCAGCCCATCACGCCCGTCGCTGAAGAAGCAGCCCCCCGCAGCTCAGCAGGCTGGGAGCCACGACCCAGCCAAGCGCCCAGCACGCGCAGCCCCAACCGACAAGTCAGCGCGTGAAGCAGCGAGGCTGGCTCACCGCGCTCGGCCTGGCGGTGCTGCTCGCCCCACCGGTTGCGTCGGCGGAAGGTCCAGCTACGGTGCCCAGCGCAACCGACGCTCGGCCTCACCGCTTTCAGGCGAGCGAGCGCGATGCGGTGCTCCAGCGGCTGCGTGAGCAGGGTATCGAGCTTCCGAGTGCGCTGCCGCCGCTGCCGGTTGTACCCAGCGCGAGCGGCTCGGCAGCGCCCCCGAGCAGTGCCGCAGCTTTGGCAGAAGATCTCACGCGCAAATGGCGAGCCTTCACGGCCTCACGCCACGTGCGTCGCGCTGAGCATCACGCAGCGCTCGTGCGCGAGCTGGGCTCGCACCTGCAAGATCCCGCAGTCAAAGAGGAGCTGCGCCTGCACTCCGTCCGAGCAGCAGAGCTGGCGCGGATTCGTTTTCTCGCCGAGAACGCGCGCCAGGGAGCAGAGCGCCAAAAGCTCCTAACGCGGGTCGAGAAGCTCACGGAGCGCGAGTCGCGGCGGCACAGCCGGCGGCTGGCAACCTTGGCGGGTACCAAAGAAGGTCCACGATGAGGCGGCGTGGCTCGCGCTGGTGGGTCGTTTGGGCCCTGACGTGCGTGCTCGGGTGCTCGCGCAGCAGTGGCGACTCGTCCGCCGACACGCGCCCGAGCGCCAGCCGCCCCCCGAGCGCTCTGCCACCCCTCCTGCCCGGCTCGGCTGAGGCACCTGGCCCCACCGGCACGGGCTCCGTCTTGACCCCGGAAGACGCCGAAGAGGACGCGGCGCACCGCATCACGGAACAGAATCTAGAAAGTGAGCTCGATCGCTTGGAGCGGGAGATTCAAGCCGAGTAAAAGGGGCCTTCCCCGATGCGTTTCCCCGTTCATGCCCTGCTGCTCGCGAGCCTTTGCGCCGCCGCTTGTTCCAAGACCGATCCCGCGCCGGCTCCCTCACCCGCGCCCAGCACGCCTTCGGCGCCGCTCACCGCGTCCGCTTCGGCCTCGCCGGCTCTGGCTGCGAGCGCACCGCCGCTCGAAAAGGCGCGCCCGCGCAACGTGCTGTTCGTGACGATCGACAGCCTGCGCGCCGACATGCCGTGGAACGGCTACCCGCGCGCCATCGCACCCAACCTCACCGCGCTCGCGGAAAAGTGCACCAACTACTCGAACGCCTACTCGGTCTCGAGCTACACCGCGAAGAGCGTGGCCGCGTTCTTGAGCGGGCATTACCCGAGCACGCTCTACCGTAGCGGCTTCTTCTTCGCGAGCTACGGCCAAGCGAACACCTTCTTGGCCGAGTCGCTGCAGAAGAACGGCATCGAGACCTTGGCCTGGTTCGGCCACATGTACTTTTCGCGCGCCAAGGGGCTCGAACAAGGCTTCGACGAATGGCGAACCGTGCCGGGCATCACTTTCGATGCCGAAACCGACAATCACGTCACGAGCGACAAGATGACCGCGCTCGGCATCGAGCTTTTGAGCAAGCCTGAGCTCAAAGAGAAGCAGTTTTTCGCGTGGGCCCACTACATGGACCCTCACGATCAGTACAACCGCCACGAAGAGGCGCCCAAGTTCGGCAACAAGGCCCGCGACCGCTACGACCAAGAGGTTTTTTACACGGACCTGTGGGTGAAAAAGCTGCTCGACTTCGTGAACGAGCAGCCCTTCGGCAAGGACACCTACCTGGTCATCTCGGCCGACCACGGCGAAGCGTTCGGCGAGCACGGCATGTACAAGCACGCCTTCGAGCTCTGGCAGGTGCTGACTCACGTGCCGCTCATGATCTGCGGCCCCGGCATCGCAGCGCAGCGCATCGAGCAGCGCCGCTCGCACATCGACCTGGTGCCCACCTTCCTCGACATGCTCGGGCAACCCGCCGATCCCCAGCTCACCGGCAAGAGCCTCCTACCCGAAGCCGCGCGGCGCGACACCCCCGCCAACCGCGAGCCTATCTACCTCGAGCTCACCGAAGACAGCCATAACCCGCCACGCCGCGCGCTCATCCAAGGCGACTACAAGCTGATCTGGTTCGGCGGCGGCCGCGAAAAGTTCCAGCTCTTCGACCTATCCAAAGACCCCGGCGAAGAAAAAGACCTCGCGAAAGAGCAGCCCGACAAGCTCAAAGAGCTGGTTACCGCCTACCACGCCTTCTGGGACAAGCTCCCCATCATCGAGCCGTACGGCAACATGAAGCTCAAAGAAGGCGGCACCGCCCGCGGCCCCACGGGTCCGAAGGAAGCGAAGTAAGCAGGGGCTGCCACCTCGCAGCTGCTCCCCGCAGAAACTGCCGAACGGTACCCGGTCCCACCGTGCGAAGCGCGCGGCGCGGCGCGGCGCGGCGCGGCGCGGCGCGGCGCGAACGCGAAATGCAGAGCGCCTCGCGCCGCAGATGCCTTCATTGCGCGGCGCTGCATGTCGCGTTCTTGACTTAAATTCCCTCATCATTTCGCGGCCTCGATCGTGAAATGACGCCAAGTCGTAGATGCGACTTGGGTGGCCCGCCGCACAGCGCGGCGGCGAGCGCTGGCGCGGTTGCACGCCCTCAACCCGTGAGCCGCCAGAGCATGTCCAGAATGCGCCTGATGAGAGCTTGCGCGGCCTGAGCTTCCAATCCGCTTACGTATCCCCACTCGCACGCTGCCACTCGCCACCCTGATGGAGCCACCAATCTTCAGGATGATGGAGCCAGGTGGGGGAACTCAACGACCGAAGGAAGTGGTGTCACGTCTACAGTCGG
>JBEHXA010000464.1:0-6243 GCA_048498935.1 Myxococcota bacterium
CGTACATGTTTTGAGGGGGTCGACCCCTGTTTTGCTGCAATCTGACTTGTCGCGGACTGTGAAGCCGGTGTCATTCGCCACAGCGACGTCATGCTGACGCAGCAATGAGTCACGCTGCGCTGACATGGGAAAATATTTGGGGACGTAGAATGGACGCAATCGGTAGTGCGTTGCTCCGATAGGGTCGTCACCGAGCGGAACTTACCGCGGGGACAATTCAAAAGAAGGGACGTGCGTATGAACCAAATTGCTGACCTCGTCAAAGACGAGGCGTTGGTGGCCGACGGCTTCGAACGCGTGAAGGCCGATCTGTTGGCTGTACCGGCCGAGCGCCTCGAGAGAGTGAACGTGGACGTACAGTCCGCGACCCGTACCATCTTGGGTGCATTGCCCGAGATCAAGGCGCTGCGTGAACGCATCGTGAAGGAGCTACCGCAGTTCGACATCACGTCGTTCGACAAGCTCGAAGATTACGTTCAGGCCTTCAAATACGCTCAATCCGGCTTTCAGATCGCAACCGAGCCGGCGGACGAGCTCAACGCGCTCACCGAAGCGGGCAATGAGCTACGCGAACGACTGCTGGCAGACGCCAACGCCCTCACCCTCTACAAGCTGTTCGACGGTTCACAACTCGAAATGCTCAAAGGCGGCAACGGCTTCAACAACTTGGCGGAAGACCTGGAGCTGCTCAGCCGCGCCATGCTCGCCAATTGGTCAAAGATCCAGGGCAAGGCGCTCACGCCGCTCGAAGACGTGCAAACCGCCTCACGCATCGGCCTTCGCCTCACGCGCTTGGCCGGCCTGCGCGAACAGGGCCCTGCGCGCCTCGCCGAAGCCACCGAACTGCGGCAACGCGCCTTCCACGTCGTGGTGCGCACCTACGAAGAAGCGCGAGACGCGATCCGCTTCTTGCGCCGACGCGAGGGCGATTTGGAAGACATCGCGCCCACGCTGTACTCAGGACGAGGGCGTCGCAGGTCTACGGAGGAAGAGCCGGAACCCGAAGTGAGCCCCAACCCGTCGCTCGGCACCGCCGCGTCGTCTGCCGCTGGCGTGCCCGTTGGCAGCGCCGCTAGCGGAGCTACGCAGCCACTCCCCGGTGCGCTGCCGACCCCCAAACCAGGCGGTGCGAGCAAGGACCCATTCCTGGCGTGAGCCTCTAAGGCAAAAATTGAGAACTGAAGGCGAGGGGGCGTGATGAAACCAGTGATGAACCTGGGAGCGTGGCGTCACCTCGATGGCCGCGAGGGCGGCCCTGTCCTCCGGTTGCCTGCCAAGCACTTGGTCACACACGCGGTCGTGGTGGGCATGACAGGCAGCGGCAAAACCGGCCTCCTCACCGTCATGGTCGAGGAGGCCGCGCGCGCGGGCGTGCCCACCCTCGTCATCGACGTGAAAGGCGACCTGCCCAATCTGCTCTTGGCCTTTCCTGACTTCGAGGCCAAGCGCCTCGAGCCTTGGCTCGAAACCGATCCACTCTCCGCCGATCCCGAAGGGCTGAGCAGGCAGGCGACGGCGCTTGCGGCCGAGCGTCAGGCCGCGCTCCAGGAGTGGGGCATTGGCGAGCCCGAGCTTCGCGCGTACACGGGATCGACGCGCGTGCGTGTACTTACCCCGGGCGGCAGCGCAGGTGAGCCGCTACACATGCTCTCCTCGCTCGAGCGCCGCTCGGCACGTTGGGACTCCGATCGCGAAGCGGCGCGCGACGCCCTCTCGGCCTCCGTCTCGCTCGTGCTTCGCCTGCTCGGTCGCGAGTCGGATCCAGCCAAGAGCCGCGAGCACGTGCTGCTCAGCGTATTGGCCGAGCGTCGCCTGCTCGCCGGCAACAGCGCCGATCTCGCTGCGCTCATGCAAGACGTCCTCGAGCCCCCGATCGATCAAATCGGCGCACTTCCCGTCAACACCTTCCTCAAACGCACCGAGCGCCGCGCTCTCGCCGCGGCCATGAACACCCTGCTTGCCTCACCCACGTTCGCTAGCTGGCGAGAAGGCACGACGCTGGACGTCGCCAACTGGCTCACACCGACGCCCAACCAAACACCGATCGAGGTGGTCAGCGTCGCCCACCTCGACGACGAAGAGCGCGCGCTCGTCCTCGGAGTCCTGCTCGAAGAAGTGCTCTCGTGGGTCCGCACGCTGCCTGGATCACAGCGCCTGCGCGCCCTGCTCGTCTTCGACGAGATGTACGGTTTTCTGCCGCCGCATCCAGCCAATCCGCCCACCAAGCGTCCTCTCGTCGCGCTCATGAAACAAGCGCGCGCCTTCGGCATCGGCGTCGTCGTCGCCACCCAAAACCCAATGGACCTCGATTACCGCGCCCTCTCCAACGCCGGCATCTGGTGCCTCGGCCGCCTCCAAACCGACGCCGACCGCGCCCGCGTCCTCGACGGTCTCGCCGCCGCCCAAGGCACCTCCGCCGAAACCACCGATCTGAGCACCACCCTGCAGCGCCTCGCCCCACGCTGGTTCGTCATCCGCAACACTCACGCGAGCTCCGCCGCGCTGCTGTTGCAACCTCGCTACGCCATCTCCCTCCTTCGAGGCCCCATGACCCGCGCCGAGATTCAACGCGCGCGTGGAGAAGCAACGCAATCCGAAGCTGCGTCCCATCGGTCACCACCGCCGCCGGTCGATCCGAGCGCTAACCAACCACCGACGTCTGAAGAACGCTGTGAGATCGCCAGGCAAGGCGATTCGGATTCTTCTCTTGGTGGACCTACCTGAGTCGACCGCGAAAATAGCGGCAGGTTACCGAGCACCGCGCAGCGCGACGAAGCGGCGGCCTAAGGATGCACCGATTCCACCTAGTATTGATATGGGCAAGATGTGCCCGAGAAGAAGGTGAGGGACGTACGCAACGGGGCACCAGAGGTCGGTGAGCAGCGCGGCGATACATCCGATCGCCACTCCAGCGGCGAACCCAGTCAGCGCTGGCCGTCGGGGATCAGAACTGCGTCGCGCGAGCAAGAAAGCCATCAGCGGAAGGACGCCAATGGCTACGCCGAGACCGAGACAACGAAATCCGGGCCTCGTGGCCCAGGCGTCGAGTGCTCCAGGATAGCCCGAGCTCCACAGGACTTTCCAGCCGAGGATGGCCAGCGGTGCACACACAGTCGTGGGAACGATGACGTGCCACGCGCGCTGCAGGCTCGAGCGGCCGCGAACGAGCGCAACCCACACGACGACTGCGCTTGCGAGGCCGGTGCCCATCACGGTACCCAACATGAGTCCCCAAGGCCGTCCGGTCAGGCTCGGGCCACCGCCATAGACGAATACGCCCAACGAGAAGACCCACGACAGTGCGGTGAGGGCGGCGCTTTCGCGAACGACTGCCGTCCGCGTTGGGCTTGGGTATTGTGCCAGCTGCGCGATCACGCGGGCTCGTAGGGCTGGCGACGATGCACTCGAGTTCTGCGGCACCTCGTCCTGTCCGTCCGATTGTCGAGGGCTCATCGTCATGTGCCCCCTCCCTCGCCGGTAGCCGTGCGGAGCGCATCTCGCAGCAAACCGTTTGCGCGTTGCAGCCGCAGCTTGATGCTTGCGACGCTGACGCCGAGCGTTTCGGCCGCTTCGGCATGACTCATCTGGCCGTAGTGCACCAGTTCAAAGGCTTCACGCTGCGGCTCGGTCAGTTGTTCAACCTCGGTACGTACCAGGGCTTCAAGTTCTCGTGAAGCGGCGGTGCTTTCGGGGCAGGGGGCGTCTGACGCGCGGTCTCGCGATTCGTCCCCGTCACTGGTAAGGAGCTCGAGCTTTTTACGTCGCACCTGATCAACCAAGATACGGGTAGCTATCGCGAACACCCAGGGTGTCACACGGGAGCCGCGCACAAAGCGACCTCGAGCGCAATGAACCCTTAGCATCGTCTGCTGGACGATGTCCTCAGCTCGTGCAGGGTTTCGCATCTTTCGCACTAGATAACGATAAAGCTGAGGCTCGAGAGCATCATAGAGTTCAACGAACGCAGACGCATCCCCCTCCGCGTAGCGGTCCATGGCCGCGTCCGCTCTCGGGTTGGATGAATCGGGGTCCTTCCTCACGCCCGGAACATACAATCCAAACGTCTAGATATTGCATGGAGTTCCGCATAGTAATTGATTCGCGCCATGTCCGGGCGTCAGCGTGAAGGTATTTCATCGACGCGTTAGGACCAATTGAGGGATCAAGGTTCGCAGGGGTTTCGCCCCGCCTCGCGAGAAGCGGGCAGAGTGTCGCCTCGGTCTACGAGCAAAGCAATGAACGGCGTTGGGCAGAAATCTCTCGCGTGCGAAGCGCGATACGTTTTCCGGAGTCGCTCGTAGTAGGGGGCTAGGTCGGCTATTGCCAATCATGAGGCTCAAAAGAGCCAGGCCCCAAGGCTTGGCTCGTCCTCATGTCGAGTATTGGGCTCTACGTGCCCTTGCTCGACTTCAATTGAGCACGCTTGAAGCAGAAGCAATCAAGGAGGTTCACATGAAAAAGCACAAATTCGCCATTCTGCGAGGATTGACGCGCGCCGGAGTTCGCGATCCCCTCGCGGGAGGGTTGGCGTTGGGGCCCTCGATCAGTAGCGCGGGTCCGTCAGTGCCCGAGGCAGTGAAGGTCGACGTCGACGAGCTCAGCAGTCGAGACGTTCACACTTTGGGCCAGGACCCGAGCGTCGCGGCGATAGCGCGAGTCATGCCAACGAAGCTGATCGCTCCGATTGAGGCAACCGCGGGGGATGCTTGGGGGATTGCGGCGGTGGGCGCTGACACCAGCTCGAGAACGGGAGTGGGCGTCATCGTCGCCGTTCTGGATACCGGAATCGACACGACACACCCCGCCTTCACCGGAATCAATCTGGTGACCGAGAGCTTCGTCGGCGGCTCCGCCAACGATGTTCAGGGCCACGGTACCCATTGCGCGGGCACCATCATGGGTCGTGACCTCGGTGGCAAGCGCATCGGTGTGGCCCGGGGCATCACCGAAGCACGTATCGGCAAAGTCCTGCGAGACGATGGTAGCGGTACGTCACTGGCGCTTTTCGAAGGCATGCAATGGGCCGTCAACAGCGGCGCGCGCGTTATTTCGATGTCGCTGGGGTTCGACTTTCCCGGCATGGTTGCTCAGCTTCAAGCTGAAGGTACGCCAGTCAATGTCGCCACTTCTCTAGCGCTCGAAGCGTACCGGGCCAATCTGCGAGCCTTCGACACGATCATGGCCTACATCGACTCTCGGGCGGCATTTGGCGGCGGAGCCGTCGTGGTTGCCGCATCCGGAAACGAAAGCAATCGACCCGAGTTCGAAATCTCTGTCTCCGTCCCCGCGGCAGCAAATGACGTCGTGGCGGTTGGCGCGCTGCAACAATCGGCGAATGGTTTCGGTGTGGCGTACTTCTCGAATACTTTGCCTACCGTGAGCGCGCCCGGCGTGCAGATCCTTTCGGCATGGCCTGGCGGCGGAACGAAGCTGCTCAGCGGAACTAGCATGGCGACACCTCACGTTGCCGGTGTAGCGGCCCTGTGGTGGGAGCACCTAGCCGGCACTCCATCCGCAACCCCCGCGGGCGTGAGCGCACGCCTGCGCGCGACCGCGCGGACGAGCGTCTTCGCTCCTGGCACCGACCCGCCCGATCGCGGCGAGGGCCTCGTGACCTGTCCTACGTGAGGGGGTGACTGGGCTCAGCGTCAACGCTCCCCCAGTGGAGGGAGCTCCATCCTGCTCTCCGGCCCGGGACTTCTGCAGTTGGGAGCGTGAATCGGTCGGAGACGCCGCCGTCTGGGTCTGCGTAGTACTATTGTTAACGACAGCAGCACTGGCTAGGCTGGCAATGCCAATGACTTCAGCTGCCGTCCAGTCCGCCCTCGATACCCTGGTCTTCGCCATTCGCGATGAGCTTCGCGCCGAATTCCTCGCAGCTCTTGGGGCTGGCGCGACTCCCTCGCCCTTCAACAAAGGCCGGGGCCGCCCCATCAAGACGTCCATCCCAAGAAGCCGAGCCAAGGGTGCAAAGCGAACGCCGGAAGAGCTCGAGGCGCTGACCAAGAGCGCACTGGCGTTTATCAGGAAGAATCCCGGCAGCCGCGTCGAACAAATCGGCGCCGGCCTCGGCGTGCCGACTAAGGACCTCGTCCTCCCGATCGGCAAGCTATTCGAAGCCAAGTCGATCAAATCGACAGGTGTTTGCGTATGTCGCCCATCGTGATCACCTGTGTCGGCGCATCGTGATCACCCAAATCGGGCATCGTGATCGGAGCGAAGCGACGCTGGCAGGTGGCAGGT
>JBEHXA010000465.1:0-6241 GCA_048498935.1 Myxococcota bacterium
CTGTGCCAGCTACGAAGCGGAGCTCACGCTTCGCGCGTTGCTGCGCTTGCGACCGGCGCTGTCGCAAGCAGCGGCATTGGGTTTGGGTCAAGTGGCGCGCGCGCGTCGGCGGCTGGACGACGCGAGCGTCGCCCAGCTGCTGGACGCCGCAGAACAGCAGCCGAGCGCGATTTACCTCTACCCGTTCGAGAGCCTGCCGACGCCGGGGCCAGCCGCGCGCCAGCGCCTAGCCGAGGTCGGCAAGCTCGCGCTCGGTCGCCCGGAGACGCGCGCCTTCGCGATCCGCGCGCTCGCGAAAGCCGGCGCCGAAGGCGCGCCCTCGTTGCGTGGCGTCCTGCTCGACGACGGCTGGAACGACGCCGAACGCGCCGACGCCGTGCGCTCGCTCGCGGCGCTGGGCCCCAGCGCGCAACCCGATCTGGCGCAGGCGCTGGGTGTACGCGCTCGCCACATGCTCGATCAGGGCACGTTCATCGGCAGCGAGCTCGGCGTCGTGCTCACCCTGCTCGATGCGCTGGAACCGAAGAGCGCCGATCCGACACTGCTGGCCGAGCTCGCTCAGTTGCCGGTAACCGGCGAGCCTGCTGTCGCGCGCCGCAAGGTCATGCTGCGCTGTCGAGCTGCGGCGCTGCTGGCCGGCCGCTCCAGCGCCAGCGCCACGCTGCTGGCCTGCGATCCTGCTCCGCCGGCTGAAAGGCGCGAAGGCTCACTCGCGTTGCTGCGCGTGCTCGCCCGCGGGCCACTCGACAAAGAGCGCGCGCCACGCTTTCTCGAGCTCACTCGCTCGAGCGACCGCGTGGTGCGCGAAGCTGCGCTCGAGCTGTTGATGTCGCACGACGAAGTGCCCGGCATTTCTGCCATCCTGACGAGCGCGCTCGCCGCAACCGAAGCAGGCGTGAGCGCGACCGCTGCGAAGGTGCTGGCCCGCTATCCGGCGCGCGCGCACCTCGGCGCCGACGCGGGCGGCGAAAACGGGCGCTCGGCTCCGCTCGACCCCGCGTTGGTACAAGCACTCACGGCGCGCCTGGCCGACGTCGGCACGAGCCACGACATCGAGCTGTCGTCGCTGCTGCTGGACGCGGCGGTCGCGCTGGAGCTGCTCGGCGCCAAACCCGCGCTGGAGCGCGCTTGCGCCTCGAGCAACCCCACGCTGCGTGAGCACGCTCAGCGCGGGCTGATTGCGCTCGGCGACACCAAACGGCACTGCGCGACCGTCGCGGACCACAGCCAGCTCGGTACGCTCCCCCCCGCCTCGCCTCGACTCGACTTCGACAGCGACGCCGGCCCGCTATCCATCACCCTTACGGGTGATAGCCAACCCTTTGCGGCAACGCGCGTGCTCGAGCTCGCCCGGGCCGGCTTTTACGACGGAATGGCGATCCACCGCGTAGTACCCGGCTTCGTGGTGCAGTTCGGCGACCCGAACGGGGACGGATTCGGCGGCCCGAATCAGCCGCCGCTGCGCTGCCAACTCGGCCCGGAGCCGTTCGAGGTCGGCAGCGTGGGCGTCGCTTTGGCCGGCCGCGACACCGGCGGTAGCCAGTTGTTCGTCGCGCTGCGGCGCGCCCCACACCTCGACGGCGAATACTCCTTGATCGGTCGCGCCGGCCCGGGCTGGGAGCGCCTGGCCGTGGGTGACCGCATCCTCAAAGTGCGCGTCGCCGGCTCACCGTAGCCGAGTATACTGGGCCGATGCTTCTGGTCGTCGATCTCGGAAATACCAACGTCGTGCTCGGGCTCTACGAGCAGGAACGCTTGGTGCAAACCTTCCGAGTGGCCACCGTGCGCTCACGCACCGAGGACGAGTACGCAGTGCTGCTCCAGCAGCTGTTCTCACTGCGCCAGCTCTCGAACAAGGCCGTGAGCGCCGCCATCATCGCCAGCGTCGTGCCTCAATTGACGGACGTGATGGTGTCTGCGATTCGCCAGGCAGTCGGGCGTGAGCCGCTCATCGTGGGGCCGGGGCTCAAGACCGGCATGCCGGTGCTCTACGACAACCCGCACGACGTGGGCTCGGATCGCGTGGTCGACGCAATCGCGGCCTACGCGCGCTATCAAAGCGGCGTCATCGTGGTGGATTTCGGCACCGCGACTACCTTCAATTGCGTGTCTCCGAAGGGCGAATACCTGGGCGGAGTGATCGTCCCGGGCGTGAAGGTCAGCCTGGAGGGCCTGATGGCGAGCGCGGCAAAGCTGCGACCGGTGGAGCTCACGGCGCCGCCCCGCGTGCTGGGCCGCAACACCACGCACGCCGTGCAGTCCGGGGTGATTCACGGTTACGCCGCCATGGCCGACGGACTGATCGATCGCTTGGTCGAAGAGCTCGGCTTCCCCTGCCGAGTGATCGCGACGGGAGGGCTCTCGACGCTGATCAGCAAGCACTCCAAGCGCATCGAAGAGCAAGACACGAACCTGACGCTCGAAGGCTTGCGCATCCTCTACGAACGAAACAGCAAAGCGCCGCGCTCGTGAAGCGTCGCACTCTCGTCGTCTCGGCCGGCGCGCTGCTGCTGTCGGGCGCGGCCGCCGTCGCGGTGGGCAGGGTCGTCGCCAAACCGCCGCGGCGGCGCTCGGGTCCGGCGCGCGTGGTCTCGCTCTCGCCGGCCTTGACCGAGACCACGTTCGCGCTCGGCGCTGGCGAGCAGCTGGTCGGCGTGAGCGATTTCTGCGAGCTACCTCCGGGCAAAACGCTCCCGCGCGTCGGCAGCGCGCTCACGCCCAATCACGAGGCGATCCTGGCGCTCGCGCCCTCCGTCATCCTGTGCGACGCCAGCGTCGGGTCGAAAGGACGCAGCCTCGCCGCGCTCGCTCCCTGCGAAATACTGCCTTGGCTCACGCTCAGCGAAGTCGTGCAGAGCACGCGCCGTCTGGGTCAGGTGTTGAACGCCAACGCCCGAGCCAGCGCGCTCGCGGAACAGCTCGACACGCGCCTATCCCGACCGGCACCACCCAGTGCGCCGCGCGTCTTGCTGCTCCTATCGTACGATGCAACGCGCCCGTCCGAGTTGTGGTTCATCAAGCGCAACTCGCTGCACGGCGCCGCGCTCACGGCAGCCGGAGCCAGGAACGCAGTCGATCGTGACGTGACCGGCTTGCCGCGGCTCGGCGTCGAAGAGCTGGTCGCGCTCGACCCCGATATCGTCCTGATCATCCCTCCACCGGGTAGCAGTGCCGAGTCCCGCGACTCCCAACGCCTGGTCTCGGCGTTCTCTCAGCTGGTGCCACTTCGCGCAGTGCGACAAAAGCGGGTCGCCGTCGTGAATGGTACACAATCGGTCGGCCCCAGCATTCTGCAGCTGGTCGACGCACTCGCGCTCGCGCTGGTTTCTTTGCAGCGCACGGAGTAAGAACCCGGGGGGGTTGCCATGCGCTTCTCGCTGATCTCCGACGTCCATCTGGGCCCACTGGCCAGCTACCAGGGCAAGCTGCGCAAGCTCACCCACCTTTCGGAGTCGCTCGTCGAAGCCTTCGCGCTGCGCATGCGTGAAGAGGTACAGCCCGATCTGGTGATCAACCTGGGCGACGTGCTCGAAGACGAATCCAAAGAGCGCGATCGCGAGCGCTACGCCCGCTTCGTCGAGATCCTCGCGAGCATCGGCAAGCCGGTGATGCACGTCGCCGGCAACCACGACACCATCTTCCTCACGCCCGCCGAGCTGTGCGAGCTGTGGGGCAACGCGCCCGACGTCACGTACTCGCAGGATCATTGCGGCGTCCATTTCGCCGTGCTGCGCACCGTCGAGCAAAAGCGCGTGCGCATCGACTTGCCGGACGAGCAGCTGGCGTGGCTCGAGCGCGACCTAGCGGCCACGCAGCTTCCGACCATCGTGCTGATGCACCACGCAGCCAGCGAGATGAAGCTCGACGGCAACCGCTGGTTCGACGGTCGTCCGCACCTCGCGCGCATCGTGCAACGACGCGAAACGCGCCGCATCATCGAAGCCAGCGGCAAAGTGATCGCCGTCTTCAACGGCCACGTGCACTGGAATCACCTCGACATCATCAACGGCATTCCGTACATCACGCTGCAAAGCTTGGTCGAAAACCTCGACGAAGACGCGCCCGGCCGCCCCGCCGCTGCCTACGCGGTCTGCGACTTGAACGATCGCCGCCTCATCATCACCATCCACGGCGCCGAAACCCTCCGCTATCAGCTCGAGCTCCCGCGCCCCACCGACACCGCCCCCGAAAGCGAATAGGGCGCAGCCAGCTACAAGCTCAGCCCCAAGCTGGCGTAGGCGGAGGGGCAAACGATGTCCGGCGCCGCCATCACCTCGCCGCTTACGCCGACGAAGTACCGCTCGGCAAACGGAAGCACGATCGCGAGGCCAGGCCCCAACGCCAACGAGAAGGGCTCTTGCTCGATGGGCGTGCAGCCCCAGTCGACGTGGCAAAGCTCGGCGGTAGGACGCCAAATCCGCTGCAGGCCGCCGCTGAAGAACAGCTCGAGCCGCAGTGGCCCCAGGGGCACCGCCCAGCCCCCTTCCACCTGCCCAAAACTCATCTCGACCTCGTCCATTGGTGCCCCCAAGTGGTGACTGAAGCGGAGCCCGAACAAGAGCCCGATCGGCAACTGATAGCGAGCCCGCAGCCCCAGCCCCAGACCCAGCGGGTTCTTATCGCTCGCTCCCGTCTCCGGATAGCTCGTCACATGGAGGATGTTGTCGCCATATCCGGCAAACAAGGAAAGCTGCCACCCAGGCTGCAGCGCCGCACGCTTCGCCTCCTCCTCATCTTCGTCCTCCGCCCTCTCCGCTTCAGCCCTCTCCGCTTCAGCCCTCTCCGCCAGCTCTTTCTCGTACTCCGAATCTACCCCCGAATCATCCGCCCACGCGGCCCGGTGCTCCAATCCACCGCAAAGCAGCGCCGCCACACCCAACCCAAAGCACCTGACACGCCTCCAAAGCCACCTCATCCCTAGCCACCTCTAAAGCACACCTAAAGCACACCGCGTGCCACCCCACATCCACGCGCCCGGCGCGCACTAAATTCCATGAGCTCGTGACCTTCCCCCGCGCCCACTACAACGCCGCTACAGCTTGGAACGTCGCACCGAAATCACACTGTGGTCCTCCGCTCACAGCTCGAGCAAGGTCACTTCAGAGGCGAGCGGCGCGTACACCGATTGTTGATGCAGATGTCGCGCGGCGCGTTGCAGCAGTCGGCGGATTCGAGGCAGGCTTCGTCGGTGTTGCTGCAGGTGTTTTCCGGCGGCGGGACGCATTCGAGCATCGGGGCGCCGTCGGTGCCGCTCGAGGTTTGACGGCAGAAGCCGCCGCAGCAGTCGGAGCCCGACTCGCATGCGCCGCCGTCGGGCTGGCAGGGAGCCATCGCCGCGAACGCGCGCATGTTGCCGCCCTCGAGCTCCTGACCAGGCAGGTAAAAGGCCGGGTGGCTCGGGTCGGCGGCGTCGGCGTGGTCGACGTCGATCGCGGCGATCCACAACTTTTTCCGCAAGCTGGGCTTCGCGTCGCTGCCCCACGGATCTTGCTCCACGTCTTCGAGCGAGCTGCCGGGCGCGATGGTGTTGCCGTAGGTGCGGCGGCTGTCGAAGATCACCCAGTAGTAACCGCCGACCGCGACGGGCAGCACGTTTGGCTCGTAGTTCATGCGGCCCTCGACCGTTTCGCCGTAGGGCAAGAGCAGCTTGCCCGCGGCATCGCGACCGTTGAGGGCCTGCAGCTTCTTCACGGTCTTGGTGGCGATCTCCACCATGTGCACTTCCGCGTACTGCGGCAGCGACTTGGCCGTACCGGCGCCGCCCCAAGCGTACGAGTCGAACGAGTCACCCTCGTGGTAAACGACCGCGCTCGCATCCGGCAAGAACGTCGGCCAAGCCATCGCCAGATTCGCGGGATTCTCGACGAGCGGCGCGACGTTGGAGAACGTGTTGGTCGCGTCATCGAAGTCCATCGTCGCGAGCACGCGCTTGCTGTCGACCACGTCCCCGTTCAAGAACGCGACGTGCTTGCCGTCGGGCGAGAACGACGGTGTTTGCACGTAGTTGACGGTGAGGCCCGTCGCCGCGATCACGTCGCCTGTCTTGGTGTCGAGCAGCTGCGACTTGTAGCCCGGCGTGGAGTACACGCCGCGCATGATCTTGGTCGGCCACGCCGCGGTGGGCAGCCCGTTGCTGAGCGCCTTTGCCCCGTCCGGCGTGAGACCAGCAAACGGAAACAGCACACCGTTGTCGACAGTGGCGCGCGGCGTCGGCAAGCCGTCGCTCGAAAGGTCGTAGGAG
>JBEHXA010000466.1:0-6234 GCA_048498935.1 Myxococcota bacterium
GCCCGAGGCAGCGCAGACCCCTGACGGCATCCTCGCGTTCGCCATGCCCGTCCCGGGCGAGGCCCCCACGACGGAGCTCACGCTGCAGTTGGTCAATACCAGCGATGCACCGGTCGCCTTCAGCATCCAGCTGAAGGAATCGGGCTTCGGCAACTTCAGCTCTGGCACGCCAGTGCAGGCCGCGCAGCCCGCGACCGCAACGTGCCCGAGCGCCAGCCCGGGCGGCACCGTGCTGTGCGCGAAGAACCAAGCAGGCAGCACGCGCAGCTACACCATCGCCAACCTGGCGACCCTGCTCGCGATCAAGCCCACCGACATGCCCGCTCGCGCGGATTGGGCGGTGGGGCTGCACCACATCACCAATGGAGTCATTGACGCCACGCCCTACGGCTACTTGGGCGTCGAGAGCTTTTATTACAACTTCAACGCCGACGAGACCCAGGTGTTCACCTACTCGATGCAGGCTGGCTCGACGAAGCTGGCGCCCGCGGGCATGGTGCCCAAGCGTGGGGTGATCGAGCGCTACGCCGAGGGCTTTTTGGGGAGCGACGACCTCTTTGCGCCCGCCGGGCACTACGGCACGGTCACGGCTCAGCAGGCCCGTGACGGCATGCTCGCCGGGTTCCCGGATCGTCCGGCCTTCGCGTTCGGCTACCGCTGGGGCGTGCACGATCCGAGCGTGGTGCCGCCGGCAGCCAACACTCCCGTCTCCGATCCTGTCATTCCGCCCGCCGGCTCACCGGGAGCGGCTCCAGCTCCCTTCGATCCGGCGCAGGGTAAGACGACCTTCTGCATGGAGGTGCCGAGCGCGTTCGTCGACAACGGCACTGAGCCATTCCCAGAAGACCTGCCAGATCCCACCTGGCTCGGCATCCACAAGTTCACGTCGGCGAGCTTCGCTTTCGCTGAGCTCTACTCGGCGGACGGCGTGCTCCGAGGCAGCGGCTACTTGGACGTGAACGGTTGCTTGCCAGCGCTGGAGCTCGGCGCCGGTAACTACTATTTCCGGTACTTTACCGAGATGCTGAGCCCGGGCGTCGAGTTCCGCATCTTGCAGCAAGAGGAGCCCGTGCTGCCGCGCGACGGCAAGCTCCACAGCGTCACGCTCGCGATCTTCTTGCGAAACCCCGGCGGCACTATCTTGGCGGCGAACGCCGCCTGGTCGAAGGCGACCAATGCCACGGCGGTTGCTTGCACCACCCTGAAGAAGGCGGCCAACGGCGTCGACATGGGCCTGACCCCCGGTGCGACAACCCCCTCCCAGTACCAACTCAAAATCAATGTCCCCGATGACGCCTACAAGGAAGTGACTTGCGTCTCGGCCCAGGACTGCGGTGGAGGAGAGCAGTGCAACAACGGCATCTGCGTGGCCACCGGCGCATTCTATTCTCCGTCCGAAGACTCGCTCTACATCTATCCCTCGTTCGAGGAGTGGACGCACGACTCACGCTGGAAGTTCGTGATCGGGCACGAGCTCGGCCACATGCTTCAAGACTTCAGCGGGGCGACACTGCAAAGCAGCTACTACTTCCAGGAGGGGACCAACAAGCGCGCCGAAGGCAGCGTGCCGACCATTCCCGATCCGGCTAGCGCGGCTGGCCTTCCGTTCTGCAACTGCAGCGCGGTCAACAGCCGGCTCTTTGCGAGCCACTGCCTGCAGTCGATGGAGATCAGCGAGAGCGCGCAAGTCGAAGCGATCGGGCACTTTTTCAGTAGCCGGATGTGGAATCGAACCCCGAGCGAGCCTGGCTACGACGGAAGCTGCGCCTTCAACTACTACAAGAACGTCAACGATCCGGCGCTGAAGACGAGTGACGACGGCATCCCGCCCGTGCCATTCAACTGCGCGATCGCTCACGCGCACCGCAATCAAACCTGCAGTGCCGTGACCATCGACAACTTCAGCATCGGCGGAGAAGCGGACTGGCTGACCTTCCTGTGGAGCATCACGACCGATCCCTCGGCTCCGGCGCCGATCACGCCCACAATCTTGATGCGTTGGTACCGCCAAGCCAACGCCAAGTTGCCGAATAACCGCGACCCCGTCATGAGCTACGCGCTGATCGTGGCCGAGGCCATCGCGGACAATCCGGCTTTCGGCCCTTGGCTCAACGCCAAGGCGGCAGCGCATGCGGTAAACTAGGAGCATGCCGCCAGCCGCCAGGATCGCTGCCATGCTGATGGCGCTCGGTGCGCTCGCCTGCGGGAAAACCAACCGCGTCGAGCTGCACCCGAGCGTCATCGCTGGGAGCAGCCAGGCCGGGACCGGCGGTGGTGGCGGGCATGCCGGAGGCGCTGGGAACGCCGGAGGGGCTGGAAATGGCGCAGCATCCGGCGAAGGCGACGGCGGTAGCGCAGGCGACTCGCCCAGCCTGAGCGGGCCACCCGGCAATCTCGGCACCGCGCAGAACGCCACGGCACTCTGGGCGGGCGGACCGAACTACGTGTGCTGGCGCACCGTCGTCGGCGAGCTGCTGTGCACGACAGGTTCGCCAGAAGACCAGTTCATCGACAGCATCTGTTTGCTCGACGGTTGCCAGCCACAGGCTACGCCGGCGCAGATTGATCTGGGGAACGACGTTCAGGTGGAGCAGGTCGCCATCGGTCGCGCTCACGCTTGCGCGCTGCTGAACGGCGGGCGGGTCAAGTGCTGGGGGGCCGGGCGCGTCCTCGGGCTCGGTGACGACAAGGAACGTCGGGCCCCCGACCTCGGTGACGCGCTCCCGTTCGTGGATTTCGGAACCATGGAGCCCGTGGTGCAGCTCGCGGCAGGCATGGGTGGCAACCATACGTGCGCGCTGTTCGACGACGGCAGCGTCCGCTGCTGGGGCATCAACCCCGCAGGGCAGCTCGGGCTCGGCGACCGCGAATCGCGCGGCGATGGCCCGCTAGAAATGGGCAGTGCGCTGCCCGCGGTAGATCTCGGAATGGGCCAAAAAGCCAGCGCGCTCGCCGCCGCGAGCTCCTCGACATGCGCGCTGCTCGAGGGCGGAAAGGTCAAATGCTGGGGCGCGAATCTTTCAGGTGAGCTCGGGCTCGGTGACACGAAGCCGCGCGGTGCTCAGGCGGGTGAAATGGGCGATGCCTTGCCGGCCGTCGATCTCGGCGCGGGTCGCACGGCCATTTCACTCACTGCCGGCTCCTCGCACTATTGCGCCGTGCTCGACGACGGTCACAGCAAGTGCTGGGGGCTCGGCGGCGTGCTGGGCTTGGGCGACGCGGACAATCGCGGCGATCAGCCGAACGAAATGGGCGACGCACTGCAGACCGTAGACCTCGGAACCAGTTGGCAAGCCACGCTCATCGTCGGAGGAGGTGGACACAACTGCGCGGTGAACGACGCTTTGAACCTCAAATGCTGGGGCGAAAACGGCGGCGATCGCTTGGGCGTCGGCGACGATACGACGCGCGGCGATCGAACTGGCCAAATGGGCAACGCGCTCCCCGAGGTCCCGTTCGGAGATCGTCGTCTTGTCTCGGTAGCGCTCGGCCAAACATTCACCTGCGCACTGCTCGACGACGACAGCCTGACCTGCTGGGGCCGCTGGAAGGTGCTGCCCAATCCGCCGTGACGCACGCGGGGGGCCCAGGCTGCAAACCGAACCCTTGGTCTACTTGAAGCGACGGCTGCGGCGGATGCCCTGAAGCGCGAGCGCAGCCAGCAGCGCCGCAACGGAGCCATCGCTCGGCGATCGACCGAAGCTGCAGCTACTGCCATCTGCGCTGACCGCTACCGGATTGCCGCTCGCACCAGCTTGGAGCGGCGGCGTCATGTTGTTCGCAGCTCCCGCAGCGCCCCCATTACCTGCAACGCCCCCGCCGCCTGCGCTGGCGCCAGGTGAGGCATCGCCCGCCGTACCGCCGCCACCAGCGGCCAGTGCGCCAGCAGAGCCGCCTGAAGGGCCCGCACCACCCGAACCAGCAGAGCCACCGAAGCCTGCGGCACCCGCCGCGCCGGCGAGCCCGCCCGCACCTGCGGCTCCCCCCGTCCCTGCGGACCCACCGCTGCCATTCAAAGCCGCCTTCACCTGCTCCGCAAAGAAGGCCCCAATGAACGGGGTTCCGGTGTCGCTCGCGTGCATACCATCAGGAAACCACTCCGGATGTGGCTCCATGAAGCTGCGGTAGTCGATCACGGTCGAGCTCGTCTCGGCCGCGATCGCGTCGATCGTCGGCAAGATCTCCTGATCGAGAACCGACAACTGTGCAGGTCCGTCTTTGAAGACCCACAGCCGAATCAAAATCGTCTTGGGGTGACTCGGCAGCGCCTGAAATGCCTGCACGATGCTGGTGTAATCGGCCTTGAACTCGTCCGCGTGCGCGGACCAGACGTCGGCCCAGGAATCATTGCCCCCGAACCAAAACAGCACGACATCGGGATTGGACGCCAATGCGTCGTCCATCTGCGGGGTCGAAGCCCACGCGTTCGATACCGACTTGATCGCAGTCGTCGCCGCCACAGCGAAGTTCGAGACCGTGAAGTCTGCTCCGAGCGCCTTCGCCAGCTCGTCGGAAACGTGATGGCCCGCCGAGGAGCCCGTTCCCGCCATCGAGCTGCTTCCAGTGCAAGCCACCTTCACAGGAGCTGCGAGCGCAGGTCGGCCGCCCAGCGCGAGCGCCAAGAAAACTCCCGCACGAAGGGCCGGCGAGCCACGAAGTCGCATCCCGGGCCGAGCATAACACCGCACGAGTGTCGGGCGCGCCGCGTCGCACGCGAAGAAAACCCAAAAAACACGGACGGTTCCGGACATCCGACAGTCGTGAAAGCGCGTTCGTGCCTGAAGCTCGTGGCTCTGCTCGGGATTTTCGCGATGGTGGTCGCATGCGGGGGCGGCCAGGAGCAGAAGATTCTGCCGGGACCGAGCATTGGCGGGCACTCGGGGACCGGAGGCTCGGGTGCGACAGCAAGTGGCGGGGCAGCGGGTACCGCCGTGACCCAGTGCCCCGCGTCCACGCCGGACAGCTGCCCTGGCGCGACCGGAACAGCTGCGTGCGTCTCAGTCCAAAACGATCCGAACAACTGTGGAACGTGCGGCAACACGTGCATGCTTCAGGCCGTTTGCGTGTCAGGTCAGTGCCAAAGTCCACCGCAAGAGCTGGGCGCCTTCGAAGGATGCGGTGACGTCCGACTCGCACTCGACACGACGAAGGTCTACTGGACCGAGCACTCTAGCGGCCGAGTCGTGAGCATCAGCAACTCGGGAACGGACCTGATGGAGGTCGCGACAGCGCAGCTCGCGCCCAACCAAATCGCCGTCGATACGCACGGCGTGTATTGGTTCAACGCCGGAGACGGCACCGCGGGCAGCAGCAAAGTGATGAAGGCCGCGCTCCCGCTGGGCGGCGCCGACCCCATCGCGCTCGTCACCGCGCCCGGCCCAGAGCCCATCACCGGCCTGGCGGTTGCCGACGGCAAGCTCTATTACGGGCTCGGCCACGACGTGCACGCCATCTCGGTCGATCCGAGCGACACCGCTGATGTCGTGGTCGGCGTCGCCTATTCTCGCATGGACACGCGCGAGCCCGTCGGCGTTCCAAACGGCATCAGCGTGCACGACGGGCGCGTGTATTGGGTCGTGACCGACGTAGGCTCGGTCGAAAGTGACGACTTGCTGCCCGGCCCCGACACGTCACCGCGCATCGGTCACAGCGGCGAGCTGTGGCCGAACGACTTGGGCTTCGCGGGCGCTTACGTCTACTACGCGGCTTTCGAGAGCTTGTACGCCGCGCAAGCGGGCCAACCAGCGTTGCCGGTCGCGAGCAGCAGCGACTCGGCGACCCTCACCTCATTCGCCGTGAACGCGTCGAACGCCTACTTCAGCGATGAAAGTGGGCACATATCTCGACATGATCTGGCCCTGCCAGCTACATCGGACCACCAACCGACACCGTCGCTGCGCCTCGCGCGCGACCAGGGCAGCGTGACCTCGGTCGCCCTAGACTCGAACAACGTCTACTGGGCGAGCGTCGCGACCTCGGGTGGCTGCGCCGTCCGAAAAATGGCGCTCACGCCCTAGGCGCACGGGCCCTCGGCCGCTCAGTGAGCTGGAAGCCGATCCGCGAAATTGCAGCTCACGTCGAAGGGCTCGTCGACGGGTGGAACCGTGACGTGGATGCGACCATCGCGCCCGCCTTCACGACAGAACCGGTCGCCGGGGCTCGGTTTGCCCGATCGATCCAGGTCGACGTAAGGCCGCAGTGACAAGGCGCCGCACGGCACGTGTGCCAGCTCCA
>JBEHXA010000467.1:0-6226 GCA_048498935.1 Myxococcota bacterium
ACCAGCCAATGGCGGGGCTCTGGGTGTACGAAACGAACGACACCACTTCCGGATTCAATCCGACCCTGCCGGCGATAGAGCGCGCGATGAAGGTCAACCAGTGCGAAGCGCAGTACTTCGGCGCTCCCGCCGTGCACTTCGAGGACTTTCCGATCGCAGGCCAGCCCGAGATGACGTGCGGGAGGATTCTCGACTGTCTCGAGCCGTACCCGCTCGTCGTGTGTCGCCTGCCCGGCAACGGTCACGGTTCGCACGACGCCGTCTACAATCCCGCGTTTGCAGCCTTTTTGAGACTGCTCGCGCCGCCTTAGCACTGACCGAAAGTGCGGACTTACTGGAGCGTCTTCCAGAACGCCATGCCGGTTTCGTAGAGCTGCCCGTTGCCGGACTGGTGACCGCCGCCAACGTTGCACACGACGACGGGGCTGGCGCAGCCGCCGTAGAAGTCACAGTTGCCGGCTTTGCCGAAGCCCATGGGCATGGCCGTCTTGTTGCAGCCGTTGAGCTCGATGAACATGTCGCGCGCCGCGTTGACGCCGATCTCGTGGCCTGCCTGGTCGTGGGAGCTGCCAGCGTCACCCGGCAGGTTCATGACCGCTGCACCGCCGGTGCAAGTGCCGTGATCGAACTGCAGGCCGCCCGAGTCAGCGGCGGTGCCGCGGACCCGATTGCCGCGCGCGCAGGCCAGGTAGTTGGAGAGCCAGGCGCCGCTGCTGGTGCCGGCGGCGTAAATCTTACCGCGATCGACGCAGTAGTTTTCTTCGACCATCGCCATGACTTGATCGAAGTACGGGCCCTCGGGCGAGTCGCCCGTGCCTTCCTTGCCGGCCTGGAAGCAACCCGGTGCGCCGTTCTTGGGAACGAGGGCGTCGCCCTTGGCGTCCGCGCCAGAGATCGCTTGAACCACGAAGACGTCCGACTTCCCCGAAAACGAGCTGCCCTCGCAGCCGGTGGCACCGCAGCCGGGGCCGTAGAACACGACCGGATACGGCGTGGTCGGGTCGTAGTTCGTGGGCATCGTCGTGCAGAACTTCCGATGCGTGTAGCCGGGCACGTAGATGTCAGCCATCCCGGTGATGTCGATCATGTGCGAGATCGCCTTGCCGGGCTCTTCGTTCGGTGCGGCCTTCATGCAGCCGGCGCTCGGCCCCGAGGGTCGGCCCCCCATGCTGCTCATTCCCCCGTCACTCATCGAGCCGCCGCTGCCGCCGGTGGTCGGCCCGGTTCCCCCGGTCGAGGGTGCCGTTCCGCCGGTGCTCGGAGCTGTTCCACCAGTCGAGGGTGCCGTTCCGCCGGTCGTCGCGGGAGCGGTGCCGCCGGTCGTGACGGGCGTGGTCCCGCCCGTTGTCGGCACAACGGAGGTGCCTCCGGTCGTGCTCCCGGTGCCGGCCGTGCTGCCGCTATTTCCGCCCGCGGAGGCCCCCGCCGCGGCCCCGCCGCCAGGCAGCGCGTCTTCGCTACAGCCAACGAGCAACACACCCAGGAGCCCAAGCGATAGGAGCCTCATCGTTCGTGCTGAGTGGCCGCACCACGCCGCTTCTCTGCATATTTCAGAAACGCTTCCAGGCTCGTTGTGTTTTTCACCCAGCAGCAAATAGTTGCTCAGGCAAGCCAGGCAGCTCGTTTTAGGCGCCAACCGACCGGCACCGCTATTTGTCGGCGAGGCAGTCGTGCGCGGGCTCGAACTCTATCTTGTACTTCTTCCAGAGCGCCCGTATGGCGGCATTGCGGCGTTCGGAGAGCGTTACCTCGGTCCAGTCGCGCAGCACGGCGTCGCGCTGGGTATCGAACGATCCAGTCGTGGCCGGCGATAGCGCGGTGACGCGCATCGCTCGCCAGCCGTCGCCCGCGCGGAGCGCCAGCCAAGTGCCGGGCCTGGACGTCGCGAGCGCCGTTGCTCCTTCTGCGCCGTAGCTCTGCATCAGGTTGGATTGTGGGCGACCTTTGAACGTGCGCAGGCTCGGCTGCGGATCTACCGGCGCGCCGCTGTTCAACTTGTCGACCAAGCTGCGGATGGCCTCCTCGGAGCTGCCCTCAGACGGCACGGCATCCTCGAAATCGAACCGGTCCGGCTGCTCGTACTTGTCGCGGTGGCTTTCGAACCAAGCGCGCAGCTCCGGATCCGTCGGCGAAGCGTCCCCGACCTGCGCCCCGAGCGCGGTGAGCGCGCTGGAGATCGCTTGCTCGCGGGTCGGCGACGCAGCGCCCTCGCGCCGCTCCTTCGAGCCTTCGCGATACAGTACCTCGTTGTCGATCCAAACCTCGTGAATGGTCAGCAGCTCGTCGCGCGTAGGTTGACGCCCCCGAGCCCTGGCCCAAGCGTGCACGACTTCATGGTTGAGGTAGCCATCGACGACGATCGTGGTCGCAAGGTCGTCGGGCTTGCCGCGCTCACACGAAGCGAGCAGAGCCAATACCGCCGAGCAGCACACCAACGCTGCAGCTCTGCAAGAATCGAGAAAGCTCACGAGCGGCGCAACGTAGGCGCGCCGCGTGGCGATCTAATTACAATTGAGTGGCGCGGTGCGCACACCGACCCTGCGCTACTGCTTGGTCAACGTGGCTTGTAGCCGTTGGCTGAGCGCGCGCACCAGGGGGCCGTAGCCGTAGTCGGGCTCCTCAGGGTCGTCCACGTGAGGAGCGCACGCCGAGCCGAGCACGCTGCGAGCGCCGAGGTCGCGCGTGACCGCCAATTGCCGTAGCGAAGGGTAGGCCTTGCCGAAGTTTTGCGTGGTGGTGGCTACTCCGCCGCCGGGGGGATTGCACACCGGCCGGTTGAAGCCCGCGTCGATATCCTCTTGGAAGCAGTCGCAACCCCGCTGCGCATCGAAGCTGGCGGTGTCACAGATGATGGGCTCAGGCAAACGGAAGGTGCAGGCATATTGCAGATCCGTGTTCTCGATGTTCTTTTGCTCGTGGCCGTTGATGGCATTGGCCTGCGGATCAGTCGACGACGGCGGCACGATGGCCGCGCCGGTTACCGGATTCGTCCCGCTTCGCGGATCCGGCGTCTCGTGCATGAAGGGATCGGTGGGGGGGACGCCCTGACTCGCGTCGCCGACGATCATGGGCCAGCGCCCACTCGCAACGAGCTCCTCTGCAGACATGTATTGGACGGTCCCGCCCTGCAAGGCCGCCGGTGTCGCGATATCCTGCCACGGCACCCCGCCGAGCAGTGCGAAGGTGAACAGCGTGGGGCTGCGGCGGGTAGCTCCGCGCTGAAACAAGGGGTTGTCGACGAGGGTACCGTTGCGATCCGGAACCTGATAGCCCTTGAACCCTTCCACGTAACGCGACAAGGGGTAGAGCAAGTCGAAGCCGAAACGGCGCTTTTGCTCGAAACAGCGCAGGTTGGCGGAGTCTTGATCGGAGGCCAGTAGTCCACTGTTGGTGCTGCATACCGGATCGGTCGCGAGCGGCATGCAACCCGCCGGGATAGTCGCAGTCGCGGCGCACGAGCGGCAGCAGGGACTGTTTGGGTCGGCGGCGCACTCGGAGCTCGCAGCGAACATTTGCTTTTCGCCCCTGGCGAGTAGCCAACCGTAACCCTCGTCCTGAATCGAACAGTCATTTTCGTCGCTGAGCATCAGCACCACGACGGACGAATCTGGGCGCAAGAAGCGTTCGCGCTGCTCCAACAGCACCGTGTCGATGCCTTTTCGCGCGGCGACACTTTGCCCCGACTCGACGACCACCTCGAGCGGCGGAGCGGGGTCGATCAAGAAGCGGTAGACCGACTCGAGCTGGGCCTCGAAGCCGCAGCCGTGCTCACCGGCGGCGCTGACCATTGTTTGAATGTTCTCGATGAACGCGGCGACGTCGTTCTGGCCCGGAGGCGTGGCCAGCCCGCCCGGATCCCACTTCAAATAGCCGAGGTCTTGATAACTCGCGATGTTGGGACGCAACGTCGGGATCAAGTGGGCATGATCGTCGCCGGCCGCGTCGGCGCAGATGTCGCCGTCGGTCGCGCTGCCGCCGTGGGAGCCGAGGCTCGACGTGATTGCACCCACGTGCACGTCGCGCAGAGGCGCGATCTCACGCACGCTACCGGAGGGACAATTATCGTCGGGATCGATGGGTTGAACGACCAGGTTGCCGGCGGCGTCTACACAAGCAGGATTGATCAGCTTGCCGATTAGATGAGGTAGCGCCTCGGCCAGCAGCGTCTGCTTGTCGCGCATGGAGACCGAGTTGTCGATCGCGAGCAGCAGATCGAGCTTGGTCGCTTTGGCCTGCTGCTCGTCGGGATCGGGGCCGATGTTGGCTCCCGCCGCCCCTTCGTCACCACCGACGTTGGCCATTCCGCCTTCCACGTCGGACCCAACACCACCCGTGCCGGCGTCCGATTCGGAGCCGCCCGCCGCGGCGTTCGCCCCGAGCCCGGCGCTGCCACCACTGCCCGCAGTGGCGGTGGCCCCTCCTGGGCTGCTGCCGGCCGCACTACCGCCGCCTGCTCCAGGCTGACCACCGTGACCGGTGTTGCCGCAACCGGCACTCAAAACAAAGGCTAGCGCTCCCCCGTAGATGTATCGCCGCATGTCCTGCTCCCTCACCAATTACGGAGGGAATAAGCCATAAATGCCCGGCCACGTCGAGAATTCGTCGCGCCCAGGCCTTTTTGGGCGACCGATCAATCGGGCATCAGTTGGGGAAGCCCGGCACCGCGAGCTCGGCTTTGTAGAGCGACGTGTTGGTCGTGATGTACAGGGTTTTATGGCTCGCGTCGCCGAAGGCGCTGTTCGTAACGTAGCCGCTACCCAGGCCGGTGATGTTGCCGAGCACGTCGTCTTCCGGCGAAAGCACGCGGATCTGGTTGTCGATGCTGATGTAGAGGTTACCGGCGCAGTCCATGGCCATGCCGTCGCTCGACGCTTCGTTCCACTCTTCTGGCGCGCCGTCGGGCGAGCCGTCCAAAGCCTATCTCGATATCTTCGCGAACGCCCGCCCCAGCCACTAAGTTGTGCGATCTATAACGATCCGGCAGCGGAGTTAGACCGCTCCTACTAACTCCGCTAACTAGCGCTACAACTTATACGCCTTTCTAACCAACCCCACCGTCAGATCCCGCGCCACATCCATCGCCTCATCCTCATCCAGCCGATGATCCGCCACTAACCTGGCCAAAAACGCCGCATCCACCCGCCGCGCCACATCATGCCGCGCCGGAATCGACAGAAACGCCCGCGTGTCGTCATTGAAGCCGACCGTGTTATAGAACCCCGCCGTCTCCGTTGCCTGTTCGCGGAACCGCATCATCCCTTCCGGGCTGTCATGGAACCACCATGGCGGCCCCAGTTTCAGGCAGGGATAATGCCCCGCCAGCGGCGCCAGTTCCCGCGAATACGTCGTCTCGTCCAGCGTGAACAGAATGATCGTCAGTCCCGGCTCATTGCCAAACCGGTTCAGCAGCGGCCGCAGCGCCTCCACATAGTTCGTCGCCGCCGGAATATCCGCTCCCATATCCCGCCCGTACCGCTGAAAAAGATCCTGATTGTGGTTCCGCACCGACCCCGGATGAATCTGCATCACCAGACCATCTTCCACACTCATCCGGGCCATCTCGGTCAGCATCTGCCCGCGGAAGATCTCCAGATCCGCCGCATAGGCATTGCCCTTCAGCACCTGCTCGAACAAGCTCGCCGCGCTCGTCTCACCCAGATCCTCCGTCAGCGCCGTGGGATGCCCATGATCCGTCGCCGTCGCCCCCAGAGAGATAAAGAACTGCCGCCGCTTCTCCAGCGCCCGCAGATATCCGCGCCAAGTCGTCGTGTCCTCGTCGGTAATCTCTCCCAGCTTCTCCACATTTTCGAGAAAACCAGGAAACGCCGGGTCCACCACCGCGTCCGGACGGAACGTCGGCACAATCCTCCCCTTCCATCCCGACTGCCGAATCGCCTGCTGATCCGCCAGCGTGTCCAGCGGCGAATCCGTCGTCGCCAGCACCTCGATCCCGAACTGCTCATACAACGCCCGAGGCCGGAACTCCGCCGTCGCCAACTTCGCCTCGATCGCGTCATAGTACGTATCCGCGGTCTTCAGCGACAGCCGCTCCGTCATCCCGAACAACTTCTCAAACGCATAATCCAGCCACAGCCGCGTCGGCGTCCCCCGAAACAGGTGATAATTCTCCGCGAAGATCCGCCAGACCCGCCGCGGGTTTTCAATCCGCTCTCGCCCAATCTCCAGGTCTTCCAACGAAATCCCCTGGCTGTACAGCATCCGGAAC
>JBEHXA010000468.1:0-6211 GCA_048498935.1 Myxococcota bacterium
GTCGAAGCTTCGTGCTGCTCGACGATGTCGGAAAGATGGCGCTTGGTCTGTTCCAGCTCGCGCTCGAGGTGGCGCATCGCCGGCTCGTTCTGTTCGCGCGGCCTGGCAGGCTCCATCCCGAGGGCCGGCGACGCGGCGATAGTCACGAGTAGCAGTTGCTTTTCCAGGTCCGTCATCGGATAGACCTGCAAGTCGACCAGCTGGGACGCGCCTTCGAGCTCAATCGGAATCGCCCGAGCGGCGGTCGGCTCACCGCTCTGCCCCGCTCGAAATAGCGCGGCACGGAGCTCGGTCCGAAGCGCCGGGTGAATCACGTGGATGAGATTCATGTTCGGCTCGCCGCCCGCGAATTGGAGAAACGCGGCTGCCCCCTCAGACAGATGCAGGATGTCGTAGGCGCTATTGACGATGAGCGACGGTGGACCGAACCGCTCTATCAACTTGAGGTGGATCTCGCCCCAAGACAGACGCTCCGGAATGCTCGAGGTCACGCTCGACGGATTGGAAATACTGACACTACTGGCCGAAACCACCGGCTCCGCCCGCTCAGGCTGGCCAAGGCTGCGACCCAGGCTACTGGGACCGGAAGGCACCGGCAGGCTCGTTCTAGCGAGGCTGCGGACCGTATAGATGCGATGCTTCTTGTCGAGGGGAAGAAAGAGTGGGCTGCCTTCGTCGACCGTCTCCGAGGTACCGAGAAACAAGCGCCCGTCGGGCCGCAGCGCAAAGTGCAGAATATCGAAGACTCGCTGCTGCGCGGGACGATTCAGATAGATCAACAAGTTGCGGCACGAGACCAGGTCGAGCCGCGAAAATGGCGAATCTTTCAGCAAGTCGTGCACCGCGAACAGCATCATCTCCCGAATTTCGCGGCGCACGCGGTAGCCGCGGTGCTCCTTCGTGAAGAAGCGCTGCAGCCTTTCGGGCGAGACATCCGCGGAGATGGCTGCGGGATACAAGCCCGTCCGCGCTTCGCGCAGCACATCGTCGTTCAGGTCGGTCGCGAAGATCTGCACCACTGGCGGCGAATCGAGCGTCCGTGCGTGCTCGTCGAGCAGCATGGCAATCGAATAAGCCTCTTCGCCGGTCGCGCACGCGGGTACCCAAATGCGAATGGTGTCGGTGCTCGCCTTGTTCTTGAACAGCTCCGGGATCACCCCTGCTAGCGCTTCGAATGCCTCCCGATCCCTGAAAAAGTTCGTCACGGAGATCAGCAGGTCTTGCAGCAGCGCACCGGCCTCGCCCGGATGGGAGCGCAAGTACCCGAGGTACTCGGGCAACGTGTCGACTTCATTGACCTGCATGCGGCGCGCAATGCGCCTGACGATGGTGGCGCGCTTGTAGTAGCTGAAGTCGCGCCCGGTTCTGGCGCGCAAAAACGAAAGCACCTCGCGCAGCGCGCTCTCGTAGTTGCCAACGGATTGTCGTGGCGGCTCCGCTGGGTTGGGGCCGCTCTCCGGCGGGACCTACATGCGGCGGCCGCGGGCGCCATACTCGAGCAAGCGAGGTGGAATATCCTCGATCTTGAGCACCCAATCGATCATGCTGGTTTCGATCGCGGCGCGCGGCATCCCGGCCTGCTCTGCCCCCTCCGGATCTTGGGCGATGGTGAGGCCTCCTCGCTCCTTGATGCGCTTGATACCGACAGCGCCGTCCCCGTCGGCGCCGGAAAGAACAATCGCCACCGAATTTGGTCCGTGCGAGTCAGCTAGCGAGCGAAAAAAGAGGTCGACCGTCATGTGCCGACCAGGTGCCCTCACCAACTCGGTGATGCGCACGTGGCCGTCGAGAAGCGTGATTTGCTTACCAGGTGGAATGACGTAGACGTGATCCAGCTCGATACGCGTGCCGTCACGCGCTTGCTCCACCGGCAGCTTGCTCGACTTTTGAAGCAGCTCGGCCAGCCAGCTTTCTTGGTCAGGCGCCAAGTGCAACACCACGACGAATGCCATGCCCGGCGACTCCGGCATGGCTTCGAAAAAGCGCTGCAGTGCTGCGATACCACCTGCGGACCCCCCGAGTCCCACGAGGCGCATCGAATGGAATCCGCGAGGCGGCACCACGCTGTCCATGAGCGGACCGAGCGCCTCCTCGGTGACGTCCGGATCGAGCTCCTTGGGTGAATTCGCCATGGGCGCACCCTACACCGGCGAGCGTGGCCGGGCGCGTGGCTTCTCGCAGAGGGACGATACCCCCGACGGCGGTCGGGACTTCTACGTACTGCGCAGCCAGCCGCAGCGCAGCGCGTAGCGGATCAGTTCGGCGCGCGTGCCCAGGTTGAGCTTGGACATGGCGCGCGATCGATAGGTTTCGAGCGTCCGGGTGCTCAGGCCGAGCGTCTCGGCCATTTCACGCGAAGTGTGACCATGGGCGATGAGCCGAAGCACTTCGGCCTCCCGTCCGCTAAGGCTGGCAATCGAAAGCGTGGGCGGCGTCCCGCGTCGGCGCTGCGGACTGGTGATGAGCTGTCCGGCTAAGGTCGGATCGACATAAATTCCGCCATCGGCGACGACCCGCGCAGCGCGTACCAGCTCTTCCCCCGCGCTGCGCTTCAGGGCATAGCCCGATGCCCCGGCGCCAAGCAGCAGTCGAGCGAACGAAACATCTTCGTGCGCCGATAGCCCGAGCACGCGGGCGACCGGATGAGCTTGAAGGATGCGCTTGGTCGCTTCGGCGCCACCCAGCTTCGGTAGTGACACGTCCATGACGACGACGTCAGGCTTGAGCTTGTCGAAAAGCATCACCGCGGTAACACCGTCGTCCGCTTCACCGACGACCTCGAAGTCCTTGTCGGCGCCGAACAAGCATTTCACGCCCGCGCGCATCACGGGGTGGTCATCCACCAGCATGACCCTCACGGCACGGAGAGTTGCTCGAGGAGCGAGGTCGCTGATGTTGGTGATCGTCGCGTTCATCGTGGATGCCTTCAGGCCCACCCTAACCCATCCACGCCGCCATTATAGCCACTCAAGATCATCAGTCGAACAAGCTTCCACCATGACCTGGACCGTTCCGAACGGGCGATGCGTCCGGAGACCGTCGGCTCGGACATTCTGCCTCATAGACACGTGTTTGGGGGGACATAGTGGCTGTCGGCGTTCTTACGGACAGCTGGCTGCCGTTAGCGCGGACAGACGGCCGTCTCCATCGGTGCAAATGAGATCGGTCTAGCTCGACCGATGACCGAAGTCGGCAACGACCAGTCCGCGCAAGAGCGAGACCAGGGACCAATAGTGATGGCGCTACACGAGTTCATGACGACGGAACGTGACGCAATTCTGGCGGCGTGCCTCGAGCAGCTGCGGAACAAGAACGGAGCGAGCGACGCAGTGGAAGCTGACGTCGTCGCGTTCTTCGACGAAGTAGTAGGAGCGCTCCGCCGAGGCCACGCCGACGACTTCGACCTCGCGACGAGCCGCGCCGCCACTAGGGTCGGCGCGCGTCAACACCGTGCTGGGCTCGACCCCGCGCAGGTGCCGATGATCTTCGGCGCGATCTCCCAGGCCATTGGGCAAGTCGGCGAGGATCATCAGCTCACGATCGGCGCGGACGAATACGGCATCTTCAACCATTGCATCGATGCCGGCATTGCAGTGAGCATCGGCAAGTTTTGGGAGCGCGAGAAGCGCGCTCGAGTGCAGCGCATCAACGAGCAGTTCGGCTACCTCGCGCACGAGCTCCGCAATGCGGTCGGCAACGCGGCCATGGCGTTCAAGCTATTGCGGCTCGAAAATCTCGAGTTCGACGGACGCACGGCGCAAGTGCTCGCAAACAACCTCGTGCGCATGGAAACGCTGGTCGCGCGCACGCTCGGCAGCGTTCAACTCGAGTCAGGTACGGAGCTCGAGCTACGACCTATTCGAGTCGCCTCGGTGCTCCGCAACTTGCAAGCCTCGGCGATCCCCGAGCGAGCGATCACGATCGCGCTCGAGCTCGACGATTCGCTGCACGTGAACGCCGATGAGATGTTGCTGACGTCGGCGGCCAGCAACATTCTCCACAACGCCATCAAGTTCACGCGCACAGGCGGCCACATCGTTCTGGCCTGCAGAGCCGATGAGGACGGCGTGGTCATCGACGTCGAGGACGAGTGCGGAGGCCTCCCGCCCGGTAACCCCCGGGAGCTCTTGGAACCATTCGTGAAACGGGGCGATAACCCACAAAACTTTGGCCTGGGACTAGCGGTCACACTCCGCGCCACCGAGGCGATGGGCGGGAGCGTCGAGATCGAAGATCACCCCGGGCACGGTTGCGTCTTTCAGCTCAGGTTCCCGTCCGTGCCGCGGCCGCCTTCGTCGCGACCGCCGCCACCAGGCGAGGATTGAGAGCGGCTCATTTCACGGAGGATTCGGAGCACTTTGCCCGAGCCTTGCGGCGCCTGCGCTGTCGCATGACTCTGACGCCCCATGACTCCCCGTTTGCTAGGCGGTTGGACGGCGCTCGCTTGCTTGGCTGCGGCATTTCTGACAGCGAGCGCGTGCGGCAGTAGTGAGGGCAAGCGAGCTAGCTACGAAGGTGGCGGTGAAGGCGGCGGAGCGGCCATCGGCGAAGGGGGCACGCCCACGAATGAGGGCGGGGTGCCAGGGACCGCTGGAATTGCGGGTGCGCGTGATGAAGCGGGGGCCGGCACGGCGGGCGCAAACGTCGGCGGCGTGCCGAGCAGCCCAGGCGGCGTGTCGAACGGCGGAGACTCCGCTTCAGGCGGCGCGGCAGGTGCCGATGCGGGTGGCGCGCCTGGCATGCTGCCCCAATGCGAGGGCGTGCTCTTTTTTCCGGATGCTTGGGTCGACCAGCAAGTGCACGACGCCGTCGACACGATTGGGCCGATCACGGCGGCCGACGTAACCAGCCTCACGCAGCTTTCGATCCCCTTCAACGACGACGACGTCGACCTGACTGGCCTGGAGTGCCTGAGTGCGCTCACGACGCTCGATCTGGATAAGGGCGGACAGACTTCGATCGAGGTGCTGGCCGACCTGCCGAAGCTGCGTACACTCACGTTCAACAGTCCGTACGGCGTCGACCTGGTGGCTCTCTCGGAAGTGACGCAGCTGACTTCGCTCGACCTGAGCGGCCTCAAAGCTGGCGACTTTTCCGACCTGGCCAGCCTCACGAACTTAACGGACCTAAAGCTCGTCGCGATCGGCCCGTTCGGGCAAGTACCGGTCGACGTCTCGTTCCTCAGCCCTCTGGCCAAGTTGAAGTCTCTCGACCTGAGCTTCGTCGTGATTCAAGACGGCGCGCCGCTCGCGTCCCTCACTCAACTGGAAGATTTGTCGCTGAGCGGTGCCACCATCGCGAGCATCACGCCCGTTCTGCAGCTCACCAAGCTGCGCTCGCTCAGCCTATCGGGCACCGGCATCACCACGATTCCAAGCCTGACTGCCTTCACCCAGCTCACGAGCCTCGATCTATCCGGCAATACCTTCACCGATTTCACGCCCCTCGGCTCGCGCCCGACTCTGACGAGCCTCAACGTGAGCTCGACCACGCTCGCAAGCCTCACGACGATCTCGATGCTCACAGCGCTGCAGTCGCTGAACGTGTCCTACAACGCCCTCACCGACGTGACCGGGCTCACCTTGCTGCCTGCCCTAGGCTCGCTCGACCTCTCGTTCAACGCACAGATCACCTCGGTGCACCCGCTGGCAGTGAGCAACAACCTCGGCACGGGCGATACAGTCGACGTGAGCGGTGTCGGCGATTGCGGCACCAGCTACATCGCGGACTTTCAAGCGCTAAAGGATAAGGGCGTCACGCTGAACAACGCGTGCGGTCTCTGACGTCGCTGCTATATTGGGCGGCATGCGGTGTGGAGCGGGATTGCTGGTGATTGCGACGCTCGCGTTTGGCCCATTCGCCTGCCAGGGTAACGCATCCGACGCGGATGGCGTGCCTCTCGGGGGCGACTGCGAGACCAGCGACGACTGCGGCAGCGGCATCTGCTGGGACTTCACCGACCACGACCCTGCCTGCGCCGGCAAGGTGTGCTCGGCACGCTGCGAAACGGACCAGCAGTGCATCAACTTCGCGATGAAAGCAGCTGCCGCGCAGCCTGCCCGAGCCCAATGCGGCTCGGACAAGCTATGCGATTTCGTCGGCTCCGGCCTCGGCAGCTTCGTCTGCGCCTAGCGCTAGCGCTTGGCGCTGCTGCAGCACCCGCAGCCGTTGCAGCGGCAGGGTGGAGGGCAGGCGCAGACCGGTGCGCAGC
>JBEHXA010000469.1:0-6193 GCA_048498935.1 Myxococcota bacterium
GACGAACATTGCGAGCAAATCAGGCGCCGGCGCCTGCCGGCGCCTCGGTCAGGCGGCCGCGCCGCTCAGCCGCGGAGACCAGACCGTTACGCGGTTACGGCCACCACGCTTCGAGGCGTAGAGCGCCTCGTCCGTGGCTTTGAACAGCTGCTCCCAGGTTTGGCCGGCGCTGGGACAGGGCGCGACGCCGACCGAGCACGTGACCTGCAAAGTGCCGAGCTCGCTGTGAAACTTCACGGCTTCCAGCTCGGTACGAATGCGCTCGGCGAGCTGCTCGGCGCCGCGCTCGTCCGTCTCTTCGCACACGATCACGAACTCTTCGCCGCCGAAGCGCCCGACCGCGTCGGTGTCGCGCTTCACGCGCTTGAGCACGTCGGCAAAGCCCTTGATCACGACGTCGCCCACGTCGTGACCGTAGGTGTCGTTCACCTTCTTGAAATGGTCGATGTCGCAGACCAGCAGGCTGAGCGGCTTTTGGAAGCGCTTGGCGCTCTTCAGCTTTTGGCCGCCGATTTCGATCAGCGCGCGCTTGTTGTAGAGGCCGGTCAGCCCGTCGAGCGTCGCCATTTCTTCGAGCCGCGCCAGCATGCGCGCGTTGGCCAGAGACACCGCGACGTGGCTGGCGAGCACTTCGAGAGTGGGGCGTACGGCATCGCCGAACGCACCCTTGCGCCGCGAGCCCAGCACGAGCGTGCCGAGCGCGCGCTCGTGGACGAGCAGCGGCAAGGCGAGCAGTGAGGGCATGTCGGGCGGCGTGAGCCGGCGCGTGAACACGACCTGGCGCGCCGGATCGTAGTCGCCGCGGTAGGGCAGGGCGTGCCGATTGGCGACGACCATCGAGACCAGCCCCGAGTTGTGTCGGAAGCGCTGGCCGACCAGCTCGCCGGCGCCCTCGCCGCTCACGGCGCAGATCTCGTGCTCACCGGTGGAGCGATCGAACAGCGTAACGACCGCGAAGTCGAACGCCGCGAACTCGCGCGCGCCGTTGACACCGGCTTCGATGACCTGCGCCTCGGTGGTAGCGGCAGCCAGCGCGTTGGCCGCGCGGTACAGCTTGCCCTGCTCCACCTTGGCTCGCTCGAGCTGCACGAAAACGCGCTCGTTCTCGATCGCTCGCAAGATGTAACGCGAGGCACCGACCAGCGTGGCTTGCTCCTCGTCGCTGAAAGGCTCGCGGGATTCGCGATCCACGACCAAGAGCCCGCGCGGCTGGCCGTGATCGAGCAGCGGAGTCGCGCACACGCTACCGATGGCCGGCTTGCGCGAGTAGTACGGCACGTGCTGCCCCGCCTTCGGCCCAGCCAGCGAGAGCTGCTCGAGCTTGGCCAGCACGGCGCCGAAGATGCCGTCGCGAGTGGTGAACGGTCCGGGCGCGATCGCGTCCTCGCCGCTCGACAATTCTTGAATGTGCAGGCTCTGGCCCGAGGCGTCCATGCCGAGCAGGACAGCGGTGCGCAGGCCCAGCGTGCGGCGCAGCAACGAGAGCGCGAACTCGACGGCTTGGTGGATCTCGTCGACACCCGAACGGAGCAGGCGCTCCTCATCGTCGCGCGCTGCCGGTTGCACGCGCTCCTGAGCGCCGGAGGGCGCGCCGATCAAGCGATAGGAGCGCGCCGCCTCCTTCATCTTCTTGAGCTCGGTCTCGATGCGCTGCCGCGACACGCGACGAATCCGCGCGATCTCGGCGCGGAAGACGAGCATGTTCAGGAAGGCGAACAGCCCGAGCAAGCTGGCGTGCTCGACCAGGTTACCGCGACCGCGGAACGCGACGAACGTGAGCGCCGACTCGAGCAGCACCGCAAACGCGACCGTGCCGACGGTCGCCGCCGGCCGAGCAAAGCTCGCGGTCAGCATCACGAGCGCGTAGAGCAGCGGGTAGGTGGGCCCCTCGAGGCCGGCGCGGGTGCGCAGCACCAACCCGTAACCCAGCACGACCAGGTGGGTGAACAGCTCCAGGTCGAGCCGGGCTGTCTCTTCGACCACCGCGCGGCGGCGCCGCTGAAAGATCCGGTAGCCGAGCGACGCGCCGAAGAGCAGCGCCACCGCGCCAAAAGTCACGTCGTCCAGCCGCTCCGTTTGGGCGTACACGACGAACGCGCCGAAGCCGGCCGCCAAGGCGGTGCCGGCGGTGCGCGAAATGAGCTGCTGGACTGCGAGGGCGAGGCGGACGAGCGGGTCCATCCGGAACCTCTGCCCGTATCAGGTCGGGTCCTGCTCGGCCCACTTTCGCGGGTTTTTATTCGAGCAGGCTGACCCGATGGCCCACGCGACTCTCGCGCGTTGCCACCTCAGGTCGCCGGCCTCGCCGGTCTGTCTCGTGGGGGAGTGGCCCCTGCTGCCGATCGTGATCTTTTCTTCCAAGGTCGGTTAACCTCGTGTTGGTGCGCGGCGGGCTCCGGCTCCAAATCCTGCTTTTGCTGGGCGGCCTGCTGCTCCTGGCCTTCATTCCGCTGTTTTTCGCGGTCGCGACCTACACCAGCGTGACGATGCAGCAGCTGCGTGTGGCTCACGCGCGCTCGCTCGGCCGCGCAATCGCAGCTCATGTCGCGGAGGCGCGCGGCAATCGGAGCGAGGAGCAGCTGCTCGGGCTGCTGCGCGTCGAGGTCGGCTCCGAAGGGGTGGAGGCCATCGGCGTCTATGGGCCGGACGGCCAGCGGCTGGCCGCCTCGGGCGAACCCAGTGCAGTCGTGTACCTGCCGAGCAGGGGGGTCGCCAACCGCGAAGCACTGAACGAGCTCGGCGGCGACCAGTCGCTCCTCTCCATTCGCGTGCCCAGCGCTCACGGCCCGGTGGTGGCCGTGCTGCGCGTCAACGACCAAGCCGCGCGCGCCGCTCCGCTAGTGCGCCTGGTCGGCCTGTATACGGCCCTGGTCGCGCTGGCATTGCTGGTCATCGCCTACTTCGCGCTCACGCGCCTGATCGTGCGACCGCTCGACGCCCTGGCGCGCGCGGCCGAGCGCGTCGCGGGCGGGGCGCGACGCCTGGCGGTACCGAAGACTTCGGTGCGCGAGCTCACGGATCTCGGCACCAGCTTCGGCATCATGACCGAGCGCCTGCTGCAGGAAGAGGACGCGCTCCGCAGCAAGATCGACGAGGTGGAGCGCGCGACCGAGCGCCTCAAGCAGGCCCAGGATCGGCTCGTGAGGAGCGAGCGCCTGGCGTCGGTGGGTCGGCTCGCAGCAGGCCTGGCGCACGAGATTGGTAACCCGATCTCGGCGTTGATGGGCCTGCAAGATCTGGTGCTCAGCGGCGGCCTATCACCGGAAGACGAGCGCGACTTCATGCAGCGTATGCGGCGCGAAACCGAGCGCATCCACCGCATCTTGCGAGACTTGCTGCAGTTTGCGCGCCCCGCGGCCCAGCCGCTAGACGACGATACCCAGGAGCCGGGTGATGTCGAGACTGCAGTGCGCGACACCGCAGCGCTGGTCGCGCCGCAGCGCACCTTGAAAGAGGTCGCGCTGGAGCTCGAGCTCGCTCCGGGGTTGCCGCCGGTCGCGCTCGGGAGCGAACAACTCATGCAAGTGGTGCTGAATTTAGTCATGAATGCAGCCGACGCAGTCGGGCCCGGCGGCAAGGTGCAGGTCGGCGCCGAGCGCACCACCGGGGGAGTCAAGCTGTGGGTCGAAGACGACGGCCCGGGCGTCGACGCGCGCGTCAAGGCACAGCTCTTCGAACCTTTCGTGACGACCAAGGAAGTCGGCAAAGGCACCGGACTCGGGCTCGCGGTGTGCCGCGGCCTCGTAGAGGGGGCTGGAGGCACCATCGCGCTCGATGCTGAGCGCTCGCGCGGCGCGCGCTTCGTCGTGGAGCTCCCGGCTCGCTGAGCCGCCGATAGCGCCCCACTTGAGGCCCTGACGCCGCCGTGGTGTGAAAGCATCATGGAACAGGCAGGTAGCCGGGCCCTCGGTGGTGAAGTGCGCGCGCGCAGGCACGGTGCGGCGCTGGCAGTATTGGCGTTGGCCACGGCGAGCCTCGGCTCTTGGGGTTGCGGCGGCGGGGGCAGCAAAGGCAAGCCTCCGAGCAGCCAAGAAGGTGGCAACGGCAACGGCGCGGGCGGCGAAGGCAACGGCAACGGTGAGGCCGGAGCCGGCGAACCGAACGGAGAAGCCGGCCAGAACAGCGTGGGCAGCGGGGGCGTTCGCGACATCGACGACCTCGGAGACAAGCCCGCAGCGGAAGCAGCCTGGACGATCGTCATCTACGGCCACGGCGATCACAACCTCTCGAACAGCTTGCTCAACGACTTGGGCGAGATGGCGCGCGCGAACCTGGGCCGAGCCGGTCGCGTGAACGTGCTGGCGCTCACTGATTGGGATGCGTCGCAGGCGATCGCCGGCACCGATCCGCCGCAAGCATTTCCGGAAGGCGTGCAGCTCTTCCAGATCCCCGGCGGCGCGCGCGATCTGCAGCTCATCGCGGAGGGCCCGGAAGCAAACCTGGACGATCCGGCCGTGCTCACCGAGCTCGTCGCCAGCGTGTTCGGCGCCTTCCCGGCCGAGCACCGCGCGGTGGTGCTGTGGGACCATGGCGGCTCCTGGAGCGGCGGCTTCGGCTCGGACTCGCAAAACGGCACCGTCGCCCATCCCACCCCGATGGCGCCGCAAGCCGTGGCGACAGCGATCCAGGCGGGGCTCGAGCGCGCCGGCATCACGGCTTCGCCCCCGCTCGACCTCGTCAGCTTCGACACGTGCTTGATGGCCGGGGCCGAAGTGGTGTTTCCGTTCCGCGATCTGGCGCGCGCTTACATCGCGAACGCGGAGATCGACTACGGCAACGGCTGGGACTACACGACCACGCTCTCGTACATCGCCGCGCACGCCGACGACGACGCGCTCGACCTCGCGAAAGCCGAGGTGAGCCAATGGGACAAGCACCACGCCGACGCCTCCGCGAACGATGCGCTCTTGCGCTCACACGTGGCCATCGACCTCTCCAAGGTCGCCGCTTTCGGCACGGCCACGAAAGCGCTGACCACCGCGCTCAGCGCGAGCGACTCGTTCGACGCCGTCGAGCTCGGGCGCAGCGGCTTTTTCGCGCTCCCTCCGTACGCCAGCCAAATCGAGCTGAGCCAAAGCTCCATGCCCGGGCTGCGCGATGCCGGCCAAATCCTGGCTTCATTGGCGGAATCGGGCTCCGATCCCGATGTCGCGCAAGCCGCCGGTGACGCGCAGGCTGCGCTCGAAGCGATGCTGGTGGACAGCTCACAAGGCACGCTGCGCGAAGCATCAAAGCAAGCTGGTCTGCACATCCAGCTCGGCGCGGCCGCCGACGTCAGCGCCGAGCTACCGGCGTACGCCAAGCGCGCGTCGCTTTGGTCGAGGGCGAGCGGCTGGGGCAGCACGCTGCAGCAGCTGGTCGCCGCTTCCGACGCCCAGCCGCCCACCTTCACGCACGCGGTGCAAAGCGCCAGCGCGAGCCTCGCGGCGCCGCCCATTCTCGAGCTGTCCACGGTCGACGCCGACACGGCCAAGGGCACCGTAAACCTGGGCGCATCTCTCGACGCCAACACCGTCGTGTACCTCGGCATGATCGGCAGCGGCGTGCTCGAGGCCCAGACCGACTACACCTTCGAGTGGGACGGCAAGGTCATCACCTTCCCCGACGGCCAGCCGGCGATGCTCGGCGTTTGGCTCGACGTGCCCGAAGGCGCCGGCGACGTGGTGCTGTCCACGCCGGGTGTGCTGACCGCCGGCGGTGAAGAGCTCGAAGCTCAGCTCGTCTTCAGCGCCACCGAAGGCAGCGCCAGCGCCGCGATCGTGTCGCTGAATGGCGTGACCAGCACCCTCAGCTTGGCCGAAATCGCCCAGTCTTTCCCGGGCTCCACCTTCACACCAGCCTACGTCGCCATCGACGCCAATAGCGGAGACAGCAGCCTGATCGCCGGTGACGCCATCGACATCCCCGAGGCCGGCACGCTCACCTTCGACGTGAACTACATGCCGGCCGGCTCCTATTACTTCTTCACGTCGATCAGCGACGTTTGGGGCAACGTCTCGACCGAGGCCGACGTGTTCGATCTCACGGAGCCGCTCGGCGAGTGAGCGACGAGGATCGCTTGAACGCCGCGCGCTCGCTCCCGCTGGCAGGCTTGCTGCTGGCCGTGCCGGCGCTGCTGCTATGGCGCTGCACCCACAGCGCGCCCGTTCAAGCGCCCGACGCGAGCGACACCCCCGAGCCGTCCCCCACCGTG
>JBEHXA010000470.1:0-6191 GCA_048498935.1 Myxococcota bacterium
AATTCGCGCCACGACACTCCAGCTGCCCGACGCCTCGCCGGCGCACGGCGACGAGCGACTGAGCGCCTTCCGCCGCCTCGCCGACGCCCTCGACGAGCTCGCGTTCACGCTACGTCGCGCCAGCATCGACGACAGGAGCGCGATCCGTGCCGGACAAGAGCTCGCGCAGCTCACGAAGTGGCTCGCCGAACAACCCGATAAGGGCGCCCAAGCCTTGAATCGCGCTGGTCGGATCTTGAGCCTCAGCCTGCAGCGCGCCGCGACGACCGCGCGCCACATCGCCGAACGCGGTGGCTACGCCCCGCGCGACCTGCCGCCCGTGTTCGTGGCGCGCTTCGTCTCGAACGACGGCGCGCGCCTGGCAGTCCACGCTTACCCGGCCGGAAATGTCGGCGAGCCGAGCTTCGGCGAGCGCTTCAGCGCGCGTCTTCGCGCCATCGATCCAAACGTCACCGGCACCGCGATCAACCTGCTGCCCCACGAGCGCTACATCACGGAGGGCTTTCGACGCGCCGCCGTCTATTCGCTGCTGCTCATCACGTTCATACTCTGGCTGACGTTTCGTCGTCTCGATGACACATTGCTCGCGCTCATGCCGGTAGCGCTGGCAGCCTTCTGGATGCTCGCGTTGATGCGCCCGCTGGGCATCCAGTTCACGCCCGCCAATATGGTCGCGCTCCCCTTGCTGCTCGGAATTGGGCTGGACTCAGGGGTGCACGTGGTGCATCGCTCACGCGAAGCCGACGGAACGGCACCACTGGAAACGCTGGTGCAAGGCACGGGCACAGCCGTCAGCGTGGCCGCGCTGACGAACGCAATCGGGTTCGCGTCGTTGATGGCCGCGGACTACCGTGCCATGCAGGGCCTGGGGCTTCTGCTCAGCATCGGTATCAGCCTGAGCATCCTGGCAAGCGTCGTCGTGCTTCCGGCGTTGCTCGTCTTTCTCGGCCGAGCGGCGCTCACCGCCTCGCCAGCCTCTCCACCCAGTCAATCTTCGTGATCTCCCGCCGCCTCCCCGCTCGAAGCATCGCCCACGTCCTGCTAGCGGCTTTCACGGCGCTGGTCGGCTGCCGCACGGCGAGCCCACCTGCACGCCACCCAGTGGCAGATCTGACCACCGCCGCGACTGCGAGAGCGGACGTGGTCGAGCTGATCATCCCGGACTGGCAACGTGCCCAGCGCGTTCGTCATGTGTACCTCGAGCTCGCCGCGCTCGGCTACCAGCTCGACCAAGAGCGCGCTCGAGTCGCCCAGGGGCGCATCGTCACCGGGCAAATCAACGCCACGGAGCTCGAAGGCTTGCTCTTGCCCCCACTCGAGGAGAGCGAGCGCGCCTACCAGCGCTACGTGAACCTGATGCTCGAGCTGCACGCTCTGGTCAGCGCGCGTGAGCTCGAGCGCCTGAACAAGGTCCGCTGAGAAAAGGCGCACACCGACTTGCTCTGGGTTGCCTTAGCCACCGCCATCATGATGCTCACGGGCGAAATTTACGACGCCCGCGCGATCGTCAAGCTCTTTACGGCGCTGCGCGAGACGATCACGGCCGACGTCTCCGACGCGGCTCATCGCCAGCAGGCACTACGCGCCGTGGACGGCTTCGAGCGCGCCTTCGAGACTCACCGCAAGCAGCTCGACGAGCTCGGCGAATGCGTCAAGAAGGCCGACGCCAGGCTCGACGCGACGCGCGCCGACTACGCCGCCTGCGCCGAGCGCGCTGAAGCCCAGCGCCGGGAGCTACGACATAGGCTGACGCTGGTCGAGCGAGACTACGAGGCGGCGCTTTCGCCTGCCGAACACGCCCGCGTTGCTCAACATCTCGAGGCAAAGCCCGAGGCTCGCGTGCTGGACCCGCTCATTTTTGCCGAAAAGTCCCGCAAGCGCGCCACGCGCCGCTCCCGCGGCATCGAGGGCATCGCGGCGCAGCGCCACCTCACGCTGCCACGCAACGTGGTCTCGATCATCTACGGCCCGCTCCTCCCTTCGACTTTCGGGCAGCGCTTTCCGTCGCGTATCATCGATGCAGGCACGAGCTACGCTCGGCGCGAAGGCCAGGGCGGCGCGGACGTCACGCGCGAGTGGTACACGCGCCTCGGGGTGCGCTTCGGCCTACTGGACGATCTCGAGGTGAACGTGCTCGTCCCCTTTCAGCTCGCACCCGAGCTCGCGCTCGACCCAACGCTCCTCGCCTTCACGAACCAGTTTCGGCTCGGCAAGGTCGACCTCGCACTGCGCTGCTCCTTTCAGACTCCCGGGGATCCCGGTTGGGCGATCGCACCAGGCATATTGGCCAAGATCCACAGCCAACGCCTCGCGCTCCAGGCCGGGATTTTGGCCCCCATGGAGGTCGGAACAGTGCGGGATCCCGTCGACCCGACCTACGGCTTCAATGCCCCCGTGCGCGTGACCTTCAACGCACTGCCAGCTCTGTATGTGACCGGCGAAACCGGCCTGGCCTACGACGACTTTCGCGCCTCCGATGCCTGGACGGTACCGCTCGCGTTCGGCGCCGGCTACACCGCGCTGTTCGGCTCGAAGCTGCTGGAGCTGACTGGCTCCTTCAGCTGGGATCACTTCCTCATGCCCGCGCGCCCGAACGACGCGGATGCTCTCGATCTCAAGAGCATCCGCGTGACGTTCGGCGCCACCTTCTCGTTCAAAGCGCTCTGAGGGGCGGCAGCGCGGCGCCCCTCGGCGACCGGCAACTAGTACGCCTTGGCGAAGATCACGCGCTGAGCGCTCGGTTGCCCCGTAAAGATGCACTTGCCCGGCTCGGCCGCGATGTCGCGCGGGATGCAGCGCACCGTCACCTTCAGCTCGTTCTTCAAGCGCTCCTCGACCTCCGACGAGCCGGCAAAGTGCGCCAGCGCGAAGCCGCCGTGGATCTCGGGCTTATCGGCGTTCTTGGGCGTAAAAAACGCGTAGAAATCGGCTTCGGAGTCGATGTTGACGGTGTTCTGCTCGCGCAGCGCCAGCGCCTTCTTGTACAGCCCGTCCTGAATCTCCTGCAGGAGAGCGGGCAGCGACGCGGGTACGTCGGCCGCGACTGGGAAGGTCTTCTCCTTAACGCCTTGATCGCGGCGGTAGAGCGCGACGCTGCCCTTCTCGAGGTCGCGCGGGCCGATCTCGATGCGCAACGGGACGCCCTTCTTCACCCACTCCCAGCTCTTCTGGCCACCGGGCAGGTCTCTTTCGTCGACCTCGACCTCGATGCCGGAGCGCATGAAGGTTTGATCGCGGATCTTTTCAGCCAACTCGCGCGCGGCCTTGAGCACGGCTTCGCGCGTCTCGGCCTTGGGCGTAATCGGCAAGATCACGACATGCGTCGGCGCCATGCGCGGCGGAACGATCATGCCGTCATCATCGGCGTGCACCATGATGAGCGCGCCAATCAGGCGCGTGCTGACGCCCCAGCTCGAGGTGTAGGCGTATTCTTCCTTATTGTCGCGCGACAGGAAGCGAATGCCGCTGCCCTTCGCGAAGTTTTGGCCCAAGTAGTGTGAGGTACCGGCCTGCAGCGCCTTGCGATCTTGCATCATCGCTTCCACGCACAGGGTCTGCACAGCGCCCGGAAACCGCTCGCCTTCGGTCTTTTCGCCCATGAATACCGGCACCGCCAGGTAGTCACGCGCGAACTCGGCGTAGACCTTCAGCATCTTTTCGGTCTCTTCGCGAGCCTCGGCTTCGGTCTCGTGCGCGGTGTGGCCCTCCTGCCAGAGGAACTCGGCCGTGCGCAGGAACACGCGCGTGCGCATCTCCCAGCGGACCACGTTGGCCCACTGGTTGATCAGAATCGGCAAGTCTCGGTACGACTTGACCCACTTGGCGAACGAAGCGCCGATGATGGTCTCCGAGGTCGGCCGCACAACCAGGGGCTCGCTCAGCTCGGCGCTGGGCGCGGGCCGCAGGCCGCCACCGGGCGCCGCTTCCAGACGATGGTGCGTGACCACCGCGCACTCTTTGGCGAAACCCTCGACGTGCTCGGCTTCCTTGGCCAGGTAAGACAGCGGGATGAACAGCGGAAAGTAGGCGTTCTTGTGGCCGGTGGCCTTGAACATCTTGTCCAGCACGCGCTGGATGTTTTCCCAGATGCCGTAGCCCCACGGCTTGATAACCATGCAGCCGCGCACGTCGGACTGCTCGGCCAGGTCGGCCTCGCGCACCACCTCTTGGTACCAAGCCGGGTAGTCCTGGTCACGCCGGGGCGAAATCGCCGTCTTCACGTCGTTCATCGGCGCCAAATCACCAAATTCCAAGCCCCCGTCAAGTGGCCCGGCCAAAGCACTCGCGCCGGATAGCTTTTACAAAGCAAGCTCGCGCCACGCGCGAGCCACCACGAGCTCAACCGACCTTGGAAGGCCAGATCACGATCGCGATCGAGAGGAGGCCAGAAAGAACTCGGCGAGGCCGAGCGCCTGCCGCGGTTCAGGTAGACAGGTACGCCAGACGCATCATGCGAAGTGCGGAGGCGAACAAGAAATCTCTACGTCAAGCCTGACAGCGGCCCCGTGCAGTGCTGCGGGTCGCCGAAGGTCATGACATTCACGCCCATGGTGTTGAGCAGGGCGAGCAGCAAATCGGCGTGCGATTCGCCGTTGTACTTGATGTAGCGACCCGTGCGCAGCGCCCAGCCGCCGCCGGCCACCAGGAAAGGCATGTTGTCGTGCGTGTGCGTGGTGCCCATCGACACCTCGTTGCCCCAGAACAGCAGCGTGCTGTCGAGCACCGTGCCCTCCCCTTCGGGCATGCTGGCCAGGCGATCGAACAGGCGCGCGATCAAGCTGGAATGCCAGGCCTGGCGCGCCAAGAGCTGAGCTTTGGCGTCGGCGTCGCTCGCGCCGGCGTGCGACAGCGAGTGCCCCTCGCCCAGGCTGTTCGCCCAGGGGTAGCGGATGCGGTTCAACGCCGTCGAGATCTCGAAGCTTGCCACGCGCGTGAGATCGCACGCGAACGCCAGCGCCAGCAGGTCGAGCTCGAGCTCGGCGATCTTCGGCATGTCGAGCTCGCTCGTCCCATCGAGCGTGGCTGGCACCTCCGGCTTCGCGCAATCCCCGATGCCGAGTGACAGGCGGCGTTCCACGTCGCGCACCAGCGTGAGGTGAGCGTCGAGGGTCTGTCGATCAGCCGCGCTCAAGCGCTTGCTCAGCGCACCAAACTCGCTGCTGACAGCGTCGAGCACGCTCTTGCGCTGCGCGAGCAGCGCCTTGGCGGCGTCTTGCCCGGGCGTGGGCGCGGGCGGCGAAAAGCCTTCGAACACGCGCTTGTAGACCTCGAGCGGCGTATTCAGCGGGGGCAGCGGCATGCCGGGGCCGGCGTAGGAGATACGCCCCTGGACGTCGTTTTCGGTCGCGCGCACGCCGAGCTGCAAGCTACCGACCGGGCTCTCGGTGCCGATTTGGTTGGCAACGGCCTGGTCGATGCTGATGCCGGTAGCCCAACCAGCCGTGCGCCCGCAGCCGTCCACGAATGCGCCCTCGCCGAGCGGCATATTGGTGAACAACCCGCCGATACCGCGCTGGTGCGGGCCGCCGGCTCCGGTGAGCGCGACCTTCATTTCCAGACCACCCAGGATCAGCAAGCGTTCGCGGTAGGCGCTCAGCGGTTGATGGCTCGAGCTCAGCTCGAACTCGGTTTCGCTGGTCACGGCGGTCGGCCACCAACCGTCGTGAATCACGCCGTTCGGCGTGTACATGGTCACGAAGCGCTTCGGCGCTTCCTTTTCTTGCGCCCGAGCCCGCAGCGACGGCAGCAGCGGCAGCGCCAATACGGCGCCCGAAGCCGCCTTCAACAGCGTGCGTCGCGAGACCGAACGGCTCATGGCGCCTCCGTGATCGCGGGGCGATACAGGAACGAATCGGTCTGCGTCAGCCCCACGAGCAGCTCCTTCAAGTTGCCTTTGGAGTCGGTGAAGCGACGCTTGAGCTGGTCCAGGCTGCACTGATCCTGCGGCTCTTCGCGCCGCCCGAAGGTGTAGCGGTACCAGTGCGTGGCCAGGCAATCGCGCGCCCGCGGGCTAAGCGCGATGCGCTTCGACAGCTCGGTGGGCCCGACGAACTCACCGTCGAGTGACGCCTCTTCCGTCTCGAGCACGTTGCCGGATTCGTCGACGTCGAGGCCATTCTCAGTAGCGCGATAGCGACCGAGTTGATCGTAGCGCTCGAACCCGAAGCCGACTCGAGCGAAGTAGCTCGGGG
>JBEHXA010000471.1:0-6188 GCA_048498935.1 Myxococcota bacterium
TGCCGATGCCGGGGAGCAGCAGGAACAGCTTGCCCTGAATCGGCTTTTTGGTCGGGTTCAGGTACATGGGCTGGCCGTTGTAAGACTCGTTGAACGTGTCCGTGTCGGTCACGTTGATCGGTCGCGACGCCTTCTGGCCAGAACCGCCGGTGCCGCCACCCGCAGCGCCGCCTCCGCTGCCGCCCGTGCTCGCGCCGGCCGTCGCTGCACCACCGCCGCCTTGAGCGACAGTCCCACCAGTACCCACGCCAGCGGTACCCGCAACGCTGCCGCTCTGGCCCGTGCCGCCGGTCGTCCCGCCCGTCCCGGTGCTCTGGGAACCTGCGGTGCCGGGGCTCACGCTGCCCGCAGTGCCTGGGTTCGGGCTCGTTCCACCAGCCCCGCCGGACGGGCCGGGCTCGGTGCTGGAGCAAGCCGCGAGCAACGCGAGAGTGACGGCACCGAACCCATACGACCGAAATGACGGCATCTCGGGTGAATGTCCGACCCGACCCGAATGGGCCAATCCGGAACAAAAAAGCCGGCCCGCCAGGCGCGCGGTGCGGTGCCTGTGAATAGTTACGCCAGGGTCAGACGAGACTGCGCAGCACCGAACGCCTCGCAGCGGAGCATAGGAGCGATCATCAACCGCTCCTGTACCGACGCCGCCGCGAGGCGCTGCGCAGTTCGGGGTGCCGTGGCGGCTTTAGAGCTTGCCGCTGGACGAAGCCCCGCCGCTACCGCTGAACACGCCACCGGTGCCCGGAATCGGGCCGCTGCCGCCGGTCATGACCGGGCCGCCGCCACCCACGAAGGTGCCCGCAGTCCCGGGTTCGGGAGCGCCGCCTTCACCGAACTCGCCACCCGCGCCGGTGCCGCCGCCCATGCCCGGGAAGCCCCCGCCGCCCGGAGGCGGATCAGGCGGCGTCGTGAAGAGGGCTTCACGCGCCTGGTCCAGCAGGCTCAGCACCTTCGTCATGGTGGACGGGCGGTTCTGATCTTTCGCCTTCAGCGCGGTCTTCAGTTGCGCTTCGGCATCGGCGAGCTGCTTCTGGACGTCGGGGCTCAGCTGCTTCGCCGACAGCACCTGGCGAGCGTCGCGCGTGTCAGCCAGCGCGATGTTCAGCAAGTCGGTGTTACCCGTAGAACGCACCTGCTTCACGTACGCAACGCGCTTGCGCACCTCGTCGATGTTGGCAGCCGAGTTGATGACGCGCAGGAACGCCGCGATATCGCCCTGCTGCTGGGTGTCGAGCTGGTTGAAGATGAAGAAGGACGAGGGCGACGCCTGGAAGGTCGGGCTGAAGTAAAAGCCGACCGCGTCCTCGATCGTGTCGATCGCGTTGTTGTGGAAGAACGGCGGCGTATCGGCGGCCTCGACCAGCGGCGGCACGTTGAAGGTCCGGTCGCCGGGCGACAGGAAGCCGTCATCGTCAGGCAGGTTCGGCGTGAGGTTCGCAACGCCGGTGTCGAAATTCTGACTCGAGTCGAACCCGAAAACGTCGCTGTGGCAGAAGGTGCAGCCAGTCCCGAAGAACAGGTTTTGCCCGTTCTGAGCGCGCAAATCGCTGGGGACTTGTGGCTGGAAGTCGTCGGTGACCGTGAAGTCCTTGGGTGCCTGACGACCGGTGAAGAGCTGGAACGCTTCGAGCGCGTCGAGCTCTTCTTGCGTCGGCACGCGGAAGTCGACGCCGGGCTTACGATTCAGCGTCTTCGTGAAGTGCTGCATGATCGCGCCGAACGTGAACTCGTGCAGCGAGCTGCGCCCGGGGCCGCCGTCACCCGACCAACCGAGGCGGTGATCCGGCGGGCTGCCGTTGAAAACGTTCGTAATGCCGTTGGTGAGCCCGAGCGACAGCGTGTGCGGAACGCCGCGCATCACGAACTTGCGCGTCGGGTCGTCGAAGCCGTCGAGGTTCTCGAGGATGAGCGCGCGGCTACGCAACAGTTGCGGATTTTCGAGTTTGGCGAGCGCCGGGTTGTTCTCTGCGACGAACAGCGGATCGCTTTGCGGCAGCGTCTTGATGAACGCTGGCGTGATGGTCAAGCTCTCCTCCGCGCGGTGGCAGGTGCCGCAGGTGCGGCCGTTGCCACCGAACGTTTCGTTGAAGAACAGCTGGGCGCCGCGAGCGACGAGCGGATCCTGAGTCTCGATGTTGTTCGCCACCGGTCCCGTAACCGGATCGAGGTTCTTGCCGCCTCGAAACCGGAACAGGCGCTTCTCGAACAGGGTGCGGTCGCCCACGGCGACACGCGACTCGGTCGGCTTCTTACCGGCCCGTGTCACGACGATGAGGTCCATGTCGAACGCGATGTCGATGCCGATGTTCACGTTGAGCTGGCGGAAGTTGCCACCACTCGGGAACTTACCGACCTTCACCATCTGATCGGCTGCTTCAGGCGCTACCGTGCCGCCAGCCACGTTCTTGACGAGCCAGAGCTCGAAATTCCCGTTGGAAGGCACGTTGTTGAGCGAGGCCGACAAATCGCCGGTGTTCATGCTGAGCGTCGCTTGGCCGCTGGCTAGCGCGCCGCCCGGGCCTTTCACCTTTTCGGTGACGAGCCCCGGATGAAAGCCGTAACCAATACGAAACTGCGAGTCACCGTCGATGCTCGTGAACGTATTGAGGAACGTGGTGTACGCCTCGGCGAGACCGTCGGTCAACGACGGTGCCAGCGTCTGTTCGTCCCCACCAAACGTGACGTCTTCTAACCCCCCGGAGTTTTCAGGACTGTCACCGGCGCCACTGCAACCAGCGAAAAAAACCGCCGCCGTCAGCAGCGACCACCCCTGACGAGCACGACCGAACTCGCCTGCAAAAATAGACCTCATCTCGACCTCCCGAATTTTCAAGCGGCGCGCGAGCCCGAGTCCACGACACGAATCGCCGACCGCCCAACCTCAACCAAACACCTCACACGACCCAGGTCCCGTAGCGTGCAAGAGAACGTCAGGTCGGTCAACGAAATTGCGACGAGTCCCGCCGGCTTCCCGCACATATGACGGAGCGCTTCCGACTGTGAATGGCACTCACACCACTCGAGCTTCAGACTCGAGCCATTCGAAAGAGCGTTTACTCAGTCGGGCGAGGGTTGTACGCGCGCGAGCCTTGCCCGAAAGCGACGAGCCGCTCGGTGGGGACACCGGCCGCGCGAAGCACGTGACGAGCCAGCTCCAAATCCGAGCAGCCAACGAAGGCGGGCGGCCATGCGCTCGCCGGGAACGCTGCGTCGAGCTGCTGAGTGAGGTGCGCTACATCCGCCGCAAGCTCGGGAAAACGCGCGATCTGTAAGTAAGCAGCTGACCAATCGACGAACCAACGACGGCCCTCGGCGGTGTCCAGAGTCCCCGCTTGGCTCCGCTCGATGAGCTCGCGGTTGTGCCGCTTGATGCTGGCGAGGAACCCCGCATCGCGATCGGCCTCGCTGCCGGCTAGCCATGGGTGTTTTTTTACGTGCTCCGAGCCCTTCACGCCGCGATGGGCGATGGCGTCGAGCTCCTTCATCAAGCGCGCGTCTCGGTGCTCGAGCGCGTAGCGCACGGCGTCGACGACGCGCGCCGCCGCGAATAGCTGCTCTCGCTCGGCGTCTTCGGGCGCGAGCGCCGCCAGCGTCTCGGCTTGAATCCAGAGCTGGGCAACGCGCCAACGAAACGCCTCCGAGTGCGTAGCGATCTTTCCGGAACTGGGCGTTTCAGACTTCGACACGGGCGTAGCCTCGCCTTTCGCCCCGGCTTCGTCAATCAGCCACCCGGCGAGGTGACGCTGCCCTGGCGAAACGCGAGCTCGGCCGGCTCAGCCGAAAAGGCCGCTGATCGTCCCGCTGTTCCACATCGCGTCCCCGAACGCTTGCAGGTCGTAGCCCCAGGCTTGCGCGGCCGTGACCCAGAAGTCACTCATGTAAGGCGGCGGCCCTTTATCGTACGTGCCATTCGGCTGAAACTTCGAGGTTACCGCCGCATCGCCGAGCTGCAAAAAGGTGCCGCCCTTCAGCTTGAGGAACTTGCCGCCGAACAGCACGACCGGCATGTCTACCGCACCGTGGGCGCTGCCCTCGCTCACCTCGGTCCAATATACCACGAGGGTGTTGTCGAGCAGCGAGCCCCCGCCGATGTCCGGGGTCGCGGCCAGCGATGCCAGTAGCTCGGCCGTGCGGTCGCAGTAGTACTTGTCGATGATGTAGTGGGCGTCGACCGACGCGCCCTGGTTCAGCAAATGCGAGACGTCGTGGTGCCCGTTCGCGTCGGCAATTTCCTTGCCGTTCGGGTCCTTGTACTTGCCGGAGAGTGCTGGATCCTTGAGCACACCGCTGCCGAAGTGGATCCCCGAATTGCCATAACCGAACGTGAACGAGAGCACGCGCGTGAGGTCGCACTGGAAGAGCGTCTTGATGATTTCCTTGTGCTGCACCCACATCGGGTACGTCTCGTTATCGAGCTTGCCCACGTTGGTGACGCCTCCCTGCGACGAGCCGCCCGAGAACATCGGTGGGCTGGGCGACATCGGTCCACCGGCGAATACCGGCGCTGAGCAAGCAGGCCCGTTCGCCGTAGCCTCCAAGCTTTGCTCGAGCTGCCGGATGGCATCCAGGTGCGCTTGCACTTTGGGCAGCTCGGAGCGGGGCACGCGGTTTTGCAGGCTGGTGAGGCCACCAGCGGCAAAATCGAGCACGCTCTTGTTCTGAGCCGCGGCCCGCGCGATCTGCTCGGGCGTCAGGTTCATGAGCCCGGAAGCGAAGTAGTTCTTGAAAGCGGTGGCCGGGCTCGGTTCTGGGTAGAGGGCGCGCGGCAAGGTGGAGCCGGCTGGTCCCTTCGCGTACGAAGTGACGCGCAGACAGTGCATGTCGTTGGTGCGGTCCGACGACTCAGTCGAGGCGGTGAGCTGCACTGAAGGCACCGGCGCGCCCTGCAGAGCCGGGATCTGGCTCAGAAATAGCTGATCCGCCGATTGATCGATGGCCGTCATGGTCTTGGTATGACCATCGGCTTTCTGTGCGGGCGTCGCGGTCGGCGGCTGAGGGCGCGTTTGATAGCCGACGTCTTTGGGCGTCGGCGTGAGCATGCTGAGGTAGCCCGACCCGTGCGCGTCCCCTTGCCAGTTCATGTTGCGCGGACAGGTGAGCCCCTTCATCACGAGCATGCTGTCTTGCAAAGACGCGAGCTTGCCGTCCGTAAACGAGGAGAGCAGCGGCGAGGCCGTAAACCCGCTGGGCCCTCCGGTCGGCCACCAACGCCCGTTGCTGAGCGATGAACTGCCGCAAGGTCGATGAATCATCAACAGCCGCTGCGGCGGGCCTCCGGCGGCGGCCGAAGCTAGGATGGGGCGAAGCATGGCCGCTACTGCGGTCATGCCGGCGCCGCCGAGAAACGCGCGCCTCAGCAAGCGATGGTCGTGCTTGGCCATGATTTTCATTGAGCCCTCACGTCGCGCGTCAAGAACGCGGGCGAGGTGAGAATCGATTGGAACAGCTCGCCGAACGAGCCATTCTGGAGGAAGCGGTCACGAATCGTCTGCAGCTCGCACGAGCCTTCGAAGGTCGGGCTGTGATCCAGCAGGTACGTGGCCAGGTGGTCGGCAGCACAGTCCGATACTTGCCTACCCGATGCGAGCTCTCGCGCCAGGTCTTCCACGGTCGCCAACGCGACCGGCATGTCTGGATGCCCGGCGAGCACGTTGGCTTCGACCGTCGCGGTGGTGTCGATGGGACCTCCGGGCGGCGTCGTGGTCGGGTCGGTCGTGCGGAAGCGACCGATGCTGTCGTAGCTCAAGGTGACGAGCCCGAACGGATCGAAGTGGCCGTGACAGGCCGCGCCACAGCCCTTGTCGCGCTTCATCGCCTGTTCGCGCGAGCTGCCGGTGATGGTCTTGGCCACGTCCGACGCAGTAGCCGGCGGCGGTGGCAGCGGCGGAGCACACAGCAGGTTGTCGTGGATCCACAAACCGCGATGCACGACGTCGTCGCCGGTCGCGTTGTGATTCGTGGCGGCGAGCAACGCCGGGTGCGTGAGCAGACCTGCGCCGTACGCGCCGCCGGTCACTGCGACCGGGGTAAGCTCGCTGCCCGCGACGTCCGGCAGCCCGTAAGCCTTCGCCATCGCCTGATTGGCGTAAATTTGGCGGGACGAGAACAAATCGCTGAAGTGCCCGCTCCACACCACATCGCGCAGAAAGAGCTGCGAGCTGTCGTAGAGGCTGCGCTGCAAGTCTCCG
>JBEHXA010000472.1:0-6132 GCA_048498935.1 Myxococcota bacterium
GAAAGGGCGCCCGGGTTGGGCCCTGGTCCTGGCCCTCATGTTCCCGCTCTGCCGCTGGTCGGGCGGGGTGAAGGCCAGGCGCAAGGACTGGTGGCTGAGCTACCTTTGACTACTGCACGCCGGCGACGAGGCTTACCTTGAAGGGTCCCGACTGCCAGCTGTCGCCGACCGCATGCTCTTCCAGCGGCGTGCAGACTGTGGGCGGATAGCCAGGGGGCGGATAGCCATAGGGCTGCGCCGCGCGCTGCCCGTACCCGAGGCCCGCGCCGAGCGCCATGCCCTGGGCCATCGCGGCACCGGCGACCCCGTCTCCTCCCTGCGCCAGACCTTGCCCGAGGCCCATGGTCGCCTCAGCCGCGGCGTACTGGCCGTAGCGCTGCAGATCGAGCTGGTTCACGTAGCGGGCGCGATTCTGAAAATCCTGGTCGAGCTGAAACTGGCGCGCCTGCGCCTCGGCTTGCGCCTTGGCCACGCCGCGCTGCGCCGCCATCGCCTCCACCTTGGCTTGAGCGATCACGTCCTGCTTCTCGTCCAGGCGCCGCTGATCTTCGTCGCTGACGTTGATGTTCAGCTTGCCGATCTCGAGCACCTGCACGCCACAGTTCGCAAGATCCGGGCAATTTTGCACGATGCGACGCGCCACCTCCGGCCCCATCTGCCCCAAATCGAGCAGCGTGTACTCGCGGCTCTTGATCAGCTCACCCACGGTGCTCTTGAGCCCCATGAACAAGAGGTCCTTCACCCACTGCATTGCCCGATCCGGGTCGCCGCCCTGCCCCACGAAGCCGACCAGGAACTTGTACGGGTCGACGACGCGGAAGGAGTAGGTGCCGTTGGCTCGCAGCGTGACGCGGAGCTCCAGATCCGGATCGCGCATCGACCCGACCTGATCGCCGAAGGTCTCGTTGTACATCGGCTTCATCGTCACGAAGTAGAGCTCGCTGATGAAGACGTTGCCGCCCGTGAACTGATCGACGAGCGAGCCGAGCCACGGGATGTTCTGCGTGGTCAGCGTGTAGGGCTCGCGCTGCGGGCCGAGCGCGCCCACGTAAAACCCATTCTTGAAGAACAGCACGATCTCGTCTGAGTCGACCGTGAGCTGGCTCCAGAAGGGGAAATTCTGGTCCGGGTGCTTGTACAGCACGCGGCCCTTCTGCGCGTCGGCGCGCGCAATCATCATCCGCTGCACGCCGCCCTTCACGAAGTCCATGATGCCCATTTCTATAGTGTACACGGCTCGGGCGGCCTGAGGTAGGCTGAGCGGGCTTGGTTTCATCCGACATCGACCTGGAGAACCTGGGGCCAGCCGCGCAAAAGGTGCTCTCGGAGGGGGCACCGCTACCGGCTCAAATGATGGCGTCGAAGGGCGTCGTCCCAGGCGCCAAGCCGCACGAGATCGTGATCGTGATCTGCGAGCTCACGCTGCGCACCGAGCAGGCCGTGCGTGACTCGGCGCTCGCCACCCTGCGCAAGCTCCCGCCGCCGATCCTGAACGGCGCGCTGAGCGCCGACTTGCCCGGCAGCGTCACGCTGAAGCTGGCCGAGCATCACAGCGAGAACCACGAGGTAATCGAGAAGCTGCTGCGCATGCCGCGCATCAGCGGCGCGGCGCTGGAGCTACTCGCGGGTGCTGCCGACGAGCGCGCCGGTGAGATCATCGCCACCAACGAAGAGCTGATGCTCAAGCACCCGGTGGTGATCGAGAAGCTTTACATGAACAAGCGCGTGCGCATGTCGACGGCCGATCGCTTGATCGAGCTGTGCGTGCGCAACAACATCGAGCTCGCGATCCCGGCCTTCAAAGAGGCCGCGCTGGCGATCAAGAACGAGCTGATCCCCGAAGCGTCGGAGGAGCCGACCTTCGACGACGTGCTGTTCAAAGAGACGCACGAGCTGGCCGAGAGCCTGGCCTTGAACGACGACGAGGACACGCACGAGGTCGACGAAGAAGGCGAAGAGCAGGTCAAAGAGAAGGTCAAACCGCTCTACGCACGGATGGCCGAGATGACCGTTTCGCAGAAGATTCGCTGCGCGACGCTCGGGTCGGCAGCGGAGCGCCTGCTGTGCGTGCGCGACTCGAACCGGCTCGTAGCCGCAGCCGCCGCGAAGAGCCCGCTGCTCAAGGAGCCGGAGGCCGTACAGATCAGCGCGAGCCGCGTGGTGTCCGAAGACGTGCTCCGCCTGTTGGCCCTGAACAAAGAGTTCACGCGCAACTACCAGATCAAGCTGAACCTGGTGTCGAACCCGCGCACGCCCTTCACGTTCTCGTCGCGGCTCGTGCCCCTGCTGCGCGAGGCCGAGCTCAAGATGCTCTCCAAGAGCAAGAACGTGAGCGGCGCAATCGCGCTGGCCGTCAAGCAACAGCTGGCCAAGAAGGACCAGCGCAAGGGCGGCTAGCTCAGTCGCCGGTCGCGCGCTCGCGACGCTTTTGCAGCGCGGAGAGCCGCGCGGCGCGCTGCTCTTCGGCGAGCTTCACCTTCTCGGGATCGACCAAGAACGGCGCGATGCGCTCGGTGCGCTCGAAGCGCTCCTTGTACTTGATCGCCTCGAGCTTGGTCTTGAACGGACCGATGCGCACGCGATGCCACAGCCCGCGATCCGGCACGTGCGCCGCCTGCCGAAACGCGCGATGCCCGCGCTTGCGCAGGTCTTCGACGGTTCGGTCGGCTTCGGCTTGCTCTTTGAAGCTCGCGACCTGCAGCTGAAAGCCGCCCTCCGAGCCTTCTGGGGCGAGCTCCGAGTCGGTCTTGGCGGCAGCGGCGCTGGCAGCCAGATCGGTGAGCGCATCGCGCGGCGTGGTGATCACGGGCGACGCGTTCAGAAGCGTGCCCACCGGCAGGGGCACGACCGGCAGCCGATCGGTCGCCGGCGGAGGTACGGGCAAGCCATTGGGGCCGAGCGCGGCGTCGACGGGCTCGCCATCGCGCTTGATCAAGCGGCCGCGCTCGTCCTTGACCGCCGCCAGCGCGGTCGTGGGGTTCTGCTCGTCGCTGAGCAGACGCGGGAAGCTCACGTCCTTGCCGTCGAGCGCTTCCGCCGGAACGGCTTGAGCCTTGCTGCCTTCGACGAGCGCTGCCAGCGGGTCGCTCGTCGAGCGTGCCGGGGCTCCGCCCTTCTTGGACATCATCACTGCCGCAGTCACGACGGCTGCGCCCGCGAGCGATACCAGCAGCAGCGTGCCGATGCGCGACGGACGCCCGGAGTCTTGCTCCTGAATCTGCTCCAGGTTTCTGACGTTGACCGATGCCATGGGGGGTTCTTGCTTCGGTACCGGATGCCGCTGGTTCGGCCCAGTTTTCGGCGAAAGTTGGGCTCAGTACGGTACGACTCGGCCCGAGCTGCAGACGACCGCGCGCGAAAGCGGCGCCACGAGGCGCGCTCCCGGCCAGACGATCACCTCGCTCACCCGCCCCACCCCCGAGATCACCGCGCCCGCTCCGATCACGCTTCGCTCCACCCGGACTCCCGGATCGAGCTCCGCGCCGGGACCGATAAAGCTCTCCAACCCGGACCGAGCGAGCCAGCGAAAGTTCTCGGCCACGTACTGCTGAAGATCTCCGAGGTCACTCCACCCGCCCGGACTCGGCACGGTCCACACGCGACCGCCTGCCGCCAAATGCGGCAGGCCAACGTCACCGAACAAGCAACCGCGCTCCGGCAGCGCAGCGATCACTCCGGGCCCGAGCGCCATCACGCCAATGTAGTCCCCGCTCTGCGTCTCTTCGCCGAACACCTGACCTCGGAGCCGCACCACCGCACCCTCGGCGTCCATGCCGACGCTGCCTTCACCACGCGCGCGGGGGCTCACGGCGAGCACCATCGCATCGCGCTCTCCAGCCAGCTCGAGGAGCCGCGTCACCGGCGGCTCAGGCTCGGGTTGAGTGAGGATGTCCCCGTTCCACACCAGCGCGGGCCCCGGCTGCAGGCGCGACCGAGCACCGGCCACACCGCCCGCCGTACCGCGAATTTCCGGTTCCACCACCACCTCAACTCCAAGTCCAAAACTATCGATAATCGCTGTCAATTTCTGGTGCTCATGATGAGCATTAGCTATCAAGTGCGCGATCCCCGCGCGCCGACAAGCGTCCGCGACGTGGGCGAGCAGCGGGCGGTCCCCCACCGGTACGACCGGCTTTGGTAGCTCGAGGGTGAGCGGGTGCAGTCGCGTTCCGAAACCGGCGGCCAGAATGAGCGCGCTCGACATGTTCGCGTCGAGTATGCACGAAAGCTCGCCCGACCCTCACTTAGCGTGGTACCCGAGCACTCGATGAGCCTCCTCCGTTCGCTCTCGGCGTCGCTGCTCTCCGCCGGCTTCTCGTTTGCGCTGGTGACGGCAGGCTGCTCGACCGCCGCGGTCGGCATCGACGACTGCCGCGAGATTGAAGAGGCGCGCTGCAAGGCGGGCAAGCCTTGCGGGCTGATCGACGACGTGGACGCGTGCGAGCGCTACTACCGCGATCATTGCCTGCACGGCGTGAGTGAAAAGGATCCGTCGGGGTCGCAGGTCAGCGCGTGCGTTAAGGTGATCGAGGCCGCCGGAAAGTGCGCCGCCAGCGATCAGGGCGCCGAGCTCACCGCCTGCGATCCGTTCGTGACCGAGCCGCACCCCAACCTGACCAAGGCCTGTGAGGTGGTCGAGTTCCCGGAGCGCGCCGACGAGTGCGCCTTCCTGCACACCGATTCGGGGGCCGGTGGAGCCGGCGGCGACGAAGAGCTGCCGAGCGGCAGCGCCGGCCAGGGCTCCGGCGGCGCGGCCGCCGAGTAGCCTTGCGAGGCGGGGGGCCCTGGTCTACAGACGCGGGCGCCCATGCACGCGCGCGTCCGTTCGCTCCACTCGCGTCCCTTTCTGCTCGCGCTGTCCGGCTTGCTGGCCGCGCTGGTTGGCTGCTCGGACCAAAGCGGGACGGTCGAGCCCACGGTGACGCACCCGACGCTCATCGAGGTCTCGCCCTTGGACTTCCTGGGCGATGTCGCATGCGCCACCGGCGATGCGCCCGGGCTGAAGCGCTACGTCGCCTCGGCATACGATGTGACGGAGGGAGCGGGCGGCGCCGCGGCGGATACGGACGCTCCTCCCCCGGTCGATGACGTCGCTTCAGAGGAAGAAGCCGAGCCGCAGCACGACGATGTGGGCGAGCTGCCTCGCAACGGCTTCAAGTTGCCGAGCTCCGGGCCCACGTCCTGCGGCACTTCGGTCGGGTTCGGGCTGATCGTGCCGGGCCGCCGTTACCGCATCCGCGTAGACGGCTACACCACCGCCGACCTGACACCACGCGCCACGGGGTCGCGCTACATGGACAGCGCCGGCTCTGTGGTCGAGCCGACCTACCGCGCGGACTGCCCGGCGCGCATGCCAGGCTCGAGCGATCCCGACGAATTCGGGGAGCCCTTCCTGGCTTACCCCGAGTACATCACCGACGTGACCAATTGCCTCCCGTTTAAGTGAGGCAGGAGCGCGGGCGCGGGCGACGAGCCAGTGCCGAATCGGGCAAGCTGCGTTACAACTAACGACTCCGATGCCTCCGAACACGGGACCGATGATGGCGATGCCCCTGCCCGGCAAGGCCGTTCGCGGGGTGATGCTGGCCATCTTCGCGATCTGGCTGAGCTTCGCGATTGGGCTCAACTGGGGCGGGCTGCCAGGCGGAGTCTTTCTGCTGTTCACCGGCAGCACGGAAGCGATCTTGCACGGCGAAGTTTGGCGCCTCTTCACCGCGCCATTACTGAATGAAGCGATCGGCGGGGCCGGGGTGCTCAGCCTGATCATGACCGAGCTCGGGCTGTTCTTTTTGACGCCGAGCTTGGAGGAGCGATGGGGCAGCAAGCGCATGCTGAGCTTCATCGCGCTGTCGGTGGTGCTCTCCTACGTGATGCAAATGCTGGTGGAGCTCCTCCTACCGGCGGGGCTCGCGGACCGCCTGGTCGGGCCGTACTGGTTCGGCATCGCCCCGGCGATCAGCGCGATCGCGATCGCGTGGGCGCTCAGCTTCAAGAATCAGGTCGTGCAGCTGTTCATGGTCTTTCCGGTCAGCGCACGCATGCTGGTCTGGTGGGTGGTTGGGTTCCACCTGCTTTACGTGGTGGCGGGCGCGCGCCCCTCGGGCGGCCTGATCGCTCCATTCGGAGGGATGC
>JBEHXA010000473.1:0-6132 GCA_048498935.1 Myxococcota bacterium
CCAACTTCAAAATCTACAAGCCGTGGCTCGATCAAAAGTTCGTCGACACGTTCGGCGGACGTAAAGAGATGAGCGAGTACCTGGTCAAGGTTGGCCTGCCGTACACGATGAGCACCGAGAAGGCGTACAGCACCGACTCGAACGTGTTGGGCGCGACGCACGAAGCCAAAGACTTGGAGTCGCTCGATAAAGGTTTGCACATCGTCGACCCGATCATGGGCGTGGCGCACTGGAAGCGTGACAGCAAGGTCGAGCCGGAAGAGGTCGAGCTGACCTTCGAGCGCGGCTTGCCGGTGGCGATTTCGGGCAAGCGCTTCGGCTCTTTGTTCGAGCTTTTCAGTGAGCTGAACCGCATTGGCGGTCGCCATGGCTTGGGCATGAGCGACCAGATCGAGAACCGCGTGATCGACGCCAAGAGCCGCGGCATCTACGAGGCGCCCGGCATGGCCTTGCTCAACATCGTGTACGAGCGGTTGCTGTCGGCGATTCACAACGAGAACACGCTCGATCTGTACTTCACGCAGGGCCGCCGGCTCGGGCGCGTGCTGTACGAGGGTAAGTGGTTCGACCCCGAAGCCATGCTGCTCAAAGACGGGCTCACGCGCTGGATCGCTCCGAGCGTGACCGGTTCGGTGAAGCTCGAGCTGCGGCGCGGCGACGACTACAGCATCATCGCCACCAAGGCCGAGTACATGGCGTACGGCCCCGAGAAGCTGTCGATGGAGCGCGTCGAGGACGCAGCCTTCACGCCCGCGGACCGCATCGGCGCGCTCGAGATGCAAAACCTCTCGGTCACCGACAACCGCGCTTTCCTGGTGCACCACCTGGACAGCGTGGCGCGCTTGGGCGCGGCGGCGGACGTGCTGCCGGGTCTGCTCGGCAGCGGCAAAGACGGCAAGTAAGAGCCTTTTTCGGCTCGTTGGCGCTGACTACGGCGCGGTCAGCGCCTTGATGAGGGGTGCGAGCTCGGTGCGCTTCAAATGGCCGCTGAGCTCGAGCTGCGCGTCGCCCTCGCTCAGCTGAATCGAGCCGAGCGGTGCCAGGCCGGGCTCGCGCGCTAGCTCGCCCCGGGCCTGCACGAGCATGCCCGCTACCTGCTGACAGGCGCTGGAAGAGCTGCAACCGATGAAGCCGAGCAGCTCCACGTCGCGCTCGACCCGCAACCCGACGCCCACCGCTTTGAGATCTGGCAATGCAAGCAGCGCGCCGGGCAGCACGGTGAGCGCTACCTGCGCCGCACCGAGCTTGCCTCGAATGGCGGCGTGCAAGCGCGTCCGTACCTGAGCCGCCTCGTCGCCCGCGTGCTTGCCGCCGGCGGCGTCAATCACCGCGCGCAGGTAGCTGCCGCCGCTCAGCACGAACAGGCCATCGCCGCGCACGGCGACCTCGCCGCTCGGCCTCCTTTGGTCGCGCACCGAGCGAAGAGTACCGAGCTGAGAGCGCACCGGTTTGCCGCCGCGCTTGGTGATGACTGCCTCCGCGCAGCGCAGCACCCGCTCCGGCTCGAGCGAGGTTTCGGCGATCAACGCGAAATCGGCGCTAATTTGAGCTGATTCACGCGGTGGCAACGCCAATGCGACGCGCCGCAAACCGAGCCATGGTTCGAAGCCGCAAGTTTCGCGCAAACCGAGCAGCTGCGCGCCACCGAGCTCGAACAACTCACGACCGAGCGACTCACCGAGCGCTGCCACATCGGCCGTGAGCAGCAGCTCGGGGCCTGCCGGCACTGCGCTGATGGGATCGACGGTTCCGGGTTCGCGCGCGGTGTGCCCACCAGCAGTCGTGCGCCGCACCACCACCACCGAGAGCGCAACGGCCACAATCAAGAGCAGCCACGGCACCCAACGTTCGCCGGTAGCCTTCGACTCGGAGGGCGCTGTCATACTCGCGCGCGAGTCTACTCGGCGTCGCCTGCCCGGCGCCCGCCAGAACGGCGTCGCCCCTCGGGCCGCATCGGAAATTGCCGGCGCTCGATCGGCGCGCGCCGCGACAAGAGCGAGCGTTTACCTTCGGCCTCGGGAAAGAGCCGAGCCGTCCCGGTGAGCGTATCCGGCCGATGCTCTCGGAACGTGTAGGCGTGCTCGGCGCACAGCGCGACGACGCGGCTCTCGATCAAAAAGCGCTGCAAGCGGCGCGGCGGCGGCGCATCGGGCGCGAGATTCTCACAAACTTCGCAACGACGAGCCATCTTGCCCACCCTGCGCTTCACACGCGGTGGGGCCAACTTTTCAGCGTTTTGCCTTTTGCTCGACCCAGCGAATCACGTCTTGCTCCACCGGCCGCCCAGAAAAGCGGGATAGCTCCTGGATGCCGGTGGGGCTGGTGACGTTCACTTCAATCAGCTTTTCGCCGATTAAATCGAGCCCCACGAAATAGAGCCCGTGCGCGACGAGCTTGGGGGCGACGGCGGCGACGATGGCTTGCTCGCCGGGCGTGAGCTCGGTCGGCACTACGCTGCCGCCGGCGTGGATGTTCGCGCGTACGTCGTCTTCCCGCGGGACGCGCAAGATGGCGCCGAGGGGACGACCTTCGAGGAGCAGCACGCGCTTGTCGCCCACGCGCACAGCCGGCTGGTACTCCTGCACGATCGCCAGGCGCTTGCCCTCGTGGGTCCAAATGTCGACGAGCGAGCGCGCGTTGCGATCACCCACGCTGAGCGTGACGACGCCGCTGCCGCCAGCACCGTCGAGCGGCTTGAGCACCGCGTTGCCGCCCACCTCGCTCACGAACTCCAAAATCTCGCGCGGGCTGGCGCTGACGAGCGAGCGCGGCGTGTGCTCCTGAAAGTTGAAGGCAAAGAGCTTTTCGTTCGCGTCGCGGACGCCGCGCGGGTCGTTGACGACCAGCACGCGGTCCTTCACGCGGTCGAGCTGCTGCGTGAGGTACAGGTAGGCGGCGTCGAACGGCGGGTCTTTACGGATGAAGATGGCGTCGAAGCTGGTGAGCTCGAGCCGCTCCACAGCGCCCAGCTCGACGTGCGGCGCCGCGTCGCTGACGGCAATCGGCCGCGCGGTCGCAAAGCCGTCGGCACCGCGCAGCGACACTTGCTGGGGCACGCAGTGCCAGTTGGAGTGGCCCAGCGCCCGCGACCCGCGCAGAAACGCGAAGGTCGTGTCCTTGTCCGGGGTCATGGTCTCGGCCGGATCCATCACGAACAAGAAACGCATGTCCGCTTCATACGGCCCCCCTTCCGGCGTGGCAACTGAGCGTTAGGATGAACCCGATGAACAGCGCTCCGCGCCGCCCCGCCCGAACCTTGGCGCTCGGCGCAGCTCCCGTGGCCGCCGTGGTGTCGGCACTCTTGCTGGCACTCCCAAACGCCGAGGCCAAGGCCCCGACGCAGAGCTACGCCGTGGCGAGCGAAAGCGCGGCCGCCACGCGCGAGGCGAGCAAGCTGCTCCAAGGCGGGGGCAACGCCATCGACGCCGCAGTGGCTGCGGCGCTGGTGGCCGGTCTTGCCAGTCCCTCGTCGAGCGGCATCGGCGGTGGAGGCTTTGCGCTGGTTTGGAGCGCGCGCGATCGCACCGCACGCATTCTCGACTTTCGCGAGACCGCGCCGGCCGGTGTCGTCGCGGACGTGCTCGACAAGCGGCCGCTGCCGGAAGCGCAGCGCGGACAAAGCGTGGGCGTGCCGGGCGAGGTCGCGGGCCTCTTCGAGCTCCACCAGCGCTACGGCAAGCTACCGTGGAAGGAGGTGGTGGCGCGCGCCGTCAACCTCGCTACTCAGGGCTTCGTGGCGGAGCCGCACACGGCCGCGCAAATCGAGGAGCAAAAGGCCAGCCCGATCGCTAAGTCGGCCGTTTTTCGGGCGACCTACATGCCCGGCGGCAGCCCAGCCAAAGCGGGCGCTCGGCTGCGCGCCACCAAGCTGGCGTCGTCGCTCCGGCTGATCGGCGATCAGGGCAAACGGGGCTACTACGAGGGGCGTATCGCGCGCGACATCGTGGGCACCGTCAACGCCGCCGGCGGGAGCATGGCGCTCTCGGATGTGAGCTCCTACCAGGTGATCGAGCGCGAGCCGCTGCGTGTGACCTGGGAGGGCAAAGAGATTGTGACGATGCCGCTGCCCTCCGCCGGCGGCCTGCTCATGGCGCAAACGCTCGCCTTGTTCTCCAAGGCGGAGCTCGCAGCGCTCGGCTCGACACCGGCAAAGCGCGTGCACCTCCTGGCCGAGGCCATGCGCGGCTCCTTCGCCGATCGCGCGCGCTACCTGGGCGACCCGGCGCTCGTGCCCGTCGACGTGAAACAGCTGCTCGCTCCCGCGCGCATGAAAGCGCGCCGGGCGATGATGGCCGAAGATCGCACGCACACGCCGCCGCGCTTCGGGCTCGAAGAGCACGGCACGCATCACCTGATCACGGCGGACGGCGACGGCAACTGGGTCACGCTCACCACCACCGTCAACGGCCCCTTCGGTGCCAAGCTGATGGCCGAACAGAGCGGCATCATTTTGAACAACGAGCTCGAGGATTTTACGACCTCGAAAACGCTTGCCGTTTTCGGCATGACCCAGGGCCCCAATTCGCCCCGCCCCGGCGCGCGCCCCGTATCGAGCATGGCGCCCACGCTGGTGCTGGAAGGTGGCGTGCCCGTGCTGGCGCTCGGCGGCTCTGGTGGCACCGCAATCGCTCCGAACGTGACGCAGGTGCTGCTCTCGCGCTTGGTAGATGGCGCCACCGTAGAAGCAGCAGTCGCCGCGCCGCGTTTCTCGATCCCGGCCCCGACCAGCGGGCAAACCCTGACGCTCGAGAGCGCGCTCGGCTCGCTCGCCGCGGACCTGAAGGAGCGCGGGGAGCTCACGCTGGTGCGCGATTGGACGCCGGCGGTACAGCTCATCGCGCGTGGAAACGGCACCTTTGCGGCGGCTGCGGACCCGCGCAAGCAAGGCCTCGCGCTGAGCGAAAACGCCGCGGCCGGCGCGGCGCCCGCTCAGTAAATCGACGCGACCAGCTCGGCGCTTTCGTCTTTGTTCAAGTCGGTCGCGACGACGTAGCCCACACCGTCACGCCGCTCGCGCGCCGCGATCGACACGCCGTGTCGCGTGCCCACGTACACCGGCTGGTCGCGCACCACGCGCTGCTGCAACGTCGAGCGCACCGGCATACGAGAAGCATCGAACACGTAAACCGTGAGCTTGTGACCCGAGATACGGTAGCGCAGCGATGCCGCGCGCTGATTGCTCACCGTCGCCAGGCTCATGCCTTCCCAACGTGCGCCGTACTGTTTGAAGTTCGGGAGCCGCAGCGGCACGCCCACTTCCGGCTCGAGCTGCGGCAGGAGCTCCGGCTCGGTAGCCTGAACTACATTGCGCTCGTGGTTCGTCACCAGCTCTTCGAGCAGCTTCTCGACGCTATCGGTCGAAGTCATACCGGCCTTGCTGCTCGTGGCCATCACGTCGGTAGTGCGGTTATTGGCCGAAGCCGCCCACACCATCACCACCGCAGCAGCAGCCGCGATCGGCCCGATGCTGCGCCAGCCGAGCATGTGCGCGTGCGCGTCACGCACCGGAGCCAACCGGCGCTCTTCACGCTCGCGCTCGGCGCTGAGCGCCAGCCGAATCCGCTCCTCGAACGCGGCCGTTACCGGTGAATCCGCGCGCACCACTTGCTTCAAGCTCGCGCGCATCGCGTCTGCCAGGCGCACGCGCTCGGCGCACACACCGCACTCATCCAGGTGCTGCTCCACCTCTGCAACCTGCACGGCGTTGAGCTCGCCGTCTTGCAGCGGCTCGAGCAGCGGCACGAAGTGATGACAGCGGCTCATGAGTTCACCGCCTTGCGCGAGCGATACTGATCCAGCTCGACCACTGCTTCAGGCGCTGCGCCAACGCGCTCCTCGGGGCCGATGATGCCGAGCGCTCGCGCTTGCTCGTAAAGGCGGCCCTTCAGCAGCCGACGTCCGCGATGTAGCCGCGACATCACGGTGCCGATCGGGCACCCCATGATGTCGGCAATCTCTTTGTACGACAGCTCTTCCACGTCAGAGAGAACCACCGCGAGCCGGTAATCTTCCGGCAACTCGTCGAGTGCGCGACCGATCTCGGAGGCGAGCATCGGGCGGAGCGCTTGCGCCCTGTTCATGATCGGGCTCGAGCTCGATCCGAAGCGCCTGTGGAGCATCCGCGCGCGCGTG
>JBEHXA010000474.1:0-6084 GCA_048498935.1 Myxococcota bacterium
GGCTGTAAAACAGCACGCCCAGCGGGTCCGACTGGCTGATGTTGACGGTGGCGGCGCAGCCGGCTGCCACCGAGGCGACCTGCATGGCTTGCCGTTGCGCAGCGTCTCCGCGTGGGGCGAGCCCCGGCCACAGGCGGTACATCACGTGCAGCAAGAGCTGCCAGAACAACAGGATGCCGCGCTGCCAGGAGCTCGACGGAAAGCGCACGCCCACTGCGGCGCTGCCCTGAGCGGCACAGGACATCGCTTGCTGCATGTCCAGCATCATGTAGTGGGCGTCGCCCAGCGTGACGCACACGCGAGCTAGCGCCATCGCGTCGTCGCGCGTGGCCAGCCATGCGCGCGACCGCTCGAGTAGCTCGATGGCTTCGCGCACCGCGCCGTGCAGGAGCGCGTAGTCGCCTGCCAAACCCGCGTAATGGGCCTCCTTGGCGAAGTTTTTGGCCTGTCCGAAGTGCTGCGCGATAGCAGCGTAAAACTCCGGCTCACCGCCGTGCACTGCCTCGAGCGCTTCGGCGACGCGCGCGTGCAGTCGTGCGCTCTCTTCGCTCGTCAGTGTTGCGAGCACGCCTTCGCGGAGCTTGTCGTGCCGAAACCGCAGCTCATCGCCGGCCTGCTCGAGGATGGCGGCGTCGACGCACTTGGCGATGCAGTCGTCCAAGTCGACGTCGGGCATCAGCCGACTGATCAGGCATGGTTCGAGCCGCCTGCCCGAAACGGCCGCCACGCTGAGCATGGCGCGCGCCGATCCGGAGACAGCGCGCAGGCGCTGACGGACGACGCTCTGCACGCCTCCCGCGAAGACTTTCTCGGGCAGAGTGGCCTCGCCGACGCGCTCGAGACCGCCCGCCTCTTCGGCCAGCGTGCGCACCACCTCCACCAAGAAGAAGGCGTTACCCTCGGTTTCGCGCTGGAGCAGCTGCAGCAGCTCCGGTCGCTGCGCATTTCCGCCGATCATGACCTCGGCCAGGCGAGCGATGGCCGACTGCGGCAACCGACCCAGGTGCATGGCGCTGAGCGCGCGCACCTGCTCTCGAAAGCGCGGCGGCGCGTCATCGCGAGCGCTGGCGAGGATGAGCACCGTCGAGCCGCCCGCCGCGCTGGCCAAATGCTGCAGCAAGTCGAGGCTATCGCTCCTGGCCCACTGGACGTCCTCCAGCAGCATCACGAGAGGCTGGGGCTGTCGCAGCAAGACGTTCTTGACGACCTCGACCAACCTGCCGTGCGTCGAGAGCGCATCGAGCTCGGGCGCGCTCGCGATGGCTCGCCCCAAGAGTTTCTCCAGGTTCGGCACGACGGGGGCGAGCACGCTGGCTTCGACTTCGTCCAGCTCGGTGAGCAGCGCGAGCCCACGCAGAACGTCGCGGAACAGTCGAGAAGGGCGGCCGCCTTCGCTCTCCTCGTGACCGCGCAGCACGAGCGCTCCCTGCACGATGCTCAGCGACGCGATTTCATCGAGCAGTCGCGACTTGCCCACGCCACTCTCGCCGCTCACCAGCCAGGCTGCGCCTCGGCCGCTACAAGCCGCCAGAACCGCCTTCTCCAGCGTTCGCAGCTCCTCCTCTCGGCCCAAGAAGGGTGCTGCTCGCAGCAGGCTTTCCCGCGGTTCCGGCTGGTTGTCGAGCGCCTGGCCGGTAGCCGACTCGAGCGCTGCGGCGAGCTCGTCGACGGTTTGGAAGCGCGCAACCGGCTCGCTCGCGAGCAGACGCTCGAGCACCTTCGCGGCTGGTGGCTCCAACCCCAGCGCGCCGATGGCGCGCCGTTGGTCGGCGCTCGTGGTGCTGCTCGGCAAGACCATCAAGCTGAGCGGCGCCAGTTTGACGTGGTCGTCGACGACCACGAGCATCTCGGGATCCAGGTGGCGCAGGAGCACGCCGTGCCGGTGCAAGTAGCGAAGCACGGGCAAGAGCTCGACGAGGTAGCTGAGCGCGGGGCGGGCTCCGGTACGCCGCATTGCTGCGAGCAGGCTCGAGCCCTCGTCCTTGAGATCGAGCACGCAATAGGCGTGTCCGACGCTGTCCAGGCCGATATCCAGCACGCCGATCAGACTGGGATGGCGCAGGGACGCGCACTGTCTGAAGGCATCCGCGAGCTGTACGAAGGTCTCGGGAGCTGCACCGCCGGGTGAGGGCGGTAGGCGCTTGATCGTGACCAGGCGCCCCGTGAATCGATCCAGCGCGCGCTCCGCACCCGGGAGTGTGGTGCCCGAGGCTGCAGAGAGGATCTCGTAGCGGCGCCCCAACAATCGTCGCTCGGCTGCGGCTCGTGCCAGGCCGCTCTCGAGCGCCTCGAGCAGCGCGACCATCGACGGATGTCGATCGGACGGGTCGATGGCCAGACCCTTCTCGAGCACGCGGCGCAGCCAGCTAGGGACGCCGGTAGCTTCAGGCGGTGCCTCCGGAGCCACGACGTCGCGCCCGAGCCCCATGCCCAGAGCCAGCACTTGCTGCGGCTCGAATGGGCGGTGCCCGTACAGCAGCTCCCAGAGCGACACGCTAAAGCTGAACTGATCGGTCGCGGGAGTCATGTGCTCCCCGCCGAGCTGCTCCGGCGCCATGTAGGCGGGCGTCCCTGCGATGGTCGCGACGTCGCTGATCTCGCGAGCACCGTGCGTGGCGGTCAGGGTGGGGGGGCTCGCCGCTTGTCCGGGGCCCGGTTGTTCATCCACCACCGTCGTCGGCTTGATGGGCTGCACGATGCCGAAGTCGAGGACGCGGACGCGGCCGTCGCGTCCAACCATCACGTTGTCGGGCTTGAAGTCCCGATGCAGTAGGCCCGCAGCGTGAGCGGCTGCCAAGCCGCGCCCTGCTTGCAGCGCCACCGCCAGGAGGTCTTCGAGCTTGCGTGGTTGGTCCGCCGCCCAGCGACGGAGTGTCGTCCCCTCGACCAGCTCCATCGCGACGAAGACGCGCCCGCGAAAGGTGCCCACGTCGTAGACCGCCACCACGTTGGGGTGCGATAGCTTGGCGAGCGCACGAGCTTCGCGCGACAGCCACTCGGCGTCGAAGCTCGAATGGAGCAGCTTGACCGCCACCGCGCGCTGAAGCTCCGGATCGTACCCCTCGTAGACGCGCCCCATGCCGCCCACGCCGAGCTCACGGCGCAGCAAGTAGCGACCCGCGCGTTCGCCCGTCCACTCCGCAGACGCAGCGAGCTGGCTCCCCGAAGCCAGAGTCGGTCCGGTCGCCGTCTCTTCGACGACCGTGTCGATCGCTAGCGCTGCCGCGCGCTCCGAGCGTCCTTCGTCCGACTTCACGATCGGGGGAATATATCGCACTTTTCCGGGTACACCAGCCGCAACCATGCGGAAAACACCGTCGTCTCGCCGTGGGACCCGGCCCTTTTTCCCAGCGCCGTGGACGCTTCGACTCTTTCGGGAAGCGGAACGTCGAGCCGGCGTCCACGGCAGCATGGGTGTTGGGCGGCGCTCTGTCTCGTGTGCGCTAGAAGTCGCCGTCCTTGATGTAGGGGTGGCTCCAGAGCGTGACTTGCAGCAGGCAGGACTTGAGCCACGCCGCTTGCATGCGCGTTACCTCGTCTTCGGTGGCTCCGCGCGCCGCCAAAAAGGGGCGCAAGGTGTGGGTGATGGGGACGACGAGCGCGAAGAGATGTCGAAACGGCACGATGGCGCTCGCGCTGGCGGCATCGGTGAGGTTCTTTTTGGTGCGGTGGTGGCGTAGGCCGATCTCGTGTTGGTAGTCGAGCCAGGCCTGGTCGTAGTCGGCGCGCGCGGTATCCAAGATCCAGCGGCCGAAGCGCGCGCGCACGCGCGCCAGATATTCACCTTGCGGTCGTCCCTGGGCGTCGCTGAAGGAGGCGAGCAGATGCGGATTGCTTCCTACGAAACCGTACCAAACGTCCAGAATCGCTTCGACCTGGTCCCGCAGAATGCCGAGAGAAAGCTGCAGGTAGCGAGCGTCTTCCGGTTCGAATAGCAAGGTGCGCTTCAGCTCCTCCAAGTCGGCTAGCGAAACAGGTGAGCGCGAAAGTACCGCGCTGCCATGGGTGTATCCGGCAATCGTCATGCTGGTGCTCTCTTTCTGCGGGCACACGCCCGCCTTGCTCCACGCGCTCGTCGGCGCGCGCAGACCTCGCGTACGTCCCCGAGCTAGGGGGCGCCTCTAACCCTTCAACCCTCCAAAAACCGACGCCAGGCATCCGCCTGCTCGGTCTGCGCTGCGAGCGCGTGCTCCGCGCAGTCCACGCGGAGGTGTCGATCCGCCATCGGCGCATCGACGAACGAGCAATGGTGCGGCGTCTCTCCCGCGCGTACGCGCGGCTGAAAATACTGGCAGGAAACGCACATGCGCTGCACCGGAATGTGTCCGCTGTCCTGAAGTGAGCGGATCATCTTTACGACTGCCTTGAGCATGACCCGCTGTTCGTCCTCGCTCAGATCGCTCACCGCGCTAGCCATGAAATCGGGCCACTCGCGGACCTTCTTGGATAGGCCGCGACCACGCGCGCTGAGCGACAGCAGGCTCGCTCGGGGGTGTCGTGGGTCGCGCGCCTTGTCGACGTAGCCTTTCTCTGCGAGAGCCCGCACCGAGTCACTGATGGTGGGAAGGGAGAGGCCCAGCTTGGCGGCCAGCTCACTGCCGCTCAGGGCGCCTTCGCCCAAGGTCGCCACGATTTGCCCCTGGGTGGGCGACAGACCCTGCTCGTTCGCTCGAGCCCACGCCTCGTGCTTCAGCGCGAGCCCCAGCTTGTTCAACCCGACCGCCACGCGCGCGGCTACCGGCTCGGAATTCTGGTCGAAGTACAGGGGCAGCTCTCGCGCCATGTTTGGTTTCTAACTTAGGATTCCTAAGTTGTCAATCCTGCGCGCGTTCGAAGTTGCGGAAGCTCGCGCTGACGGCTGCCCAGTCGCGCTTCGGTAGCGCGAGACATTGGAGCGCGTCACGCTCCGTGGAGCCTTCCGCGAATAGGGCGGCCACGCGCTCGGCGAGGTCCAGCCGAAAGGCGCGACGCCCGAGCACCACGTAGCCGAGCGTCAGCCACAGCCGATCGGGAACTGACTGCGCGTCGAACACAGGCCGCCCCACATGCGGCGGCAGCTTGAGCGTGGGCTGGTGCGCGCGGACGAAGGTGAGGCGGCGAGACAGCGCGTGTTGACCTAGCAGCGCGGGAATGAAGATGGCGAGGCGCCCTGGTTCGACCACGCTGCTGTTGAGGGCGTCGCGATCGTCGTCGCTCAATGCTTGGATGGTCGCGGCGAGATCGCTGCGGCGCGCGCTGCCGAGACCTTGCGCGAGTTGGTAGGCGATCGCGCGTAGCGGTGCACGCTCCGAGCGGGCGAGGTCGTCGAGCGGCGCCAGTAGCCGACCCAGGACATCACGCGCGTAAGCCAAGAGCCTGCGCTGCAGTTGGCTGCGCAGGCCCGCGGGAATACCCTCCAGCTCGGCCAGCTTCACCTCTGGTAGCGCGAGCGACACGCCGGTGGTGAGTTGGCCGAGCGCCATGGATTCAGCGTGAATCACGCCGTTCGAGTCGAGCTCGAAGGCTTCGTAGGGAGCGTCGACCAGCTGCTCCAAGCGACTCGGAGCCGGAGGCTCGGGTAAGGTGGGCTGCAGTCGGGCTTGCAGTGCGCGCAGGGCAGCGAATGGATGGTGGCGATCGGAGCCGGGAGACGGTTCGCCCGCTGCAGGCGCGCTCGTGAGCGTCCGGGGGTTGCCTCGCGCTGTTTGCTTGGCGGAGATGCCGCGCGTCTTGCTGCGGCGCTCGACGAAGCTCGAAACCAGACCGGCGTGCAGTGCGTCGCTGAGCGCGTCTTCGAGCAAGCCGAGCTTTTCTCGCCAGTGGTTGGCATGCTCAACCCAGCCGCTGCGGTGGGTAACGAACGCCCACGTGCGCAACCGCGCAGTGCGCGCCAGCAGCGCGTCCACGTCGCCTTCCGTGTCGGCCAGCTCGGCGGTGCGGCGCGCCAGGTAGTCGTCCGTGAGCGGGCCGTCGCAGAGCGCCAGGTACAGGTCACGCAGCAGCGCTACGTGCACCTCGAACAGAATGTGGCGAAAATCAGGCGTTTCGCAGACGCGCCACAGCAGCTCGAGCTCGTCGCCGCGCCGCGCGCGCGCGGCGATTTCC
>JBEHXA010000475.1:0-6082 GCA_048498935.1 Myxococcota bacterium
CTTATGAGCAAAAAGATTCGCATCCAGCCGTGAATCAGATCGGGTGGGCGCGGGGCTTCCCGTGACCGTGGACGAAAAGGCCTCCAGGCTCCGCAGAACCTCCAAGGCCTTGTCGAGCTTGGCGACGTTGTCTTGCTTGGTCAGGCAAAGCCCCAAATCGTAGCGCACGCCCGCCTTCAGATCCGGGTTGCGCTCGATGAGCAGCAGTGTGGATGCGCGCGGTTTCTCGGCCCACAGCAAGGCGTCGAGGCGCCGCAAACGATCTTCGCTGTCGCGGTTCCTGCCGATGCGGCGCAGCAATACCCCGAGTCGATACTGGGCGATAAAGTTCTGCGGATCCGCATCAACGGCGTCCTCGAGAAAATGCCGAGCGGCCAGCCACGCCTTCGACTCTCCCGGTTCCTTCGTCGCCCGCAGCAGCCGTTGAGCTTTGCGCTGCGCGCGAAAGCTCCGCCAATTTTCCGAGGCTCGCCATGACGACGACTGGAAAGCGATGTAGTCCGCGACCTCGGCGAGGACTTCTTCACGGCTGGCGTCTTCGGCGACCAATGTCGAGAGCTGTCCGCTGCTGCGCACCCGTAGGCTCAGACGGAAGCCCGCGCCGGTGGCGCGTAGCTCGCCGTTATACTCGGTGCGGAAGGGCCTGCGTAATGGACGCAGCAATGCTTGGAGCAATTGGGGGGAGAAGGATACTCCCGCCACCGCGATGAGCTCGGCGCCTGAGGCAATATCCTTCAAGGCGTCCGTATCGCGCGTGGTCAGCGCGATATTGGACAGCCCCGACCGGTCCACGTCTTCGATCGTATCGAGGCTCGGTCCATCGGCAGCGTCGACGCCGTTGGACAACAAGTCCAGAATGTCGCGAGTCGGTCGATTGGGATCGGCGCTGGCGTCCACATCGTTCACGGCGAGCCAAGGCCGAGGCTGCGGAAACCAGCCGATAATCCTTCTGAGACTCATGATGACCAGCACGACGAGGGCCAAGCTGCCGAGCCCCAGTACGGTTGTCTCCATGGCGCCGTGCGCACCCACGACGGCGCGGGCCCAGAGCGACCGTTCCCGCTGCGCGGCGTCGCTTTTGACCTGGGCCGTTGCCAGGAGCGCGGGCGTGTACCAATCAGGCTTCGCAAGAATACCGTCGTAGATCTTGCGGGCATCGGCAACGTTGCCGGCGTCGATGAGCTCGTCGGCAAGCGCGAGTTGCTTTTGCGCCTGCGCGCTGGCGTGCTCGCGAAGGCGCCCGTCCAAGCGGCGCTCGATGCGGAGGACACCCTCCTGGTAGGCCAGATCCAACCCTTCGAGCTGCAGTTGGCGCAGCTCCGCTACGAGCTTCGCCACGTCGCCACGCGCGCCCACATTCGCGCTGTCCTCGGCGAGGTTCCGTAGCGTGACGGCGTAGTCGAGGCTCGCTAATTGCTTGGCCAAGCCTTCGCCTCGAGCTTCAGGCAGATTTCGCATGTCTGAAAGCGCCTGCGACAGATCGCCGCTCTGCAGCTCTATGACGATGCGCGGTGGTAAGGCGGAGTCTGCGTTCGCCTCCGCCGTGAAGGTAAGCAAGCTGCCGACGAGCGCGACCAACTCGAGCCGCCAAAGTGTTCTCTTCAAGGCGCGAAACTCCCGATTGCGCCCGACACCATGCCAGATTTGGTCTCGCGAGGGTCGACGCTCGTGACGCGAGCGAGATACCTTGCGGCGCTGCGGCTACGCGCTCGGGCAGCCGCTACCTCCCGTCGGTTACCGAAGGCGCTGGGCGCCTTCGGCTTTCGCGAGTTTTCGATCGAAGGTTGCGACCGGCACGTTCCCGGTGCTGCGGGCGACCTGGAGGATCATGCAGTCGGCGAAGTCGCTGCCGATGCCTGCACGGTATTGCTTTGCGGCGGCTGCGACGATTTCGGCGTCTTGCAGGACCAAGTGCTCTTGATCGAGCAGCATTTCGATGGCGGTTGCGATTCGCTGGCGTTCGAACTCATACACCGCTTCGAGGACCCAGGCGACTTCGACCAAGACGATGTGGGAGACCCAGGCGCCTCGCTCTGCAATGTAGGACTCGGCGGCGGCGACCTGAGCCTCGTCGTCTCGCGTCGTGAGGCGGACGATGACGTTGGTGTCAACGGCGCGCATGTTTTCGACGCAAGTGTTTCTGGATGCCCGCCCGTAGCTCGTCGTCTGTCTTACGAGCCGGCGCCCCCTCGGGGAACAGGGCCGAGTGCAGATCCTGCATGGAATATTTTTTAGCCCGTCGCACGACGAGCTTGTCGCCTTCTTGTTCCCACTCGATGACAGAGCCCGGGCCGATGCCGAGTCGCTTTCGCACTTCGGCGGGGACCGAAATCTGCCCTTGTGCGGTGAGCCTGGACTGAGCGAGCGCCATGACCGCAATTTAGCCCAATTACCACGGTAATCAACTCCAGGATGCGTCGCGGCCGCCGGAGGAGGGGCCGAGCGTGAGGGGGTTGAACGAGACGGTCTGTTTGGTCCCACACCTTCGGCGGCACCGGCATCACCGAGCCGAACAGAAAGGTGTCGCGCGTTCCAACCGCGGGGACGCTGCCGCTGCCCAAGTCGATACTGGTGCGGCCCAAGCCGTCGACGCCGACCGTGGCGCCGACGTCGCCCCGAGTGGTGCCGCCGAACGAACCTGACGATCCGAGCAGCCCTCTTGCTGGTTTCCCGAGCAGGGACGTGCTCAAGTAGGTAAAAATGTGGGCGCGCGCGGTTTTGTTAACGTCGGTGATGCTGTGGGGATGCGGCAGCACGGCGGAAAACGGGCCGAAGACGGAGCCAATGCCGGAGAAGCCCGAGCCCGAGTGGGAGTGCACGGTCGGGCAAAAGTATGATTGCAGGCATTCGTCCGCGCAGTGCGCGGCGGCCAAGTATGAGTGTTTGTCGAGCGCGCCCAATAGTTTTGGGCCATGCATTTGTGAGCAGGCGGCGCTCCAGGCGGTGGGGCCGACGGAGCCGGTTTCGGAGATTATCGCGGGCGCGTTTGGGCCTGGAACCTTCTATTGGGCGGAGTATCATTTCGTCAGCGGGGCGCCGTTTTCAAAGATTGCGGCGGGCCCGATCGCCGGTGCGGGGCAGGTGATCATCGACTACCTGCCTGGGGGTCAGGGTATCTCGCTGCGAGTGATCGACGACACCATTTACGCAGGCTCCCCGGCGCAAGCCTTCACACTCGCGGGTATGCCGCTGGAAACGCCCGATCCGATGGTCGAGTTTCCGGCCACCACCCCTCGAGTTGGTAACAGCTCGCTCGGCTTCATGATGGACGGCGTTCGGGTCGATGACGAAGCCCTGCACTGGGCCGAAGTCGACGACGGCGTCTACTATTTTACCGACTACGGCAGCAGCTTCGTGATGTTCAGGTCGTTCGCAACGCCTGGCGAAAGCAAGCTCGTGGCGTCGGCGCCTTACCCGATGGGTGGCCGCATCGGTTCGTTCCGGCGCGTTTGGGCTTCGGGCACTCACGTGTACTTGAGCACCCGGCTCGGCGACGACGAGACCTACGTGCTCAACTATTTGGATATGAGCATCGTCGGAAAGTAAGCGGCGGCGCAGCCAAGCGTGATCGACCGCTACTCGAGCTCGGGCCGCGGGGGATCGGTGTGCAGGTCGGCGTCGCGCTCGGTGCGGGCCCAGCGTGTGAACGTGACCTCGAGCCCGGCGCGTTTGGGGGCGCACAGGAAGGGACCGGCTTGCGCGCTGGTGGCGGGGCGAAAGGGGGCGACGCGGAGCATGCGCCAATGGCCTCCGTTGGCGCTGGCGCGCAAGATTACACCGTCGTTCGCGCGGCTGGCACGGAGGGTGACGGTGGCGTCACGCCACTCGGGTACGGGTGCGAGCGACCAATCCGAGAAGCCGTCCGTGACGACCGCGCCGAGATGCGGCACGCCGTCGTTGAGCTCGACGCCGGCTTTGATCCAGTGGGCAGGGCTGCACCAGAGCATCAAGCCGGCTTGATCGTACAGCTCGGTGAAGCCGCGCAGGTTGAACGAAACCTCGACGGCATCGCCCTCCGACCACGTCGCCAGGAGCGCGTGGCCGGAGTCATGCTGAAACCCGTACAGGGTCTTTTCCCAGTAATCGCTGCCTTCGACGGCCTCCACGATGAGGTGCTTGCCCAACGTGCGCAGCGCTCGAGGCGGCGTTTGCCAGGTCCCGTCGGTCCACGGAATGGTCGTGCTCGCCATGTTACCGCGCGACGCGCTTCAGCGTGTTGCGATCGGTGTGCGCGATGCTGCCGCCGAGAGCGTGGACGTACGTGGTGCAGGAGTCGTAGGTGTAGGTGTCACCCGTGAGAGTGACGGAGCAGGTGTATTTGGTGGTGCGAGCCTTGGTCGAGAGGTAGCGGCTGGAGAGGATGCCGCACACTTCGCTGCCGACGTTGGCCTCGAGCGAGAAGCTAGTGTCGTCCGGCTTGGCGTCACCGCCGGCCAACAGCGTGGTGCCGCGCGGAACCATGAAGCTGCGGAGCACGTGGCCCGTCGCCGCGTCCCAAAGCCAGTAACCGATCTCGGTGTGGAAAGCGTTCTCTTCGCCGATGCGCCAGGCGAACATGCGGTAGTCGAGGCCCCACAGCTCCTGCACGCCGTTGGCAACCGGACCAAAGGGCTCGAAGGTGGCTCGCTCGCGGTACGGCGTCTCCGCCACCACGCCGCGAGCATTGTGAAACGACACGTCGAGCCCCGCGTCGCCTTCCCATTCACCGATCAATCGAGCCAAAGGGCCCCAAGCAGCAGTCGTCATGACCGCGACGATAGCGCGCCCCTCCAGCGTCACGACCGCGATTTTTGACCTGCGAAGGCCGACGCGAGGTGGTTCCGAAGAGGTTCGAGCGACGCCTCAATCACTACGTGCACGTATCCAATAAGGCGTGAACAAACTCGCACTTTTTGGTGGGTGCTCCGCGGCTTATTGGATACGTGCACGTAGTGACTTTCGGAAACGCAGCAGGGGCTTGCAGGGCGCTCGGACTTTGCGGGGATCCTTCAGCGCCCGCGCGGTTCAGCGCCCGCGCGGCTCAGCGCCAGCGGGTTCAGCGCCCGCGCGGCTCAGCGCCAGCGCTGTAATGAATCTACGCCGTGGGCGCGCGGGCCTTACGGCAGGTCCATCCAGAATTTCCAGAAGCCGTAGGTGGAGATGCCGGTGGGGACTTGGTCGCTGTGGCCCATGCCGGTGGTGGTGCAGAAGACGGTGGGGGCTTGGCAGCCCATGTATTGGACGCAGTTGATGGTCTTGCCGGCGGGGGCTTTGACCATGGGGCCGGGGTCGTAGGGGGTGGTGACGGGCGGCGTGGTGCAGCCGTTTTGCTTGAGCACGTGGTCACGACCGCCGGGGTACTCGTTGTAGCCCTGGGGGTCGCCGCTGTCGTGGCTGCCCATGAAGGCGATCGGGCCTTTGCAGGCCGAGTCGGGGAGCGAGCCTTGCCAGTTACCGGTGGCAGTGCCGTTGCCCTTGAAGAGGCCGCCGGGGCCGCCCGCTACGCAGCCCATCAAGTAAGAGATCCACGAGCCGCTGCTGAAGCCTTCGATGAAGAGTCGGCTCTTGTCGACGCAGAACTGCTTCATCACGTTGGCCGCGGTCTCTTCGACGTAATTCACTTCCGGATCCGGGTAGGCTTCGGTCATGAAGCAGTCGCGGCCCGTCGCGGCGGAGCTGTAGTCGAGGCCGACCACGATCGCGTTGTCGCCGGCGGCGTCTTGGATCGGGATGGCGTTGTTGCCTTTGCCGCCGCAGCCCGGGCCGACGAAGACGGTCGGGTAGGGGCGCATCGGGTTGTAGTTGGCGGGCAGGCGCACCCAGTAGCCGCGCGCCTGCCATTTCTCGGTGACGAGCGCGCTCGGCGTGATCATCTCGTCGTAGTGCATGAACATCTCGAGGGGCTGACCCGCAGCCTTGCCGCAGCCGTCGCTGGCGACCGCGTTCGGCAATCCGCCCGCGCCGCCGCCGGTGCCGGTCCCGGCAGTGCCGGTGCCGCCCGTGCCGCCCGTCGCGGCGCCGCCGCCGCCGGTGCTGCCGCCAGTCGTGCCGCCCGTGCCCGCGGTGCCGGGGGTGCCGCCAACGCCCGCCGTGCCGGCCGTCG
>JBEHXA010000476.1:0-6081 GCA_048498935.1 Myxococcota bacterium
AGCAAGGTTGCCAGTAGCTCGAATTCGACACGGGTCAAGTCGAGGGTCCGCCCCGCCGCGACTGCGCGTCGGGTGCGCGAGTCCGCGCTGAGCGGGGGGGCCTTTGCCTCGCGGGGGCTACTGGCCCGTGCCGCGCTACGACGCAGCACGGCTCGCACACGCGCCACGATCTCGCGTGGCGAGAAAGGTTTGGTGACGTAGTCGTCGGCCCCGGACTCCAGCGCTGCCACGCGATCCGCCTCGGCATCGCGGCTCGAGAGGACTATGATGGGCATCGGTCGCTCGCTCGCGCGCCAGCCGCGAATGAGGTCGAAGCCACTGCCGTCGGGGAGCATCAGGTCCAAAACGACGAGGTCGACGACGAGGGCGGTCGCGGCGAGCGCCTCCGCCTCGGCGGCGTTACCGGCCGTCACCACCTGAAAGCCATCGCGTCCCAGCACGTAGGCAAGTGATTCCAGGATGGCGGGCTCGTCCTCGACGAGCAAGATGCGCGCTGTCATCCGCTCTGCATGCTAGCCTATGGCTCGTGGCGGTCTCACCATGAAGACGCTCTACGTGCTTCGACACGGTCAAGCGGCTCCGGAGAGCGAGGTTACCTCGGACCACGCTCGCCCGCTCACCCCCCGCGGCCAGGCCGAGGTGCGGATGAGCGCCGAGCACCTGGCCAAGCTCCCGAGTTTGCCCTCACTGGTGCTGACGTCGGGCGCCCTGCGCGCGCAGGCCACAGCAGAGCTGTGCCTGGCCTCGTGGGCGAAACGCCCCGAGCTGCGCGTGACCGATCGTCTCTACCTCGCTGGGCCGTCGAGCTACCTGAACGAGCTGGCCGCGGGCGGTGAGCCTCATCAGGTTGCGATGGTGGTGGGTCACAACCCCGGGCTCGAGGCTTTGGTGTTCATATTGAGTGAACGCTCTGAACATCTGGCTACGGCGTCTTGGGTGGAGATCGAGTTGCCGATCTCGTCTTGGAACGAGCTTTCCGGCCCGGCCCGTCATGGGGGACGATTGGTCTCGTCCTTTCACGCCTCGGGCTAACTTATCGAGACGCCTTGGCCTGGCTTTTAGAGGCGCGAGGGGTTATTAACGCCCGGACCCGATGCCGATGACGCGTTTGCCGCCGAAGAAGGATGTCGCCCTGGCTCTCCTCGAACAGGCAACCGTCTTGGTTCATCTCGACCCGCGCGCGGCGCAGGTGCAGGTACCGGAGTGGTTCAAGCGTCAACCGCAGCTGGTGCTTCAGATTGGGCTCAACATGCCCAAGCCCATCCCCGACTTGAACGTCGACGAAGAGGGCATCTCCTGCACGCTGAGCTTCAGCAATTCTCCTCACTACTGCTTCTTGCCGTGGAGCGCCGTGTACGCGCTCATCGGCGCGAGCGGTCGCGGCATGGTCTGGCCGGAGGACGTGCCGAAAGAAGTGGCAGGTCAGTACGTGGTGACCGCCCCGAAGGACGAGCCGAAGCCGCGACCCGCGCTGCGCACGGTGGAGCCCGAGCCTTCCGCCGACGAGCAGGCCGCCAAGGCCGACGCCAAGAAGAAGAAGCGCGCTCGCAAGGCCAAGGAAGCGAAAGAGACCGAGAAGGTGGCGCGCGCTACTCGCGCGACCAAGCCCAAGCCTGCGCCCGCCGAAAAGGGCGGGGAGAAGGCGGCGCGCGTCGCTCCCGCGCTTGCGCCAGCCGTCGCGGCGACGCCCGGTGCGTCGGCACCTCGGCGCGGTCCCGGCTCGCAAGGCAGCGCCGGCACCAAGAAGAAGCGCGAGCTGCCGCCCTATTTGCGCGTCGTCAAGTGAGCGGGCGCTTGCGGAGCGTCAGGGCGTGCCAGCCGCTCCTCCGGCGCTAGGCGCTCCACCGTTTCCCTCTGCGCCACCCGCGCCCACGGCCGCACAGCGCCAGACGCCCGTGCTCGAGCTGCACTCGTAGCCGTCCACGCAGCCGACGCTCTCGAAATGGCAGTCACCTGCGCGGCAAATCCCTGCACGGCTGCAAGTTTCATTGCCGTCACAATCATCGGGCGCGTCGCAATGCTTGGGCGCCCGGTAGCAGACCCCGCTGGCGACATCGCAGGCTTCGCCGCTCGCGCAGTCCTGGTTGCTACCGCAGCCCGTGGGGTCGCCTTCGTAGAGCGGACACCCCGCGAGGAACGCCGCCAGCAGCAGCAGCGCCGCCGGGAAAGCCGATTTCTTCATGCGCGCGCCCGAGCTCATCGCGCAAGGCTAGCAAAAGCCTCGGGCTTTGACCGGTTCCTCGGCCGCGCGACGAGCGAGACAAAAACGGCCGTCCGGCACGCACAATCTTGGGGCCCAGCAGGGAAAGGCTCGCGAGCGCCGGGCTCAGCCGCTAAGCTCTGCGCGCGCTTCGGCACCGGCGCGATAGGATCGTGGTGTTGGGGCTACCCCCCACCTGCTGGCCCGTGCGTGACCTGACCGCCCTCAGCCCCACATGGACGTTCGCTGTAATCGTTGTGGCACCGAGTACGAGTTCGACGACGCGCTGATCTCGGAGCGGGGGACGACCGTCAAATGTACGAACTGCGGTCTGCAGTTCAAGGTCTTTCCCGCCCATCACAGCGGTGGTCCCGAGCGCTGGGTGGTGCACACCGAGCAGGGCAGGGAGCTCATCTTCACCACGCTGCGCGAGCTCCAGCGCGCGATCGCGGATCGCAAGGTGGGCCCCGCGGACGTGCTCACGCGCGGTCAGAAGCCGCCGCGACCGCTGAGCTCGATCGCCGAGCTCGAGCCGTTTTTTCAGAGCAGCCTGGGTAAGGCTCCAGTCGCAGCAGCTGCTGCTGCGGTCGAGCGAGTCCCGCGCACGCTGCATGGCGTCGCCCCTCCGGCGAACTCGCTGTTGCCGGATTCGGCGCTCGCCGACACCGAGCAGTCGCCCTTCCTCGATGAGCTTCGCGGCGACCTGGCCGAGCCGATCAGCCCACCGAGCGCTTCGCAAATGAAAGCGGAGTCGTCGCCGATCACGGCGCCGCTTTCCACGACGCTCCCCGCGGCGTTCGACCAGCCCGACGCTCAAGTGGAGCTCGAGCGGCTCGACGCAGCGGCGGCCGCGCTCTCGAGCCGCTCCGCAGGAGTCTCTGCTGAACAGGCTCCCATCGCCACACCGCGCCAGACCGAGATCGCCGGCACTCCGATCTCCAGCACGCTCGAAATCGAAGATTACGAGCAGCAGCGACGCGAATCAGCCGCGCTGCGCTCTTCCCCGCGTTTGCCGCTCGAAACCGTGCCGCGCTCCTCGCCCATGGCCTCGCCGCGCGCGCAGTTCGATTCCTCGCCGCGCGCTTCACGCGGTCCGCTCGACTCGTCGCCGCGATCGTCGCGCGGCCCCCTCGACTCGACGCCGCGCCCTCCGATCAGCAGCCGTGGCAGCTTTCACTCGTACGACGAGCTCAGCACCCCTGCCGCCGATCGCGCGTTCGACGCTCGGCGCGCGCGGTCGCGCTGGATCGTCGGCGTGGTGGCGATCGGCATGATTGGCCTAGTCGGTGCCACTGCGGGTCGCCGCTACCTGGCCGGTGCCACCGTGCCGAGCGCCACGCCGGTCGTCAGCAGCGACGCGCGCGTGAAAGAGCTGCTGGCCCGTGGCGGGCAGCTCGCCGATGAAGGCGACTACGAGGGCGCACAAGAAGAGCTGGTCAAGGCCAGCGCGCTCGCCGAAAAGGACGCGCACGTGCTCGCGGCGCTGGCTCGCCTCGAGACCCTACGTGCGGACGTGTTCTGGCTCAAGCTGCGCCTGCTGGATCCCGGCTCTACCGAGCTCGTGGCCGCCACGCACCGCGAGCTGGGGCGTCGCGTCGGTAAGGCGCGCCAAGCCATCGACAAGGCCTTCGCGGTCGCGCCCGATGACGCGATGGTGATTCGCGCGCGCATCGACGCCATGCGCCTGAGCGGTGAGAGCGACAAGGCGCGCGAGTGGATCGGGCCGGTCAGCGCCAATGCCAGCCAGCCCGAGAACGCGTTCGTGCTCGCCGCGCTCGACCTTTCGGATCCGTCGCCGGTCTGGGCCAGCGTGATCGATCGCTTGCGCACCGCTGCAGCCGGCGAACGAGAGCCGGGGCGCGCGCGTGCTGCGCTGATTTACGCGCTCGCCCGCGCGGACCGCGTGAGCGAAGCGCGCGCCGAGCTGAGCAAGCTCGAAGCGCAACCCCGCCCACACGTGCTGCTCGACGAGCTGCGCGCCTTCTTGGCACGTTTGCCAGCCACGCCCGAGGGCAAAACGGCGCCGTCGTCGGCGGTCGTCGATGTTTCCAAGCTGCCCAAGCTCGACACCTCGGTCGTGGAGGAACGACAAGCCTCCGGCATTCCGAGCGACTTTCGTGCGGCGCTCGCGCAGGCGGCGGTCGCGGTGCGAAGCGGCGACCTGGGCCGCGCCGAGGAATTGTTCAGTGCCGCGCTCGCCAATCAGCCGGGCAACGTCGAGGCGCTATCTGGCCTCGGGGACGTGGCGCGTCGGCGCGGGGATTCCGGACGCGCGTTGGAGCTCTATGATCGAGTGCTGTCTCAGAACCCCAGCTACCTACCCGCGATGATCGCCAGCGCAGACCTCAAATGGTCCGCTGGCAACCGTCCGGCCGCGATTGCGCTCTACAAGCGCGTCGTCGATCAGGTGGGGCCCGGTTCGGACTACGGCGCGCGCGCCCGAGCCCGCATCGACGAAGCCAATACGGCCGCGCTGAATCAACCCGCAGCTTCAGCCGCAGCGCCGCAAGCGCCCGCGGCGCCGCAGGCTCCGGCGGCGCCTCCCGAGCCCACCTCGGACGCGCCTCACATCGACACGACGGATCTGCCAGGAGCCCGATGAAGCGAACGTTCAAGCGCGCGCTATGCCTGCTGCTCCTGCTCGCGCTGGTGGCTTGCCATGGCCGGCCGCGCGGGGCCGGCTCCAGCGGCGGTAGCGGCAGCCCCGGTCTGGGGCGCAGCGTGGCCGAGTTCGACCTGTCGGGCGGCGTCCCGGAAAGCATCGGCGGCGGCTTGTTTCAGCCGCCCGCGTCGCGCACCTTCGTGGCGCTGGCGCGCTCGGTGGAGCGCGTGTCGAACGACGCCGACGTCGGCGGTGCGTTCGTCAAGCTGGGCGGCGCGACTCTCGACTGGGCGCAGACCGAGGAGCTCGGCGCCCTGCTCGAAAAGCTCAAGAAGAAGGGCAAGCCCGTCGTGTGCCACGCACACGTGCTCAGCAACTCGGCCGCAGCGCTGGTGCTGCGCGGGTGCTCGCGTACCTGGCTCAGCCCAGCCGGTGAGGCGGACACGGTCGGTATCGCGGCGCAGGTCATGTACATGCGCGGCCTGTTCGACAAGCTCAAGGTCGGCGTCGACTTTTTGCACGTGGGTAAGTTCAAGAGCGGTGTCGAGCCGTTCACGCGCGAGGGACCGAGCGAGCCGGCGCGCGAGTCATTGACTGAAACGCTGCGCGCGATTCGCGGTGGGTGGCTCGACCAGGCGACGCAAGCCGGCAAACCCGACTCGGTCAAGGGCGCGCTCGAGCAGGGCCCCTGGAGCCCGAACGAAGCCAAGCAGCAGGGCTTGATCGACGCCGTCGGTTTCGAATCCGAAGCGCTGATCGAGGCCAAAAAGCTGGCCAAAGCCGAGCGCATCAGCGGCGGCTACGGCTCCAAAGGCCAGGGCAGCCAAGGCTTCAACGTGGCCGAGCTGGTGCGCGTCATCGCGGGCAGCAACGAGAGCGCGACTTCGCGCCCGCACATCGCCGTGATCCCGGCCGAGGGCGCGATCGCGATGGAGTCCGGAGGCGCTTTCGAGAGCGGCGGCATCACGGCGCGCGCGCTCGGCAAAACACTGCGACGCCTCAAGAACGACGACACCGTCAAGGCCGTAGTGCTGCGCATCGACTCGCCCGGCGGGTCTGCGTTGGCGAGCGACTTGCTCTGGCACGACCTGCGCGAGCTCAAGAAAGAGAAGCCGCTGATCGTCTCCGTCGGTGGCATGGCAGCCAGCGGCGGCTACTACATGGCCTGCGCCGCCGATCGTATCATCGCGGAGCCGACCAGCATCGTGGGTTCGATCGGTGTGTTCGGCGGGAAGATCGTGCTGTCGAGCGCGCTCGACGAGGTCGGCGTGCATACCGA
>JBEHXA010000477.1:0-6078 GCA_048498935.1 Myxococcota bacterium
AGAGCACACCAGCAGCAGCCACTTGGTGACCGCGTGCGGGTCGGCGCCGCCGCGCTGAGCCATGACGAAGTACTGCTCGGCGCGCGTCATGTCACCGGCCGCCGCGGAAGCTTCCCCCTTACGGATCAGCTGTTCCGGGCTGGTTTCGTGGGCGATCGCGGCCTTGTCGGCGGAGACCGAGCTCTGCCCGCAACCTGCGAGCAGACTCGATACCAGCCCCATCGTGAGCAGCATTACTGTTTTCATGACTTCTTCTTCGCTTTCAGCTGGCGGCCGAGGCCATCGAGCCAGTCGACGAACGGTCCCTGCTTGCCTTCGGTCATCGCCTGGAGCACCTCCACGTCGTGGCGGGCTTGCTCCAGGTCGTCGCTCTGCAGCATGCGCACGAGGCGCAGCTGGCGTTGCCTAAAGTCTTGCTGGATGGCGGCGCGCAGCGACTCGGCCGACTCGGTCGCGTCCTTTGCGTAGCTGTCACGCCCCCCGACCTCGAAGCAAGCCGAGGCCGTTTCGAACAAGCCGACCGCCAACATGCCTTCGCGTGGAGCGAACGGCATGCGCTCGCGCTTCCCGATCGCCAGGTCGAGCTTCTCGCCGGCCATAGCCAGGGCCTGATCCGCGCCGCTCTGCGGGCAACCCGGCTTTTGGGTGGCAAATAGGACCGGTGCGCGGGTGGGCGCGTCGCCGAAGCCGGTCCCGTCGTCGAGCAGCAGCATGTAGCCCGCGACCGGTACTGCGATCAGCGCGAGCAGCCGGATCAGCGGGCTCGTCTCCTTCTTGTCCTTGGCGGTCGGCAGCGCCGCTTCCTGCGTTTCGGCTTCGTAGGCGACGAAGATCCGCACGTTGCCGGCGCCCAACGCGGCGTCGGGAGCGACCGTGCTGGTGGTCAGGGGCATGCCGTTGATGGTCGCGGGTGGGTGCTCGGCGCGCGCCTCTGCCCGCACCGTGCCGCCACTGACCTCGATTAGCAGGTGCTCGTAGGCAGCCTGGTCCATCGGCAGCCGCACCTCACAATGCGCCGCGCTGCCGATCAGCGCGCGCTCACCTTCCACGACCGTGAGCTCACGGTGGCCGGTCGGATAGCGAATATCGAACTTGAGCAGGCTCATCACATGTTCTCTTTCAGCCGCATGGCGATGGGCGCCACGATCAGGATCAAGATCGCGACGAACACGAGCATCAGCGGCATCACCATCTTCACGCCGGCTTTGGACGCGGCTTCTTCGGCCGCCACGCTGCGACGGCGCCGCGAAACTTCCGCCTGAATCTTCAGCACCTCGACGATCGGGTTGCCGCGCATCTCCGCTTGCACCATCGCGCCTGCGAATTCGACCACCGCCGTCGCGGGCACGCGCTTGGCAAAGTCCTCGAGCGCCTGGCGGCGCGTGCGTCCGAGCTGCAGGCCCTGCAGCATCAAGGTCAGCTCTTCGACGACTGGGTCCTCGGTTGCCGCCGATTTCTCGACCACCTGGCGCACCGCCCCCGGAAAGTCGAGCCCCGCCCCCATCGCGAGCGCCAGCAAGTCGATCGCGTAGGGCAAGCGCTTCGAGACTGCGCGCAACCGATCGGTCGCGGCCGAAGAGATGCGCAAGAACGGCATCGCCACGCCAACCGCGACGCCCGCGATCACCAGGATGTTGCCCATGCCGGTTGCCCAACCGAACACGATGCCGGCCAGCAGCCCTCCGACCCCGGAAACGATCGAGAAGCCGACGCTCTCTTCCGGCAGCAGCCCCATGAAATCGCCCGCCAGCTCAATCTGTCGATCCAGGCGGTCACGCCAGTCCTTCGAGGTGAGCCCCGCAAAGCGCGCGCCGAGCCAGCGCACCACCGGCTCCGTTTGTGCCCACAGCGGGATGGTCTCGAGAGCGCGCTTGCGCTTCAGCCCGCGTAGACCGAGGCGTTTGGCGCGCCCAGTCGGAGCGGCCGCAGCCACGTAGGCCAGAATCGCGAGCGCTGCGAAGCAGGCAAAAAGGGCACCGGCGCGATACATCATGAGGCGGCTCAGCATCAGATATCCACCTTGAGCACCTTGCGGGCCACGAACAGCGCTGCCAGCCAGAACGCGACTGCCACGCTCGTCACCAGGTAGCCGACGAACGTCCCCTGCAGCGGGTCGAAGTAGCCAGCCTGCGCGTAGTTGAACGCGAGGCAGATCCCGAACGGGAACAGCGCCAGCACCCAGAGCTGCGCGCGCCCTTCGGAGGTCTTGGTCTTGACCACACCCTCGAGCCGACCCATCTCGCGGATGGTAGCGGCCGAGTTCTCGAGCACCGAAGGCAGGTTGCCGCCCACCTGCAAACCGATGAGCAGCGCCGACAGGGCCGAATCCATGGCCGGGCTCTTCACGCGCGCGGACATGTTCAAAACGGCTTGCTCGAGCGTAGAGCCGACGCGCATCTCTTTGAGGATGCGGTCCACCTCGTACTTGGTCGGCACCGGCACCACGGGCGCCAGCGCGGCAAGCGCAGCGGCCGGGCTGGGTACCGTTTTGAGCGAGTTTGCCAAGCCTAGGATCAACGAATCGACCTGCAGCTCCAGCATGCGCACGTACTCGACGCGCTTTTGACTCAGGTAAACGGTAGGCAAAACGCCAACCAGGAGCACGAAGCCGAAGCAGAGCGGCTCGTCGAGGAACACGCCCGCGGCGATCAAGATCAGCGCGCCGAGCCCTTGCCCCGCGACCATCTTTTCGCCCGAACCGGTGAGCGACAGCAGCTTCAGGTTGCGATCGATGTGACCGACGTAGCGCCGATAATAGCGCGTAAAGACCGTCTCACCACCGGCCACTACGGTCACCAGGAGCAGCAAGGCGACGCCGATTAGTAGCAGCGCGCCGTACTTGCCGAGCGCGAGTTGCGGCAGATACGCGGCGAGCTTCACAGATACCCCTCGCCCGGCTTCACCAACCCCAGCACCAAGAAATCGTTCAAGAAGCTGGGCAAAAACCCGGTCGCACGATGCTCACCCACGACCTTGCCCTCCTTCGAGGTGCCGGTGCGCACGAACTGGAAGATGGGTACGATTTCGATCTCACCCTCGTCACCGACGCCCGTCACTTCGGAGATCGCCGTCACCTTGCGGCTGCCGTCGCTGAGGCGAGTCTGCTGCACCAGCAGGTGCACGCTGCCCGCGATTTGCTCGCGAATCGCGCGAATCGGCAGCTCGATCCCGGCCATCAAACACAGCGTTTCGAGCCGCGCCACTGCCTCACGCGGAGAGTTGGCGTGAGTGGTGGTGAGCGAGCCGTCGTGGCCGGTGTTCATGGCCTGCAGCATGTCGAGCGCCTCGCCGCCGCGGCACTCACCGACCACGATCCGGTCGGGCCGCATGCGGAGCGCGTTCTTGACCAGGTCGCGAATCGTGTACTCGCCCTTGCCTTCCATGTTGGCCGGGCGCGTTTCGAGCGAGACGACGTGCGGCTGCCCGAGCTGCAGCTCGGCCGCGTCCTCGATCGTGACGATGCGCTCGTCCGGCGGAATCGCCCCGGAAAGCACGTTGAGCAGCGTCGTCTTGCCGCTGCCGGTACCGCCGGCGATCACGATGTTCTTCTTGGCCGTGACGGCGCGGGTCAAGAACGTTCCCATCGACGCGGTCATGGCGCCGAACTGCACCAGCTTCTCGAGGTTCAGCGGTGACCGAGAGAACTTGCGGATCGTGATGGTCGAGCCGCGCAGCGCGAGCGGGCGAATCACGGCGTTGACGCGCGAGCCATCGCGCAAACGAGCGTCGACGATGGGCGAGGATTCGTCGATGCGCCGACCGAGCGGCGTGACGATGCGCTCGATGACCGCGCGCACGCGCTCGTCGTCGGTGAAGCGCGCCTCCGCGAGCCGCAGCTTGCCGCGTTGCTCGATGTAGATGGTGTCCGGGTCGACCACCATGATTTCGTTGACGGTGGGGTCGGTCAGGAAATTTTCGAGCGGCCCGAGCCCGAGCGCCTCGTCCACCAGCTCGCCGACCAAGGCGTCGCGGTTGACCTCGGCCGGGATGCGCTCACCCATGCCCGCGATGATGCGGCGCAGCGCGTTCAGCACCTTGGGCCGAAGCGACGGGTCGTCGAGCTGCGAAGGCTCGACGGTGGCCAAGTCGAGGTGCTCGAGCAGCTTGCGATGGATCTCGCGACGCAGCGCGACCGCGTCGCGGCGGCGCAGCTCGTCGGCCATCTCTTGCGCGCGCTGCGCGCTCAAATCGACCGCCGGCGCTGGCGTTAACTCCGCGGGAGCAGGGGCCGGCGCCGCCGCAGGGGCTGGCGCCACCGCCTGGAGCGCCGGAGTGCCGCGTTCGGGCGTGATCTCGATCGGGACAATCGGCGGCGCCGGGGGCGGCGTGGTCCGGCGGATGTGTTCGAGCGCTTGCGCGGCCTCCGTCGCGAGCGCCTGGCGGGCGTGGCCGGCTCGCGACAGCGACAGCGGCAGCGACCCGTCACCCGGGCTGGTGAGCGAAACCGTGAACTCACCCACCACGAGCGGTACGCCGAGCGGCACGTCGGCGGTGCCGTTGCTGATGAAGACCGCTCCCGCCAGCGTGCCGTTGCGCGATGAGTCGCGCACGCGCATGGTCTTGCCGTTCAGGTCGATGGTGACGTGGTGGCGCGACACCCGGTGCCCCTGCAGCGCCACCATGCAGTCGGTGGCGCGCCCGATGGTGATCACCCCGTTCGGCGCCTGCACCTTGCGGCGTTCGACGTTACCTTCACTGGCGATCAAGACTTGCAGTTCCATCCCTGTTCTCCCAAGCCGCTCAGCGCGGCATCCCAACCCCGCCCCCGGGGCGCTTGTCGTAAGCAGGCGTATTCTCGAGGTCCCCGTCGTAGTCCTTGAAGCGCTTGAGCGCGATTTCGACGAGCTCGGCCGAGGCGGCCGGAATGCTCTCGACGATGCTCGGCACCACGAAGATCGCGCCCTCGGTCTGCAGGTCCTGCTGGGAATGAGAGCCGAATAGCAGCCCGAGCAGCGGAATGTCGCTCAACACCGGCAGACCGCTCACCGTGTGCGTCAACGTCTGCGAACGAATGCCCGAGAGGACCAGCGACTGACCGAGCTTCAGGTTTACGGCCGTGGTGAGTCGCGAGGTGGTCCGACCGGGCAGCGCGGTGCCACTCACGGCGGCCGTGAGATCACTCACGTCGGCGTCGAGCTTGAGGCTCAGCGCGCGCTTGGCAGGCTCGTAGTGCGGCATCACCTTGAGCTCGGTGCCGAACGGGATACGCTCGATGCCGATGGTGAGGCCGGTATTGACCGGAAAGTTCTGCTCACCACCGCTGTTGAATACAGCCTCTTGGTCGTTGTTGGTGATGACGGTCGCTTGCTTCAGCACCTTGGCCCAGCCGCGGCTAGAAGCCAGATCCAGCCGTGGCAAGGGCTGGTTGGCGAGCGTTGCGGTCGCAGCCGTCGTCGCGCCACGCAAGAAGTCGTAGGTAAACTCACTGGTGATGTAGCTGCCGCCGATCGACTCCGGGTAGCCGATGCCCACGCCATAAGCGTAAGTCTTGGCGTACTGCACGAAGTAGAAGTCGATACGAATCAGAAACTGCTTCTGCTGCGGAGCGGCCAAGGGCGCGATCGCCGGACCCACCTGCACCAGTGACTCCACCTGGTCCGGATACAGCGACGCCACCTGCTTGACTCGAGCGAGCTCGGCGTCGTTGGCCACGCTGCCGTCGATCACGATGTGAGCGCCGACACGCCGCACCTGCACGTTGTTGATACCGGCGAGCAGCTGCCCGAGCTCTTTCTCGACGGCCGTCGGCGAACGCGCAAAAACGTTGACGTTGAGCGTAGTTTGGCTGCCGTCGTTCTTGATCAAGAGCAGCGTGGTCGAGCCGGCGCGCCGACCGTTGAGCACGAATTGGCTACCGTCGGTGGTGAGCTTGATGTCGATGATACCGGTGACGCCTTCCGAGTAGTTCTTGACGTCGCGCGCCGAGAGTGTGCGCGTCTCACCGATGCCGAGGTTGACGTCCTCACCGGGCGCGACCTCGGTTTCCTCGGCGCGCTTCTGCGTCGAGGCGTCAGCGCGTCGTTGCTGCGCGGGCGCGATGCTGGTCGACAACAGCGCGGCTCCGACCATCAGGGACAG
>JBEHXA010000478.1:0-6072 GCA_048498935.1 Myxococcota bacterium
GTGATGTGCTGGTTTCCTTGCCCGGCGAACGCGAGATCCGCGACGGCGAGCAGGCGCTGACAGCGCGACACCTGCGTCACACGGTCATCCAACCCCTCTACTCCCGGCTCTCGGCGGGCGAGCAGGCCAAGGTCTTTGCCAGCATCTCGCAGCGCCGCGTGATCCTCGCCACCAACGTGGCCGAGACGTCCCTCACGATCCCGGGCATCGTGTACGTGATCGACACGGGCATAGCGCGCCTTTCTCGCTACGATCCGCGCACCGGCACCACCCGCTTGCAGGTGGAGGCGATCTCGCAGGCCAGCGCCGACCAGCGCAAGGGCCGCTGCGGCCGCGTGCGCGAAGGCATCTGCGTGCGCCTATTCGACGAGCAGAGCTTCGACGCGCGCCCGGCTTTCACCGACCCCGAGATCAAGCGAACCGGCTTGGCCGGCGTGATCTTGCGCATGAAGGCGCTGGGGCTGGGTGACGTGGAGGACTTTCCGTTCCTCGACCCACCGAACGCCCGCGCCATCAGCGAAGGCTACCGTGTGCTGCAAGAGCTGCGCGCGCTGGACGACGAACGCAACCTGACCCCGCTCGGTCACGAGCTGGCGCGTTTCCCGGTAGATCCTCGCATTGCGCGCATGATTCTGGCAGGAGCGGAGCTCGGGTGCCTCGACGACGTGATCGTTTTGGCGGCCGCGCTCAACGTGCAAGACCCGCGTGAGCGACCGCGCGGTGCGGAGCAGAAGGCAGACCAAGCGCAGCAACGCTTTCGCGACGAGCGCTCGGACTTCATCGGGCTGCTCAAGCTGTGGGCTTTCGTCCGCGAGCAAGAGGAGCGAAGCCAGTCCCAACTGCGTCGCGCCTGCAAAGAGGCCTTTCTGTCGTTCTTGCGGGTTCGCGAGTGGCGCGAGCTGCAGCGACAACTCAAAGACGTGGTCAAGGAGCTCCGCATCAGCGCGCGTAAGAGCGTGCAGCCAGCAGAGCGAGCCGACGCCATCCATCGAGCTCTGCTGACGGGGCTGCTCTCGCGCGTCGGACAGTGGAACGCCGAGCACCGAGTCTACCTCGGAGCGCGCCAGACGCGCTTCATGCTGCATCCGTCGTCCGCGCTGGCCAGGCAGGCGCCGGCGTGGGTGATGGCGTTCGAGCTGGTCGAAACGAGCCAGCTGTTCGCGCGCACGGCCGCGAAGGTCGAGCCCGAATGGCTCAGCGAGGCAGGCGCCCACTTGCTCAAGCGCAGCTACGGCGACCCGCATTGGTCCGAAAAGTCGGCGCGCGCGTCGGTGCGCGAGCACGCCAGTTTGTTCGGCTTACCGGTGCTGCGCGATCGCAGCGTCGATTACGCGACGATCGCGCCCAGCCGCGCGCGCCTCATGTTCCTGGAGCACGCGCTGGTGCGCGGCGAGTACCAGAGCCGTGGCGCCTTTCAGGAGCACAACCGCCGGCTGCTCGAGGAGCTCGCGCGGCTACGTGACAAGGCACGCCTTAGCGACATGCTGGCCGATGAGGAGCTCTTGCTCTCGTTCTTCGATCGCCGCGTGCCGAGCACGGTCGTGAACGGCAAGACCTTCGAGGCCTGGCGCGAGAGCGCCGAAAAGAGCCAACCCGCGCTGTTACAGCTCTCGCTTTCTGACGTGCTCACACAAGATCAACCGCTCTCGCCCGACGACTACCCGGAGAGCCTCACGCTGCACGGACTGGAGCTTCGCGCCAGCTACCGCTTCGAGCCGGGCGCCGAGGATGACGGAGTCACGCTCTGGGTGCCGCTCGCCTTCCTGCCGCAGCTCGAGGTGAGCGATCTGGACGGCACGATCCCGGCGTGGCGCGAGCAAAAGGTCGCTGCGCTGCTGGGCGAGCTACCGCGCGCATTGAAGCAACGCCTGGGACCGACGACCGAGCTCGCCAAGCGCGTGCTCGCGCAGCTTTCGCCAGGAGCCGGGCCACTGCTGCCGGCGCTCGCCAACGCAACGTACCTGTGCTCCGGCGTGGAGGTGAGCGCTGAGGATTTTCGGCCCGACGCGATCGCGGCTTACCTGCGCTTCAACCTGCGCATCGTCGGCGACCGCGGGCAGGTACTCGCCGAGGGGCGTGATGTCGTGGCCCTGCTCGGTCAGCACCGCGCGCGCGCGACTGAAGTGCTACGCCGCGCGGCACCACCGGGCGAGTGGGAGCGCCAGGGCCTGACGCGCTGGGACTTCGGTGAGCTGCCTCGCTTCGTGGTGCGGAGCGTGATGGGCACGGAGCTTCGATCGTACCCGGCGCTGGTCGATGCGAAGACTTCGGTCGCCATCGAGCTGTTCGAAACCGAAGCCGCAGCGGCGGCCGCGCATCGCGAAGGGGTGCGCCGATTACTGTGTCTGTCGGTCAAGAGCCAGCTCGCCGCGCTCGGCAAGCGGGCGCCCTTACCATTCTTGCGGCGCCCGGGGCTGCCACCGACGCGGGCAGACGTCGACGCTTTCCGTGAGCAGCTGCTGCTGCGGGTCGCGATCGAAGCCTTCGAGCTGGGCGACGCAACGACTCTGCCACGGACCAAGGCCGAGCTCGACGGCTTGCTCACCAAGGGCACACCGAGGCTGACGCCGGTATTCGAAGCCGCAGCGCGAGCCATCGCAAGCGCGACGGCCGAGCTCGACAAGACGCTCCGCGCGCTCGACACCGCGAGCAAACAGCCGAGCGGCTCCGCGGTAGCTGCGGACGTCAAAGCGCAGCTCGAACAGCTCTTTCCTCCCGATATCCTGACGCACACGTCGATCGGACGGCTCGAGCAGTTTCCGCGCTATTTGCGCGCCGCTCAAGCGCGCCTCGTTCGCGCGGTCAACGATCCGCGCAAGGACGCCGCCAAGGCCGAGCCGTTCACTCCGCTCTGGCGCGCTTATCTCGCTAAGGGCGCAGCCACGCGTGACGAGCACGCGGCGCGCCAACTGCTCTACTCACTCGAAGAGCTGCGCATCGCCCTGTTCGCCCCGGAGCTCAAGCCTGCGCCTGGCGTCACTGCCGCCAGCGTCGCCGCCGCGCTCGCCGAGCTCCGCTAACTCAGCTACAGCCTGACTTCGAGCTCGAAGGACGGATAGATGACGGCGTCGTAGAGCGAGCGCGCGATTTCACCGTAGTGCAGGCGCACGTTGCCGAAAACGCCAGGCCGCAAGCGAGAACGCAGCGCCGCCTCGGCCGACCACATCTCCGAGAAGGGAGCCTTGTGGTACTCTGTGCGATCGTTGTCGTCGCCGCTGATCGTGACCGGCACACCAGTGTAGGCTGGCAAGCGCGCGCTGAGCTCGAGCGAGGTGTTGTGCCAAATGAACCAGTGCACCCCTGGCGCGAACGTGAGCTGCCGGACGCCGAAATTGGCGTCCTGCAGGATCGAGCGCTCCCCGCGGTCGAAGCTGCCAAACACCTCCGCGTAGGTGTATTCGACGCCCAGATTCAACTGCAACATTCGCAGCACGGGCATGCTGGCCGTAAGCCCCATCGGGACGTTGAGCACGTCTATCTTCTTCACCAGATCCTTGGCCAACCCCTGAGCGATCCAAAACCACTCACCGTGACCGTACCAAAGACCCACGCCTGCCCCGAGGTCGAAGTAGCGCGTGTCGATGAAATGCCAATGCGAAGCGACGTTCAGTAAACCGACGCCGGTGTGGGCGAGGTTGATCTCGGCTTGAAGCCCGTGGCCGATGCCGTAAGCAACTCCCAACCTGGCAAACACGTCGCCACCGCCAATACCGAGGGCCCCGATATCGAGCCCCCAGGTACCCTTCGGCAGAGTGTACGCGGTGTGACGCGTGTCGCGCTGCTCGGGGCTCCGCAAGTCGCCGGGCGCCGGTGCTGCGGCCGAAGGAGCGACGACCGCCGGCAAGGTGCTGGCGCCTGGCGGATCTGCAGCTAGCGCCGGAAGGCCGAACAGCAAGGCCGCAGCGGCGAGGAGCCCGGATGACGCGCGGCTCACCATTTGACCCCGCTCGTCAACTTGCCGGTCATGCCCACTGGAATCGCGTCACTGACCTGAACCATGTAGTCGAACCCGAGCCCCAGCTCGAACATGCCACGCTGCCAGAATAGGGCCGCACCGGGAGCAACGAAAAATCCCCATGTTGGATCGCTCCAATTCTCGACGTTGAGTAGCGATCGCTTGGGAACCCCGTCGAGGCTCCAGTCCATGACCATCACGCCGAGACCGAGGGAGTAGCGCAGCCTCAGTCCGCAAATTGGAACGTCGTACCCGAGCGATAGCGCGCCGGTCATGTTCGACGCATCGGCAGTCAGGTCTGCTTCGGTTCCCCCGATCGTTTTCGCGCGCTGGTCGATCGAGCGCCCGAAACCGTAGCCGAAGGAGGCGCCGAGTCGAAAGCCGGAACGAAAGCTGTAACCAACATCGAGCCCCAGGGCGAGCCGGTAGGGATCCAGCTCGAGATCTCTGAGCTTGGAGGTAGCTGCGCCATAGCCGACCACGGCCAGCACCTCGAACCCCGGCGAAAGGGTTTCGGACGTCGATTCGGCGGCGGGAGCGGGCGTAGACGCCGGCTCGGCATGGAGAGATCGCGTCCCCACCCCCTGCACGACCAGTGAGCTCACGAGACAAGCAACGAAGACGAAGCTCAGAGAGCGCACGGAATTGGCGTCAGATTTCCATGAACCCGGGCTCGAGTAAAGACGCCCCACACGGGAACCTTTCGGCACCTTCCGACTCGGTTGGCCAGCCCCATGAAGCCCCTACTCCAAACCATTCTCGTGCTGACGTCGCCCATCGCGTGGCTGGCGTTCCCGGCGCTCCTCCTCTCTGCTTGTGGAGGTAGTGCGGCCACCGAACCTCCCCCAGAAACGCCCGCCGAAGGCGCGCAAGCAGAGCCTCGAACCTTCGCCGAGCAAGTCGCGCTCGGTCAGACGCTTTACGGTCAAAAGTGCGCGCAATGCCACGGTTCGAGCGGCGAGGGCGCCGACGGGCCGCGCGTGGTCGGCCTCGACAAGGGCGCGCTCCCGCTCGACCCGCCGGCCACCGCCAAGTTCAGGAAGGGTCAGTTCAAGACCGTGGCTGACGTCGCCGAGTTCGTGGTCAAGAACATGCCCCCGAACGCACCCGGCTCGCTGACCACTGACGAGTACTTCAGCATCCTGGCCTTCGACCTGAAAGCCAATGGCATCGATCTCGACAAGCAAAAGCTGGACGCCGACCTGGCGCCAACTCTCGTCATTCCGCGCTGAAGCCCGGCTGGCGCAGCTTGCCGAGTTGCGCCAGCACCGCTGAAGTCACGCGATCGCACCGTGAAAGGTGAAACGCGAACGCCTCCGGTGCCGCGGAGTCGAGCCGCGACAGCAGGTTTTGGCGGAGCTTCATGCGCGCCCGAAAGTAGCGCGTCTTCACCGTGTCTTCCGGGATGCCGAGCGACTCGGCCACCTCGGCAACACTGAGCTGCTCCACCGCGCGAAGCACGAAGACCACCCGAAAGTCCTCCGGTAGTTGGTCGATCGCCGCTTCGGTCAGCGTGCGCAGCTCCGCATCACTCATTTCTTGCTCCGGGGTGGCTCGCTGGTCGGCCAGGTCGGCAGTCTTGGCGTCATCGAGCGGCCCCACGCGCTTGCTTCGCTTCAGCCTCGCAAATGCCTCGTACACGGCGATGCGCGTGAGCCATGTAGAAAAACGCGCACGCCCTTGATACTCGCCCAGGTGCTCGAACGCGCGCAGGTAGGCGTGCTGCATCACGTCTTCGGCCTCGTCATCCGAGCGCAAAATCGCCCGCGTCGCCCGGTAAACGGTGCGGTTGTGCCGCCGCATCAGGATGTCGAACAGGGCGTACTCCCCTGCCTTCACCCGGGCCACGATGGCGTCGTCGTCCCGCTCGCGATCGGCGGCCGTGTGGGTCACCAGGGTGCTGACACTCGATTCCATGCGCTGATGAGATGGAGTCGAAGGGGTCAAAAAGGTTCCCGTCTTCGCCGAGAAGTCGGCGAGCTCGAGCTAACGCGCCGCGGCGAGGGCCGGCGCGGCGCCCAAAGGCATCGAGCTACCGAGACCGCTCGCTTCTCGCAACACGGCCATATTTTTCAGCGTGAAGCCGTCAGCGTCGGTGCTGAGCACCCCGGCGCGCT
>JBEHXA010000479.1:0-6068 GCA_048498935.1 Myxococcota bacterium
GTCGGTAACCTGCACGCCCTCGGCTACCAGCGTGAGCTCGGCGTGCCGGCGCGACACGGTCTCGGCGTCGATCACCAGGTTGGCTTCGCGACCCGCACCGACGATGCAGCTGCCGGCCGAAAGCGTGAACGATTGCGGCGACGCCCGAACGTCGAGCACCTCGACGCGCGTGGGTAGCGGGGCGCGCTGAACCAAGGGATGCAGCGCCGTGGTCTGGCTGTCTTCCTCGACGGTCAAACGCGAGCTCCGAAGCGCTCATACCACCGTTGGCGCGCGAGCGCCGCGATCGGCGCGGGCGCTCGAAAAGCACTTATCTAAATCTAGGCCGGGGGCGTAGCCACACCAACCGATAGCTGGCTGAACCAAGCCCATTTGCGATAACTCTGCTAATGTCACGGACCCGCCCAATCGAGGGCATTATGAGCATTGCCTCGCTTTTGGCTCGGAGGGATTCGATGTCGTTGGTCGGTCAGTGGCGTTTGGCTGGAGCTTTGAGTGGCAGTTTGGTCGCAGTGCTGGCAGCGCCGCGCGTCGCGCAGGCACAGCAAGAGCAAGCGGCGGGCAAGTCCGAGCGCAACGCTGCGCGTGACTCGTACAACAAGGGTACGGCCGCCTACGAAAGTGGTGACTACGTCGCCGCGCTGGACGCGTTCGTTCAAGCCAACGCGCTCATCCCCAGCGCGCAGGCACTGTTTTGGATCGCGCGCTGCCAGGATCAGCTCGGCAAGAAAGAGGCAGCTATCGAAGCGTACGATCAGCTGATCGGACGCGCTGACTTCGCCAAGCTGAGCGCCGACAAGCAGGCCACCTCGCGCGAGCGCTTGGCTGCGCTCAAAGCCAATCCGGCCGCCGCCCCGGCTGCAGCAGTCGCGGTTGCCGCGGCACCAGCGACTCAGGCGCCCCCGCCCGTTGCGCCGCCTCCGGCTGAGCCCCCTCCCGTTGCGGCTCCCGCGCCCGCCGCCGCGCCGCCGCCCGCTGCGCCCGTGTCGCGCGAGGAGCAGTTTCTGCCGACCGAAAACCTGGTGGAGATCGGCTTGATGGGCGGCCTCATGTGGCTGTCGAAAGAACATAACCTCGCCGAGGACGGTAAGGAGCCGCACAAGGTGCAGCATCCGGTTTGGGAGGGGGGCGTGCGCGTCGGCTACTTCCCGAGTCGCTGCTGGGGCATCGAAGCCGAGTGGACCCACGGCGTTGGGACGATCGACCAACACGCGGCGAAGGACAGCGGTGAAGACGAGCGCAAGGTCAAGGCCGACCTGTTGCGCGCGCACGTGGTCGGTCAATTGCCGAACTACTTCATCGTGCCGTTCGCGCAGCTCGGTACCGGCTTCATGCATGCGCAGTCAGACCTCGATGGGTCCGACACCGACTTGCTCTTCGACGTAGGTGTGGGCGCCAAGGTGATGGCCCACGAATTCTTGGTGCCGCGCATCGACCTGCGCATGAACTTCACGCAAGCCAAGGGCGGCGGCATGACCGACGGCATCGCCGCGAGCCCCGAGCTCCTGATCGGCCTGGATTTCGTGCTCGACCACTGAGGGTCGGGGCTGCGTTCGGTAGGGTTCCAGCCGGTCCTACCAGCTATCGGGGGCGCGACAGGCACCTTCCACACAGCTGGTGAGCCCCGCTAGGCAATCGTCGTCGCTCGTGCACGAGGTGAGGCAGCGAGAGTCGCCGCTTTCGAGCTCCTGGCACGTCGTGTCGGCGGCGCACGCCGTGTTCCCGGCGCTGGCGCAATCGCCGCAGGGCATGTTGCGCTCGCCGCAGCTGCCGCGCGCGCTAGCCAATTGCTGGAGCGCGTAACCGCCTAGTGGGCGACAACGAATGCCGCGCGGCTCCTCGTCGGTGGGCAGCGTGAGCTCTTCATCGAAGGTCATCGGCTGGCTGGCGCACACCGCGCTACCGAGGCGCAGGCGCAACGGCTCGTCGAGCGCCACTTTCTCGAGCTCGAAGTCGAAGTCGTAGACGCAGGTGCCGCACCGGTAGACTTGGCAATCGTTCTTGTAAACGCTCACCTCGAGCGCTCCATCACTGCCGTGCTCGGCGCGCCCCAGGTACTGCTTGCCGCATGCCTCCGGAAAGTTGAGCAGGCGCAGGTGAAGGCCCCCGTCGTCTTGCGCCTCCCACTCGATGCACTGCAGACCTTCGGCGTCGGAAGCGAGCACCAGCGCTTGCTGGCCATCACCGGGCGGTTTGGTCTTGCAGCTCGAGCTCGAGAAGTCGGTGAGCACGTCGTCCGGGTTGTCGGTTTCGGTGCCGCCCGCCCCAGCGCAGCTGGCGACGAGCCACAGCGGCACCAACAAACAAGGCATGGCCCGGCGCATCCACGGAGCTCGACCGCTTCTAAGCTGCAACATCAAAAGCTCGCTTTCACTCGACAGGAACCCGCCTCGCACGAGGCTACGCCCGACAGGCAGTCGTCGTCAGTCTCGCAGTCCGGGAGGCAACGCGCATCTTCTTCGGCCAGGGTGACGCAGCTCGCGCCGGTCGCGCAGGTGCTGTGGTCGTCCATGCAATCGCCACACGGCATGTTGGTCGCGCCGCATTTGCCCCTGGTCACCGCGTGCCAAAACAGCGGGCCTGAGGCGAGCGGACGGCACAACATGCCGCTGTCCTGCTCGTCGAGCGGCAAGGTGAGCCGATCGGTCCATGCGATCGGCTCTTTGGCGCAAATCGCGCTACCGAGGTGCACCTCCAGCGGCGCCGCTTCGAAAGTACCCGTAAGATCGTAGGCGAAGTCGAACAGGCACGACCCGCACCCCGCGACTGCGCAAACGTCCTTGTACACGCTCAGCTCGAGCGCGCCGCTGTCGTTCAGCTCGGCGCGGCCATGGTACGCGTCTGCGCAGCCCTGCGGCGAGTTGATCCAATGCACGCTGAGGGCGCCCTGAGGCGAGCGCTCCCATTCGATGCATTCGAGGCCGTCGAGCTCGGCGGGAGATGCGAGGGTCAAGGCTTGCGACGTCGCGTCGACCTTGCTCTTGCAGGCGCTACCGGAAAAGTCCTTCAACGTCGTGGCCGGGTTGTCGGTTTCGGTACCGCCGCCGCTGATGCAGCCAAACGGCAAGAGCCACAGCGCTGCCAATCCGAGGTACTTCATTTGCGTTCCTTGCCCTGCTTGGGCTCTTTGGTGGAAGCCGTCTTGCGGGTCTTGCGTTCGGCCGCAGCGCGCGTGGCGGGGCCGCGCGCGAGCGGTCGCGACAGCGGAAAAAGCTGAAAATTGACCTGAACCACGCGCTCTGGATCAGCTTCCAGCTCGGCCAGCTGAAGCAGCTCGCGGCGCAGCTCGCGAATGCGTTGCTTGAGCAGCGGCAGTGTCTTTTCGGCCACGCACAGCGTGACGCTGCTGATGTCGCGCTCTTCGCGGGGCAACCGATCGAGGGCTTGCTTACCCATCTCGATCATCGTCTGGTGGTAAACGAAGACCTGGTGTCCCAGCGGCCCGGGGCCGGTGGTGAGCAGCGCCTGGGCTTGGCTCAGCTTGCCGCGCTCGTCGTGAACCAGCAGGCCGAGGCGGCACAGCGTTTCGAGCGCCTCGGCAGCCTGCTTGGGCGAGATCGGCGGCTCCAGCATGCTGGCGAGCCATTTCGGATCTTCGCGAAAGCCCGGCAGGCTCACCAGCTCGCGCAGCGCAGGCATGTACCAATGCGCGTGGTAGGCCTGCTGCTCATCGAGCAGCTGGTGCGCCTCACGAAAGCGACGGTAGCGCGACAGCCGCTCTTGATGCCGGGTCTTCTCGTCGGTGGTTTTGGCTTGGCAGTAGGCGACCAGCTCGCAGAAGAAGTCGGCCTCCTGCTTGACGAGCCCGCAGGCTCGCGCAAAACGCGGCGCCATCTCGCTCGACAAGTCGCGCTCGCCCTTCATGACCAGGCTCAGGTAGTTCGACGAGCGCAGGCCCGCCCGGCGCGAGAACGCCCGGTGAGAGAAGCTTTGGCTGGCTGCCTTGCGGCTCGCGTAGAAGTCCCGCAAGTACGCTCGGTAATCGAGGTACTCGAAGACGTGTACTACGCGCTCGCTGCCCACGCCTATTGGGTATCACGTTTGCGCGTGATTGCCGCTAAGTCCGGCTACAAAACGTGTACTACGAGTACACGTTCAGTCACCCGTCGAGCGGTGCGTGCGGGGTTTTCAGCAGGCGTTGATAGAAGGCCAGGTCCAACCAGCGCCCGAATTTGAAGCCGGCTTGCCTGACCGTGCCGCAGTGGTCGAAGCCGAGCCGCTCGTGAAACGCGACGCTCGCTTCGTTGGCTGCGTCGATGGCGCCGACCATCACGTGGTACTGCTGCGCTTCGGCGCTCTCGATCAAGCGCTCCAGCAGCGCTTTGCCGACGCCTCGGCCGCGTTCACCCAGCCGCACGTACACCGAGTGCTCGATCGAGTACTTGAACGCCGGGTAGCCGCGAAAAGTGCCGTACGTGGCGAAGCCCAGCAGGCTCCCGTGCACGTCGACCGCGCCCCACACCGGAAAGCGCCCCTGTTGCTTGGCCGCGAACCAGCCGGTCATGCTGGCCGGCTCGCGCGGCGTGTAGTCGTAGAGGGCCGTCGTGTTCACGATGGCGTCGTTCAAGATCTCGAGGATCGCGCCCCCGTGCTCCACCAGGTTGCACTCGACCAGTTGCATGAAGAACGATTTACCATCGCTTCTGCCGCGGTCGTTCGGGATTGCGCCTAGCTTGGGCCTGTACAATGGGTTGGGGCGTGGAGTTCGCGAGCCTCGCCCTGGCTGGGTGCTGTTGGTTTCTGCTGCACGCCGCGGTGGCCGGGTCTCCGCTCCGTGGCCTTGCGATCGCTCGCTTCGGCGAAAAGGCCTACCGTGGGGCGTTCTCGCTCGCGTCACTGGCCAGCCTGTGGTGGCTGATCGCCGAGTACGGTCACGCTCGCTACGTGGCGCTTTGGGTGACTCCCGCCTGGCTCTACTGGGCGCCGGCGGCGCTCGTGCCGGTGGCGTTGGTGTTTCTAGCAGGTGCCTTCACGGTGCCGAACCCGACGGCAGTGGGCGGCGAAAAGCTGCTGGCTCAAGCCGAGCCCGCCCGAGGCATGCTGCGCATCACGCGCCATCCCTTCTTGTGGTCGGCGGTGCTGTGGTCGCTGGGTCACGTCCTAGTCAATGCGGATCCGGCGTCGCTCATCTTCTTCGGTAGCCTCGGCGTGACTGCGCTGCGCGGCACCTTCGACATCGATCGCAAGCGCCGAGCCAGCAGCGGCGCCGACTATGCGCGCTTCGAAGCGGTCACCTCGAACGTGCCCTTCGTCGCGCTGCTCAGCGGGCGCACTCGCTTGGTCTTGCGGGAGCTCCTCGTCCCGCTCGCGCTCGGGCTCGCGCTCACGGTCGGCAGCGTGCTGCTGCACCCGCGCTTCTTCGGCGCCCCCGCCCTGCCGGCGCTGAGCAGCCGGTAGGCGTTTTTCGAAATCGTCCTGTTACACAGCGCGCGTTGGGGCTCAGCACTGGGTCGAGCGGAGGCGAGATCGAGCGGCAGTGCCGCCAAAACATTCCGCGCTTCACGAACTTGGCCGACATGCCCGCGGGGTGAGCAAGATATTCGGCACGTCCGGCCATTTTCTTTGATCGGTCTTCGACAAAACCGGCCACGTAGGAACAGCCATGCCTTCACGCTCGATCAATCGCCAAGAATTCCTGATCCTCACCATCACGGTCGGTGCTGCCGCGTTTGCGGGCTGCAGCGACGATCCTGAGCCCGCTCCCGGCGGCACCGCCGGCAAGGGCGGCAGCACGTCCGGCGCATCGGGCAGCGGAACTACGGGTGGCGGCGGTGCTAGCTCGACCGGCGGCGGCGGAGCCAGCTCGACCGGCGGCGGCGGAGCCAGTTCGACCGGCGGCGGCGGAGCCAGCTCGACCGGTGGCGGTGGCGCCAGCTCGACCGGTGGCGGCGGAGCCAGCGCGACCGGTGGCGGCGGCAGTGGCGGCACCACGGGCGGCAGCGGCGGCACGTCGGGCGGCAGCGGCGGCGGTTCGGGCGGCAGCGGCGGCTCCGGCGGTGGTGGCGGTGGCGGCAAGTGCACGGCCGACATCGAGGTCACGAGCTCCGGCCAGCACACGCACACGCTCA
>JBEHXA010000480.1:0-6046 GCA_048498935.1 Myxococcota bacterium
GGAAGCAGCCTCGGGACTGTTAGCAGGCGCAGCTGCTGCAGGTACGACGGCCACCCCGGCCGCCGCCACAGGCGGTTCCTCGGCGGGGGGATCAAACAGCACGCGGACCAGGGTGCGCGACGCAATCGGCTTGCCCGCCCGCTCGGCGGGCGCGAAGCGATAAGTTAGCGCAGCCGCGCGCGCTGCTTCGTCGAAGCCGTGCCCCGCAGGTTCCATGAGCTCGACGTCGGTGACGATGCCCTGTTCGTCGATGCTGAGGCGCAGCACCACCGCCGCTTCCAAGCGCTCTGCGCGCGCTTGCTCTGGGTACTCGGGCGGCACCTCTTCGAGCAGTCGCGGCGGGACCGCCGAGGGAGCATCCGGTGCGGGCGGCGCGGGCTCTGCATCGGGAGCAGCAGCAACCGGGGCCTGTGCCGCCACCGTGGTCGGCAAGATGACGAGCGGAAGGATGCAGGCAAAGGCGGGCGCACGACGCCCAAGAAACAGGGACAAGGAGGTACTTTCTGAATTAGCGGCGGAAGCGCACGTTGACAGTGAACTGCTGAGCGACGGCCTTTCCGTCGCGATCGAGGCCCGGCTTGAAGCGCTTGGTCGTGGCGCAGCGGCGCGCCTCGCGACCAAAACCGTTGCCGGGGTCGGCAACCAAGTTCACCCCCTGCACACTGCCGTCGGAACCGACCGACAAACGCAGCGTGACCATGGCAAGGTCGACGCCAGCGTCGTCTGCTTCGCTCGGAAAAGGGCAATTCCAGCTATCGCCACCAACGAGCTCCGGTGGCCGAGAGCGGTCCACGGCAGCGGGCACTGGATCGACTCCTCGCCCGCCCGCGTTCCCGCGCGCCGCGGCGTCGTGCACCGCACCCTTCGAGGTACCGGTGCCGTCCGTGACACCACCCGCGTAGCTCGAGCCAGCGCCGGTAACGAATGTTTCGCCGAAGTCGACGACCTCTTTGGCGTCGAGCACCTGCCCTGCTTGTGCGGCAGTCGGCGGCGGGTCGGCGGCGCTAGGTGGTGATTGCACCCGCGCCGCGGGAGCTTGGCGCGGTGCAGGCGCGGCCTCAGGCTCGGGTGCGCGCTCCGGCTCGGGCTTCGGCAGCTCCACCTCGACCATTTCGGTCACCGGCAGCGCCCGCTTCAGCTCGACCGCGCCCCGCAAGCCGAGCAGTGACACGCCCAGCACCAACAAGCCGTGGCAGCCCGCGGTACCGAGCACCGCAGCCAGCGACCCGGTGCGCGACCTGGTCGGAGCAGCATCGAGCATGCTGCTCATGGCGCGCGCTTGGCCTCGACCGCTTCCCCCTTTTGCACTGCAAACGCTACTCGCGACAGCCCTGCCTGACGCAAGACGTCGAGCGCATGCATGACCCGCTGATGGGGCACGCTGCCATCCGCCTGCACTACTGCGCGAAGCTCCGGCTGTTTCGCGAGCGCGCGCTTGGCGCGACCGAATACGTCCTCGTCACGCGGGGTCGCATCGCCGTCGACGAAAGTCGTACCGTCGGCGCGCAGCGAAACCGCGAAAATTTGCTGCACTTCACTGCCCGTCGCCGCCTTCGGCAAATCCAAGGGCATGGCGCGCGACACCACCAGCTTGGCCGTCACCATGAAGATGATCAGCAAGACCAGCGTGATGTCGACGAGCGGCGTCACGTTGATGCCCGTGATCGGGGCGCTCGGCTTGTTCGAAGAAAAGCCGGCCATTTCTACTCCGCCATCGCCTCGCTGGCACCCATCGGGACGAGCTCGCTGCCGCGACGGCTCGACGCACTCGCCGGTTCGGGCGTCGCAACGTCAGGGCTGCTGCGCAGATGCGCGAGCAGCACGTGACCGAGCGTCTCGGCGTCGGCCAGCGCCGCGGTTACCCGACCTTGAAAGTAGTTGAAGATCGCCACGGCCGGGATCGCCACCACCAGACCGACAGCTGTCGCCACCAGCGCCTCGGCGATCGTGGCCATGACGCGCTCGGGAGCGAGCGAGCCAGCCCCCGTCACCGCGCTCGACAACGCCTGCGGTTTCCCGAGCTCCTCGAAAGCGCCGACCACACCGATGACCGTGCCGAGCAAGCCCACGAAGGGCGCGTTGTTGCCGACGGTGCCCAGAAAGAGCAGGCGCTTCTCCAGTCGCTTGCGCTCGAGCCCCATGGCAGCTGCCATCGCCTCTTCGGCAGCAGCAGCGCCCTGGTCGGCCTCGGCTAAGCCGGCCGCGACCACGCGGGCCTCGACACTGGAGCTCGCGGCCAGCAGCTGAGCCGCCTGAGACCGATCGGTCCGCAGCAGGCGACGCAACGCCGGGACCAGCACCGCCACGTTGCCGCCACTCCTGCGCAGCTCCCAGGCCCGCTCGATCGCGATAGCCAACGACAGCGCACTCAGGCCGAAAAGTAGCCATAAAACCCAAGCGGCCCCGGAAGCCACCATCAGCTGTGTGATGCGCTCGATCATGGTGATTGATATTGCGAATGATTCGCGTCTTCATTTACACGGCACCCGCGGGCGCGTCAAGCCGGCTTGGGATAGCCTCGGCCGGCGATGCCGCTCGAGTGGCTGTGCGCTCTCCTGACAGTCGCGCTCGGTCTGCGGCTGGTCGGCTTGCGCCAGCGGCATGCGGTCTGGCTCGTGGCCCCGCTGGCGCTCGTGGGAATCGTCGTTGCTTTGGCGGTGAGCACACAGCACGTGCCGACGCCGACGCTGACGGTAGCCGCCGGCGGCGCAGGCTTTGCGACGTCGGATACGTGTCGCAGCTGTCACCCCGCCGAATACGAGAGCTGGCACGCCAGTTACCACCGGCGCATGACCCAAACGGGCACCACCGCGAACGCCGCAGCTCCCGCGCTGCGCTCGGGCGGCCGACTCCGAGTCGAGAACGCCGGGCGCGCGATCGAGCTATTTGGTCGCGCCGGCGAGCTGCGGGTGCGCTTGCCGGATCCGGGCGTGACCTCGGCTGCCCCGCTCGGTGCCTTCGAAGCCTCGTTCCGAGTCGCTCCCGAACGCGAGGTGCGGGTAGAGTTACTGACCGGCTCGCACCACCAGCAAGCCTTTTGGACTCGCGGCGCGCGAGCCGGCGAGCTGCGCGCAGTGCCGGCGGTATACCTGCTGGCCGAAGGCCGATTAATCCCGAGAAAGCAGGCATTTTTGACGCCCCCGGACGCGCCCGAGCACGCGGTGCGTTGGAACTCCAACTGCATCCAATGCCATGCGGTAGCGGGAGCGCCCGGCCACGATGTCGAGCGCGACGTATTCACGTCCACGGTGGCGGAGCTCGGGATCGCTTGCGAAGCTTGTCACGCAGACGCAGCAAAGCACGTGCGCGCCATGCAGAATCCGCTCGCGCGCTACGCCGCGCATGGTCAGCCAGCGCGAGGTGGAGTCGTCAACCCCAAGCGCTTATCGAGCGAGCGTGGTTCGCAGGTCTGCGGTCGCTGCCACTCTTACTTCTATCCGAAGAACGAGGACGACTGGTGGCGGCACGGCTTTGCACGCAGCTACCAGCCAGGCGGTGACCTCGAGAGCGCGCAACTGCTCCTGAGCCTGGAGCGCCTGGCTGCACCCGACGCCCCGCGCCTGAGCGAAGACGCGGAGAGCCTGTTTTATGCAGATGGCACGATCCGTGTGGCTGGACGCGAGTACAACGGCCTGACTCGCTCCCCTTGCTACGAGCGCGGCCGCGGCGATCGACAGCTAGCGTGCACGTCGTGTCATTCACTTCATCGCAGTACCCCCGATGATCAGCTGGCTGAGGGCATGCGAGAAAACCGCGCCTGCACCCAGTGCCATGAGCGCCAGGGCGCCGACTTGAGCCAGCATACCCATCACGCCCCGAATTCTGCCGGCAGTCTCTGTTACAACTGCCACATGCCCGAGACCACCTACGCACTCTTGGGCGCGGTTCGCTCGCACCGCGTCGATTCGCCGAGCTTCGATCGGCGCACGCGGGATCGACCCAACGCCTGCAATCTGTGCCACCTCGATCAGAGTGAGGCCTGGGCCGCCGAACGCGCGCAGACTTGGTACGGGAAGAAGCCGAGCCTCATGCTCGATCGCCCGGCCGAGCGCGCGGAGCCTGCGACACCTGCGGCGGCCGTGTTCGCCCTGACCGGCGATGCAGCCGTGCGAGCCATCACGGCCGCCGCGCTCGGCCGTCAGCAGAGCGCCATCCCGGCCCGCGACTTACGCCTGCAGCTGCTCGATGAGCTATCGCACGATGACTACGCGGCCGTGAGCTTCATTGCGCAGCGTTCACGCGCGAGCTTGGGGCCGAGCCCGGCCAGCGCGCCAACGCTCGGCCCAAGTCAGATCGCTCACCTCCGAGGCTTGCGCGACGAACGTCGCGTGACGATCGCCGAATGAGCTCCGACGAACGCCTGCCGTTGAACCTGCGCGCCGGGGCATGGGCCTTGTTCGGCTTCACGTGCCTCGGCTTGGCGCTGGAGGCTCTCCATGCCTTCAAGCTCGGCCTGTACCTCGACGTGTCGAACGAGACGCGGCGCCTGCTCTGGCGCTTGGCACACGCCCATGGGGCGCTGCTCGGACTGCTCAACGTCTGCTATGCGCTGGCCGCGCGGCAATTCCCGCGGCTCGATGACCAACTGGTGGAGCGCTGCTTGCTCCTCGCGCTGCTGCTCATGCCGGCGGGCTTTCTGCTCGGTGGGGTCTTCACCCGAGGTGCCGACCCCGGGGCTTCGGTCGGATTCGCGGCGGCCGGCGGCATGGCACTGCTGGTTGGTCTGGGACGCTTTGCGTGGTTATGCTCGCGCCGTGTCGCTCGTCAGCATCAGCCGTGAGCTCGCCCGAGAAGTCGAAAAGCTCGAATTTTCTGCCCCGGTCAGCTACGTCTACAACCCGCTCGTTTACGCCCGTGAGCCCCACGAACGTTACCTGACGCGCTGGGGTGCTTCGCCCAAGCGCGCGCTCCTCTTGGGCATGAACCCGGGACCGTTCGGCATGGCGCAGACGGGTGTGCCGTTCGGTGACGTCACGCTGGCGCGCGATTTCGTCGGAGTGGAAGGCAAAGTGAAGAAGCCTCCGCTCGAGCACCCCAAGCGGCCGGTTACAGGGTTCGACTGTCCGCGCGGCGAGGTGAGCGGACAGCGCTTGTGGAGCTTCGCCCGCGACCGCTTCGGAACGCCCGAAAAGTTTTTCGAGCATTTCTTCGTCGTCAACTATTGCCCGCTCGCGTTCATGGAAGAGAGCGGCGCGAATCGTACGCCCGACAAGTTGCCGAAGGCCGAGCAACAAGCGCTGTTCGCTGCTTGCGACACGGCGCTCGCGCGCATCGTGAACGAGCTGTCACCCGAATACGTGATTGGGGTCGGTGCGTTCGCGAGCGCTCGCGCCAAGCTGGGGTTGCCCGGCTTCAAAGGCGTCATCAAGACCATCTCGCACCCGAGCCCGGCCAGCCCCAAGGCCAATCGCGGCTGGGCGGAGCTGGCGGAAAACGAGCTGAGGGAGCACGGCCTCGGCATTTTATTCCCGAAAAAAGGCGCCCAATAGCGCCACCGCGCAGCGCATTTAGCCGGGCCGACACGAAAAAACGCGTCTAAGCTGCCGCCGCCGCAATGCTCCTCGCAGCTCTCGCCTGGTTACCGAAGTGGGAATGGAACGTCGACCCCGTGATGTGGGCGCCGTCCAAGGGTCCGGTCGTCGCACTGATCGCCGCGTTCGGTGTGCTCTCGCTCTTGATGGGCCTGAAGCGCAAGATCACCGATCAGACGACGACTGGCGTGATGTTCTTGGCCATGGCGGCTCTGGTGTGGATCGCCGTAGGTGGCGATCACATCGAGCTCCGCTACTACAGCCTGCTCTTCGTGGTCGTCTTCTTGGGTGGTCACGCGCTGCTCAACTGGCAGATCAAGCGTGGCGGCGGCGGGCCCGATGTAGCGAGCGACTTTATCGTGTACGGCGTGCTGGGCGTGCTGATCGGCGCGCGCCTCGGCCACGTTCTGTTTTACGATCTGGACAAGGCGCTGGCCGACCCGTGGTGGGTGTTCAAGATCTGGACCGGCGGGCTCGCGAGCCGCGGCGCTTCGTGAACAGCCACATCACGAAAA
>JBEHXA010000481.1:0-6038 GCA_048498935.1 Myxococcota bacterium
AGCGGCTACGTGCAGGGCGAGGGCGACGCCTTCGATTTCACGCTCCAGATCCAAGGCACCGCTGCCGAGCCCTGCGGCACGCTCACCTTCGGTGACCCGCAAACGTATCCAGCGGCCACCGACCCGAATGCTGGCTACTTGCCCGGCGATGAGTCGTACAAGAATGGTCCCGAGCTTGCGCCCGGCTTCACGTACACGCTGCTTTCGGCCAAGCTCGAAGGTACACGCCTTCGCTTTCGCCTGGCCTTTGCCGAGCCGTACGCCAGCTGGTGCGGGCTCCAGACGCCGCATTATATCGAAGGATTCGGAGGCTATAAGTGTGCGCCCAAGGTGTCGGCGACCGTGCGGGGAGACGTTTGCACTACCAACTCCGGGGACGAGCTGCCGTGCGTGCAACTCTGGATGTGTAGCGACTTCGATCCCCCCTGCTTCTGTGATGCCGAGGGTTGCATCGCGAACATCGACGGCGGAGGGCCCCATTTCGACTTCGAGATTGACAGCGCCGGTAGTCGAGCTCAGGGAACCTCGAATGCTCTCAGCTCGGGAACCGTCTACATGACGCGACACTGAGCGCGCTCCGTGAGGGCAACGACACGGGGCGCCCGGCGGCACGAGCATCGGGTCGCAGTGCTCGATGTCCGGTTGAACACGTTGAGCAATCGACAGGAGCGCTGCGCGCCCAGGCTACGCGCGTACGTTGAGTTGGTCGGGCAGAACCGAGGCTGGCGGTGTAGCTCCAAAATTCGCGCACATTCTTCGCTCATTCTTGTTGACAGAATCTCAAAGGGCGGAGCTTGCGAAGGCGCATACCCGCGAACGCTGTCGTTGGCCCCTTCGGCCGAGCGAATGTGTAGAATCCTTAGACGTACACGTAGCCGTTGATGCGTCGCTGGAACCCATTGCACCACTCCCCCAAGCCCGACTAGTTCTGCAGTAGCGGCTTCGACGACGACGAGCGCGACAAGCGCGCGATGGCTTGGCGGGCTTTTTGGGCGGCTTCGCCGTCGGGGTCGACTTCGAGGTAGCGCTGGTAGTCGGCGAGCGCGGCATCGGGGGCGCCGAGGCGTTCGTAGAGCATGGCTCGCTCGATCAGCTCGGTCGTGAGATCTGGGAGTAGATCGATCAGGCGATCGAGGACGAGGAGGAGGCGTGAGGTGTCGCCGCGGCTCGAGTAGATGCCGCGCAGGTTCATGAGCATGCGCGCGACGACGTGGCGGGTGCGCGCGGGCTCGAGCATGTCGCCGGTGAGCGGCGCTCGCACGTTGCTGCGGCGCAGCAGGTCTTCGAGCGCGCTGGAGTCGAGCAACCTGCCCTGGTCGAAGGGATCGATGATGACCGGCTCGTTCGCCAGTGCTCCCGGATCGAGACTGCGCGCTCCCAGGCGGACTAGAAAATGACCGGGGAAGCCGACACCAAGCGCGTCGACGCCCACCCTGCGAGCTACCTCGATGTAGACGACCGCGAGCGTGATCGGGATTCCGGTCTTGCGGTCGAGGACATCGCTCAGAAACGAGTTGCGCGGGTCGTAGTAGTCGGCCCGAGCACCGTGAAAGCCTCGCAGAACGTACAAATAGTCCGAGAGGAGCCGCGCTTGAACGGTGTGCGGGAGTCCCGCGAGGCCCCGGCCGCGCAGTGGCTCGGCCAGCTCGTCGAGCTTCGCGCGCTGCGCGCTCAAATCGAGACCGGGGTAGGCGTCGCGCGCAATCAGGAGCGCCCCGGTGAGCAGGTCGAGGCCGTCGTCACTCGAGCGCGCGTACTCGCGAAACTCCACCCGTCGATTATACCGCCGCTGTAGCGAAAAGGCGCTGTGGTTTTGCGTGTTTTGGGTTGGGGATAACTGGCCGGGTTGTTATAAGCTGCTCGCCCCGCTCCTCAGAAGGAAGACGAAGATGAAGGTCGAAGACATCATGACCCGAGACGTGCGCAGCTGTGCTCCAGAAGAGAGCCTCAGCACGGCCGCTCAGATCATGTGGGAAGTCGACTGCGGCGCCGTCCCGGTCGTGGACACGGAGCGCCGCGTCATCGGGCTGATCACCGATCGCGACATCTGCATGGCCAGCCACTTGCAGGGCGTGCCGCTCGGCGACGCCAGCGTGAGCAGCGCCATGGCGCGCGATATCAAGTGCTGTGGGCCGCAGGACACGCCCGCCACCGTTCAGGCCATGATGCAGCAGCACAAGATCCGCCGGGTGCCGGTGGTTGACGCGCAGCGCCGTCTGATCGGCATCATTACCCTGGCTGATTTGGCCTATATCCTTGGCAGCAGCCAAACCCTGGGCGGCGACGGCATGACCTGGAGCGCCGTCGGCCACACCCTGGCAGCGGTATGCGAGCCCCGGGGCGGCCGTTACAACACCCGTTACGGCGTCGGTAGATAAGAGCGACGGCGAAAACATAACCGTCTCCTGACCGCGTCGTGACTAACCCTCCGCTATGAAGGGACGTAGCGGATTACATGCACCCTGAGCATCGCCTCGACGTCCCCCGTTCGATCCCCTTTTTTTCGGTGCACCTGGTGGCGGTCGCCGGCGTGTTTTGGCTCGGCTGGTCTTGGAGCGGCCTGGCTCTGGCCCTCGCCCTATACGCGGTGCGGATGTTCGGCGTGACCGGCGCCTACCATCGCTACTTTTCACACCGCACTTACAAGACGAGCCGCCCGTTCCAGCTCGTGCTCGCGCTGCTGGCCATGACCAGCGTGCAGAAGGGCGTGCTCTGGTGGGCCGCGCATCACCGCCACCATCACCGCATGTCCGATCAGCCGGGCGACACGCACTCGGTGCTGCAAGACGGTTTCTGGTGGAGCCACGTCGGCTGGATCTTGGCGCCGCAGAATCACGATACCGACTACGACCGCGTGAAGGATCTCGCGCGCTACCCGGAGCTACGCTTTCTGGATCGCTTCTACTACCTGCCCGCAATCGCGCTGGCAGTGGCGCTCTTCGCGGTCGGCGGAACCTGGGCGCTCTACTGGGGCTTCTTCGTGTCGACCACGCTGCTCTGGCACGGCACTTTCACGATCAACTCGCTCACCCACGTGTTCGGTAACAAGCGCTACGTGACCACCGACAACAGCCGCAACAACTTGTGGCTGGCGCTGATCACGCTCGGTGAGGGCTGGCACAACAACCACCACTATTACCAGCGCGCGACGAACCAGGGCTTTTTCTGGTGGGAGATCGACGTCACCTTCTACGTGCTGAAAGTGATGAGCTGGCTGGGATTGGTTTGGGATCTGCACACGCCGCCGCCCCACGTGCTGGCTGCCCACCGCGTGACGGACGCGGCCACCCCGCCCGCGACGGCTACGAGCCCGGCGCCCCTAGTCGCGCCGACCCTCGCCCCGCCTTGATCCCAAGGACTCGGCGAGCTGGGTGTTGTATTCAGCACCCATGCTGCGCCGCCTAGCTCCGCTCCTCCTCACCTCACTCCTTTGGGCCTGCGGAGCCGGAAGCGCCGCGACGCCGGCCAAAGCGCCCGAGAGCGCGCCCCCCGCGCCGAGCGCGAACACGCCCGAGTCGACGGCTGAAAAGCCGGCCAGCTCCGCGCCCATTGCCGCGCCGCCTCCTAGTGAAGAGTGCACCCCGTACGGCGCGGCGCAGCCCGGAGCTTGCAGCACGGGCAACCTGACCGAGCTCCTGGCCGGCGCGCTCGCGGAGAGCGGCGTAGCCCGGGACCGCAAGCTCGCGTGCTTGGAGAAGTCGACCGAAGCGCCTGCTGGGTGGGTGCGGGCGCTGCGCGCCGAGCTAGCGCCACGCGGCTGCGCAGACGTGGTGGTCGGTGATGTTGCGAATGGCGGCGGCACCGCTCGGGATCTGTCGGACACGTTGGTGGCCTTATCAGCCAGCGCGAAGCTCTACCGCACCGTGCGGCAACCTCCCCTGCCCCGGCCGCCTTTCGACAAGCCCGCGTTCCTCAAGCACTTCAAAGAGGTATTGATCCCATGGATCAGCGAACAGGCACGCAGCGTCGATCAGCTTTCGAAGGTCGGGCCGCGCCTCTCCGGCTACGCGCGTGGCGTGGTGGCGCTCGAAGCGGGGCTGGCGGATCTGCGCTTCGTGGGCGTGGCTCGCTCGGTCGAACTACCGACCGAAATGAAGAGCGATCCGGAGATCCGCGAGACGTACCTGGTCGCGCTCGAGCAAGCGCTCGAACCGCGCGTGACCCGTGGTCGCGATGCCGCCCTGGTCGGGCTCGGTGAGCTGTCGCGTCAGGGCGTGACACGCGATGCGCGCGTCACGGAGGCGCGCGCGCTGCTTTCGGAGCTGTTCGCCGGTCGTCGGCTCGACGCGCTCGATCGGCTCGCGCTGCCGGCGCTGCCGCCGCTGCAAGCCGATTCACCTGCGCTCGAGGTCGCGGCCAAGTTGCCCGCTTTCTATGCGGTCAAGCTCAGCGCGTCGGCGACGATGAGCGATGCCAAGCTGCTCCGCGCTCGCTTGGAGCAAGGCGTGCCGCCGGCGCTATGGCTCGATGCGAAGCCGCCGGCGACGCCCGAGCTCGCGGTGCTGACACAGCGTGGGCTTTTTCAGCTCGGGCAGCTGTACTTTTGGGCCGAGCCCTTCACGCGCGCCGCTGCGATCGATGCGCCCAAAGGTAACGCCGACGCTGCGCTGATCGGTGCGCTGGCCAAGGTGCTCGCGCGCGGGCCGCGGCACGCCGCCGCGATGATGCTCGGCCCGACCACCTTGCCGGCCGAGCTACGGGAGACCGCGCCGGTCGACGCGCTGGCCAAGGGCAAAGGCGACGTCGCCGGTATGGCTGAGCTCGACGCCGCGTACTTGCGAGCGCTCTCGCCTCCGGCCAACGACCCGAGCTTTTGGAAGGACCAAGCAGCTCGCTACGCGCGAGCGCAACAGAAGCTCACCGACAAATCTGCCAAAGCGCTGGCTGGCGAGCTGGCCAAGGCCGCGCAAGCTACCGAAAAAGAGCTGCGAAAAAGCGCCCAGCCCTAGGCGCCGCGCAAATCGCTCCGCCCCTCCGCATTTGGGTTGCATTCGTCGCCCGAAAGGCTAGGTTCCGCGTCGCCTTAGGTCGGCCGTATCGCTTTCATGAGGCGGTTCGGGGCGTAGCTCAGCCTGGTTAGAGTACTTGACTGGGGGTCAAGGGGTCGTGAGTTCGAATCTCGCCGCCCCGACCAAACAGGAAAAAAAGACCCCAGTCCTCACCGGCTGGGGTCTTTTTTTTGCAGCTACGCGGCCGGCACTTCGTAGAGGGGCGGGATGCCCCAACGGGCTCGCAGCACGCTGAGGCGCTCGGGCGCGTAACGGAAGAAGTCGAAGTGATCCGAGAAGTCGACCCGGCACGACGCTCCCCGATCCAGCGCGCGCAGCACCTTCGGCACGTCGAACAAGCCGTGCTGGCCCTTGGCTACCGGCGTGATGCGGAGCCCGATGTGAAACTGCAAAATGCCGAAGAGCAGAAAGACGAAGCCGTCGGTTCGTGCAAAGCCCGCCTGAAAAGCCGCTTGCTGGATCTCGCTCTGCGGGTCGACGCCATACCCGGCCACTACGTGGCCAATATCGTGGAAAAGCATGAGCTCCGGGAGGCCGCCCTTCTCGCCCGGCATCGCGAAATCGTTATCGCGAAAGTGGTCGTAGAGTCCGCGCCCGAGCGTCCCCGGAGCCAGGTTGGCGAGCGCATAGTAACGCGCCGCGACCCGATTGTTCTGCCCCAAGCCGAGCAGCGTCGGGATCGCCACCTTCAGAAAGTTGGGACCGCCACCTTGCTTGGCGAAGCGCTGCACGCGGCGCACCACGTCGAAGCGCGTGACCATGGCGCGACCGTGCGCAACGCTGTCGAGCACCCGCAGCCCTTCCTCCCCCACCCCGAGCGACTCGGCCAGGAGCGACACGGCTAGCGATGCGCGCTCATCGGGCTGCCCCTCCACCAAGCTGGTGATGATGGCGAGCTGCACCACGCGCTTGCGATGATGCGGATCGGTGACCACGCGCGCGAGCTGTTCGAACGAGACGCGAGGTAACTCCGACGCGCGCAGGCGATGGCCATGTAGCTCGGCGAGCCCCTCGATCATCTGAGCTTCG
>JBEHXA010000482.1:0-6027 GCA_048498935.1 Myxococcota bacterium
CCGCCTTATCGTGCTCGGCGCAGTAAGGCGCCGCCTCGCGCAAAAACAGCGCAGCCAAATACGGCTCGATGTCGGCCATGGTGGCGACAGTCGAACGCGAGCTCTTTACGGGCGCGCGCCGGTCGACCGCGATGCCGGCCGGCACCGGCTCGAGCCGCTGCATCGGTGGCCGCTCCAAACGCTCCAAGAATTGCCGCGCGTAGGGGCTAAAGCTTTCGACGAAGCGGCGCTGGCCCTCGGCGTAGAGCGTGTCGAGCGCCAGGCTGCTCTTACCCGCCCCGCTCACCCCGGTGATGGCGACGATTTGCCCCGGTTCGAGCGTGAGATCGACACCCTGAAGGTTATGCGTGCGCGCGCCTTCGAGGATCGTCTTCTCCATCGGGGACGGGCAACCTAATGCCGAAGGCAGGGTCTGACAATCAGCCGAGGGACGAAGCCGAACAGGCAAGCGTGGTTGCCAGCCGTGGCGAGGACCAGTACCTCTGAGGCATGCGCGCCCGGTGGCTGCTCCTCGTACTGCTGGCAGGCGCGAGCTCGCTCGGCGGCTGCAAGGACGAGCCCACGAGCGAGCCGAACGTGCCGACCGAGCCCGCAGGAGGCGCTGGGGCTCCATCGGCCTACACGATCGTCCCCTACGATGCGTGGACCGCAGTCGAGCGCGACGCCGATCCTTTCGTCACCGACGCGTCGGTCGTGCCCACCTGCTCGGGCCCGGGCTTCTACCCGGAGCCGGATCTGAGTTGGCTCGAGATCGACACCGGCGAGTGCAGCTGGGTCACGATCGAGGCCGCCGCGGCCGTGCCGGTCGAGAAGCAAGACTCACTGCGACTGGTGGTCAGTCACTACGACCTCACGGCGCCCCAGCCGGCGCGAGCCGAGCTCGACCTGCGCTTCGGCGATTGCAAAGTTTGGTCGAAAACGGTGGAGATCCCGGGGGCTGCTGCCGTCTACACCGAAGAGGTGAAGTCACCGTGTTCGTCTGCCGAGGGCGATAGTGTGTTCTTTCACCTACACAATCACGGGCAGAATACCTGGCAGCTTCAGGAGCTCAGCGTCTTGCGCTAGAATGGACGGGCTTTGCGCGCCTTCACGCCGACAGTTGCGACTTTGCTCTGCCTGGCTCTATCAGGCTCACTCGTGGGCTGCGGAGGCGACAGCGCACCTGGAGCAGGCGTTGCCGGCTCCAGCAGCGGCGCCTCCACCAACGGTGGCTCCACGGCAAACGGCGCGAGCTCGGGTTCGGGCGGCAGCTCGAACGTCGGCGCTACGAGCTCGGGCGGCTCGAGCAGCAGCGGAGGCAGCGGCGTGAGCACGGGAGCGGCACCGACCTGGTACGCCGACATCGCGCCGATCGTCGGCAGCCGCTGTCAGGGCTGTCACCAGAGCGGTGGCATCGCGCCCTTCAGCCTCGAAAACTACGAGCAGGCCAAGATGTGGAGCCCGGCCATGCTGAGCACGCTCGAGCAGGGTTTCATGCCGCCGTTTCTCGCGGCCAACACTGCCGAGTGCCAGCCCCGCTTCGGGCTCAAAGACGACCTGCGCGTCTCCGACGAAGAAAAGCTGCTGTTTCAGCGCTGGGACGCGGCGGGCTCGCCCGAAGGCGATCCGAGCAGCGCCGCCCCCGTACCGCCCGCGCCTGAGGTCGAGCTCGCCGACGCCGAGGTGAGCGTGACCATCCCGGCGCCGGTGACGGTCGACGGCTCGAGCGACAAGTTCATTTGTTTCTCGCTCGCGCCCGATCTGTCGCCGATCGCCCCGACAGGCGCAGCAGCCGCCGTGCTCGGCGACCGTGTGTTGATCGACGCCGTGCAGGTGAAGCCCGGCAACGCCGCCATCGTGCACCACGTGCTGGTGTACGCCGATCCAAGCGGCGCCAGCGCCGCGCTCGGCGGCGCCGCCGGCTCCTACGATTGCTTCGGCGGTCCCGGCATCAGCTCACCGTCGCTGGTGATGGCGTGGGCACCCGGCGCCACACCGATGCGCGCCCCCGACGGCGTCGCCATGGCCTTGCCGAAGACCGGGCGACTCGTGATGCAAGTGCACTATCACCCGACTGGCTCCGGCGCCGAGACTGACAGCGCCACCTCGGTGCAGCTGCGCGGCTACGGCGCCGGCATCCCCGAGTACATCGGCAACATGGTGCTGCTCGGCAACGAGCGCCGCGCCGGCGCGGGCGGCATGGGCCTACAAAAATCCGCCGGCGAGACGACCGCCGAGTTTCGCATCCCCGCGGGCGCGCAGGGCCACATCGAGAGCATGCGCGTCGCAGTGCCGGGCGGCGGTCCGCTCAATTACGTCTGGGCCGTGGGCACGCACATGCACTACGCGGGCACCGACATGCGCATCGGCATCGAGCGGTCGGCGCCCGCCGGGCAGCCCGCCGAAGAGTGCCTGCTGCAAACTCCGCACTGGGACTTCAACTGGCAGCGCGGCTACCTGTACGACGTGCCCATCGACCAGGCGCCCACCGCCGGCCCGGGCGACGTGATCAACCTGCGCTGCACCTACGACAACAGCATGGACAACCCGTTCGTGCGCACCGCTCTCATGGGACAAGGCCAGACCGCGCCCCACGACATCTTGCTCGGGGAAGAGACGCTCGACGAGATGTGCCTGGGCGTGTTCGGGATCGCCCAAAAAGTATCCGATCTGCTCCAGTAGCCTTGCCCAAAGGCCGTAGGGCCCGCATATTGCCGCCCCCCGGTACCCCATGGCGGCAGACAAGAAAAACCCCGGCGGCGATCGCCTGGTGTCGAAGAACCGCCGCGCCAGCTTCGATTACGAGCTGGGCGACAGCTACGAGGCCGGGCTCGTGCTCGTCGGCAGTGAGGCGCGCTCGCTGCGCGAAAACACCGCCGACCTCACGGATGCTTGGGTCGACATCGACGTCCGCAACGAAGCCTGGGTGAAGGGCATGCGGGTGCCGACGCTCAAGCACGCCGCGTTCGGCCACGACGAGCGGCGGCCGCGCAAGCTGCTCCTGCATCGCGAGCAGATCGACAAACTGCGCGGCCTCGTCGAGCGCGACGGCATGACCCTGATCGTCACCAAGTGCTACATCAAGAGCGGGCGCGCCAAGCTCGAGTTCGCGATCGCTCGCGGAAAGAAGGTGCACGACAAGCGCCACGCGCTGAAGGAGAAAGAAGCCGATCGCGAAGCGGAAGCAGCGATGCGCCGGGGGCGACGAGGCTAACCATGGGCATGACAGCGTGTGCTCCGATTCCACTCGTGCTGAAGCGCGGCGGAGACGCCTTCATCGTCGAGTTCGACGATCGCGATAATGCTGACGCGGTAACGCTCGCCTCGTCGGCTTCGTCTCCGCCGGGTTCGACAGTCGACGCAAGCTTTGCATCTGAGACGCGCAACGTTGGGGTGCGGGTAAAGGTGCGAGGTTGTCGGCGCGATCCGCTGCCGGACGGACGCGCAGGCTTTCGCATCGAGGGCCGGTTCATCAGTCTAACTCGTGGAGATCGCGAGATTCTTTTCGGGTCTCGAAGCGAGACGAGTTCCGGATCCAATTCTGAAACATAGGCTCCGGTCGAGACAAAATCTTGCGCGCTGAACGGCGCTAAGTGCGCGAAACCGCGTGCGCCGAACTTGGCACGTGGGCTGCAATACAAGCCAGCACGCGACGCTGAGAGTCGCGAACAAGTCCTCCAGCGGCCGGGCAAGCCCTCCTCCTCAGCCGGGCCGCTGTCTTCTCCTCAACGGGTCGGAACGCCTTCCCCTCGTTCCGGCCTGTTGCACTCTACTCAACGGGCTGCGGTGAATCCCCTCGCCGTGGCCCGTTGTTCTTTTTGTCAGCGCGGGGGTGTGATGACCACGCCGATCAGCGCGCCCCACCACACACCCTCCAGGTAGAGCGGCTTCGCGCTCTCGGCGGCGTACGGAACGCGACGCAGCATCCCGCCCACCTCGCCACCCAAGCTTGCGCGCACCTGCCGTGAGAGCCTGAGCTCGAGACGCGCACTGCCACTGGCGCGCGCTGTCCACGAGCTGTCCTGCTGGTCGATCGCGTCGAGCGAGCTCGCCGAGGGTACCTGCAGCAAGTAGGCAGTCGCAGCGGCGCCAAGATCCAAGTCGACGGTGCGGCCGAGCACCAGCCGGTAGCTCGGCCCGACGCTCAAGCCTTCGAGCAGCGTTTCGAGCCGGCCCGAGGCGCCCCCGGCGAGCCGCCCTGCCAAAAGAGAGGCACCGACGTCCAGCCGCAGCGGTCCGCGCAGCGTGAGCTCCGCGGTCAAGCTGGGCCCGAGCGCCTGCAGCTTGCCGGGCACCCACGCGGCCGCGAGCTCGGAGCGCAGCGCGACGGGCCCTTCCTGAGTGCGCTCACGCTCTTGGCGCTCACGCGCGAGCTTCACTTCGCGGAGCCGTGCCTCCCGCGCGAGCGCTGCGCTGCGCTTGCGCGCCAGGCGCCGCCCGAGCTCTGCTGCAGCGAGCGCCACGCGCCGCGCCACCAGCTGAGGATTTTCTCCAGCGCCGTTGAGCGTGCGAGCGCCGTGGAACTCGCCGCTGTCCCAGAGCTCGACGCGCAACGTCGCGCCCGGGCCGCCCAGCACGCGAAAGAACAGCACCGGCACACGCCGCGCATCGCTCGCGGAGCTCGACGCCGGTACGGCTACGTCTGCCAGCTCGAGCGGCACGAGGCGGCGCGTGCTCCGCGCGTCGACGAGCCGTTCGGCGGCGCCGTCGATCTCTACCAGCACCGAGGCAGGCGCTGCGCGGAGCGGCGCCGTCAGTAAACAGAGCAGCGCGGCCACGAGCGCGCCGAGCGCGCGCAGCTGCTCAGTGCTCGCGAGCCGAGGCGGGCGACGACGCTTCGGTGGCGCCGGTAGGCTCGCTGGGCTCGGTGGCTTCGTCGTCGTCCTCAGCGGGCTCGGTGGTGGGAGCCGCGCCGTCGACGGGCGGAGCGCTGAGCGCGACGAAGCGCTTGCGCAGCTCGGCGAGCCGTCGCCCTTTCGGGAAGTTCTGGGCGTACTCGTCGAGGGCGCGGCCAGCAAGCTCCAGGTTCCCTTGAGAGAGCGCCACGTCCACCTGACGGGCCGCGGCATCTTCGGCGAAGTCTCCCGCCGGTGACAAGCGTCGATATGTCGCGTACGCCTCGGCGGCCCCGGCGCGATCCCCCGATTGCTCGAGCAAGTTGCCGAGCGTCCAGGCGGCCACCGGAGCTTCCGGGGCGGAAACGTACGCCATCAGCACACGCTGCAGCGCGCGCAGGGCGTGCTCGCGGCTGCCTCCGGCGCGCGCGATATCGGCCAGCACCAGCAGCTGCGCGGCCGAGGCGCGCGCGAGCGCGACGTCGAACCCGCCAGCGTGCTCGATCGCTGCGCGAGCCGCGCCAAAATCTCCACTTTCGGCGAGTCGCTCCCAGTCGGCGGGAGCGGTCGCCGCCGTGGCAGCGACCGGCTCGCTCGCTGCTGTCGTCGGAGCCGGGTCGGCGGCCGCGAAGTCGGGTTGGTAATCGTCGAGCGCCAGCGCGCTGCCGGCGGTGCGCGGGTGAAGGCGCTCGCGCTTCGGAGGCGGCGTGCCGACGACCGGTGCAGCCTCGACCTCTCGCTCGGCAACCGGCGCAGCACCGGGTCGCGCCACGGCATGCTGCGGCTCGGCCACGGCCGTCACTTCAGCGCGCGGGGCGACGACTCGCACGCCCACCAGCACGCCCAGCGCGAAGATGCCGACCGCTGCCGCCGGAGACCACCACTGAATGGCGGAGCGCTTGCGCGGCGCGCCTTTCATGTCGAGCTCGAGCCGGCGCCAGACGCGCTCCACCCGCGCGGGGGGAGCGTGATCGCGGAGAGCGGCGACGGGAATGGGCGGGAGGCTTCGGCGAGTCATCGAACGGGGCTGGGCTAAGAAGAAACCGAGACAGAGCCCACGAAGTGGGCGCTCAAAAAGCTCTGGGCGCGCGCGATGCGGCGCTTGGCCGTGGCGAGTGAACACTCCATCATCACGGCGACCGTTTCCAAACGGTGTCGCTCGACGTACCGGAGCGTCCACGCGATGCGATCGTCGGGGGCGAGCGTTTGCAGC
>JBEHXA010000483.1:0-6017 GCA_048498935.1 Myxococcota bacterium
AGGCGATCGAAATGATGCGCTGCCCTTCCGCCATCTCCTTGCCGGTGCGCAGGTAGAACGGCACGCCAGCCCACCGCCAATTGTCGATGTGGCACTTGAGCGCGATGAACGTCTCGGTGTCGGAGTGGGGCTGGACCCCGAGCTCGGAGCGATAGCCGATGTACTGGCCTCGCACGACGTCGCTCGGCCGGATCGGGAGCAGGCTGCGAAATACCTTATTCTTCTCCTCGTTGATCGGCTCGGGCGCCAGCGCGGTGGGCGGCTCCATCGCGGTGAACGCCAGGATCTGAAAGAGGTGCGTGACCACCATGTCGCGAAACGCGCCCACGGTTTCGTAGAAGCCGGTGCGGGTGCCCAAGCCGAGCGTCTCGGGCACGTCGATCTGCATGTGATCGATGAAGTTGCGATTCCAGATCGGCTCGAACAAGCCGTTGCCGAAGCGAAAGGCCAGGATGTTCTGCGCTGGTTCCTTGCCCAGAAAGTGATCGATCCGAAAAATTTGCTGCTCTTTGAAGACTTCGTGCAGCCTCCGGTTGAGCTCCACCGCGCTCTCCAGATCTGTGCCGAACGGCTTTTCCATCACGACTCGAGAGCGCTCGACCAACCCTGCTTCGCCGAGCAGCCGGACTGCCGACAGCGCGGCCGCAGGCGGAACGCTCAGGTAATGCAGGCGCCTGCTCTCACCGGTAAAGTGCTGCTCGGCTGCCGCAGCAGCCGCCTTGAGCGCTTCGGCGCCGCCCTTGAGCGGTACGTAGTCGAGCGTGGCGGCAAAGGCTTCCCATTCCTTTTCGTCCACGGGCCGAGTTCCAAATTGCTCGAGCGCCCGGCGCGCCAATTGGCGAAACGCATCGACGCTGAGCTCGTCGAGCGACACGCCCACGATGCGGCATCCCGGAATGAAGCCGGAGCTCGCCAAGTAGAACAACCCGGGTAGCAGCTTGCGCTGCGCCAGATCGCCCGTGGCTCCGACGAGCACGACTAGATGCGGGTAGCGGGGGCCCACCCGACCGTTGGTTGCCTGCGCTGCTTGCCCGGTCGGCTGATTGTCCATCGCCGCCGGAATATACTCCAGCCGCGTCACACCTCGATGACAGGTGACGAAGCCTAAATACCGCCCTTGTAGCCGCGCCAGAGCCACGTCAGCCCGGCCGGCAGGGTTTGACGGAGCGGGCCCTGATCCACGTGCCCGGCGCCTTCGCACAAGTCGAAGTGGACATGGTAGCCGCGCGCTGCGAGCGCTTGCGCCATGCGCTCGTTGGCGAGGCGAAAGTTGCGGTAGCTGCTCGGAGCGCCGCTCGCGCCGTTGTCGTTGGTGCCCGCCTGCAGCCACACGCGGATCGGCTTATTGCGCGTCGTGTTCCACGCGCAGCCCGTCACGGCCAGGCAAGCGGCCTCGGAGAGCGGCGTATCGCAAGGCTCGACGGCGCTACTCGTCTTCACGCCGCTCGCGCTCTCGCAAGACGCCTTGATCAGCCCATTCGGCGCGGCGTCGTCGTAAGGATCGATGTCGTGATACACCCACGCGCCGTGCGGAAACGGCGACTCACGAGGCACTTGATTCACGTACGTGCCTGAGAAGGTGATCACGCGGCGAAACAGATCGGGACGCCACCACACCATGGAGAACGACGCCGCTCCGCCCGAGCTGCCGCCCATGGCGCCGCGCCCTTCCGGATCCTTCGTGAACGTAACCGCCTGCTCGGGCAGCGCGGTCTTGGTCTCCGCCTCTACGGCCGGCAGCAGCTCCTTGTCGGCCCACTCGGCGTACAGCCCCGAGACGGTGTCGTACTCGAGCCCGCGCTCGCTCCCCACCGAGTCGCCGCCGCCGTTGCCGGTGAAGACGCCGATCAGCGGGGGGATTTTCTTCTGTGCGATCAGGTTGTCGAGCGCGGGCGGGATGGATCCGTCGAAGCCGTAGAAATCGGTACCGTCTTGAAACACCATCACGGCAGCCGGAGTGCCCGCCTCGTATTGCTGAGGCACGTAAACCGCGATGTCGCGAGGCGGAGCCTTGGGATAGATGGTGCTGCTCGGAATGGTGAAGCGAATGACCTTTCCCTGCGGCACACCATTCATACGCTTCATTTCCGGCGCAGCCTGGTACGGCCCCGACAGCTTGAACGAGCCGTCACCGTCGGTTCCGGGGTCGTCCACGCTCGAGCTCGACCCTCCCCCGCCGGTCGCCATGCTGCCCGAAGCTCCAGCCGCGCCTGCTGAAATTGGCTGCCCGCCGCTCCCAGCGCCGCCGGAAACCATCGCAGCCCCGCCGCCACCGCTGCCGCCCAGAACGGCGCTACCGCCGCTGGTCGCGGTGCCGGAGCCGCCCGTACCAGTGCCCGAGCCACCGCCCGCAATACCGCTGCTGCCGCTGACGCCAGGCGGAACGCCATTCGCGTCTTGCGGCCCGCAACCTAGCGCAGCGAGCACACCCCAAGCAGTAACGAGAGGCGCGAGCTGAAGTCTTTTCATGAACGTGTAAGTCACTCGGTGCGACCGACCTACGATGGTAAGTGCAGCACGTTTCCTTCGCGCGCGCCGCAATCGGCGTGCAACTACTGCGCACCTGAAATGATTTGATGCGAGCTTAGAGCCAGTCCTAGGACCCGGACCGAGCCCGCCAAAGAGGCGCAAGCAGCCCAAGGGGCTCTTACTGCGCGGCGAGCCCAAAGGCCGATTCGTCCGAGACGAGCCAGGGCAGCGAGCGCTCGAGCGCGCGCTCGACTTCACCCCCAGGGGTGTGCCCAGCGCCACTGGCGTAGTCGAGCTTCGCCCCGACGCCGCTCTGCTCGAGCCAGCGCACCGATTGCTGCGCCTTACTCTGGCACTCCTTGGTGCCACACGTGAACAGCACGCGCTTGCCGCCGCTCGTTCGGAAAGCTTTGGCGCGCGACAAGTTCCACAGCTCGAACCCCTCGGTGAGCGCCAGGTAGGGAAAACGCGCGCCGTGCGCCGGCAGCATCACGCTGCCCATGCTCGCCCCCTGCGAAAACCCGGCGTACAGGCCGGAGCCACCGAGCACGCGAGGCTCCACAGCTCTGACGGCGCTCTCGGCAGCCAGTAGCTCGGCTTCGAGAGCCCGGTGATCGGGGTAGTAGTAGCCTCCGCTCGGCCCCATCGACTTGCCCCTCAGGCACAGCACGAACACGCGGTCGTGAGTCAGCTGACGCCAATGCTCGCACGCCCACTCCGGGCTCCCGCCAGCACCATGCGTGGCAACCACGAGCGGCCGCGGATCGCTGCCCGCGGGAGAAAACAGCAAAGCCGAGAGGAACCCAGGCACGTCGAGCGCGCGCTGCTCGGCCTCGCTGACGGCCGTCCGAGCGTTCGGAGGAGCGCTCGCTTCACCGTCAGAGACACGCGATACCTCAGGCGCGTGCTGCACCGTCGTCTGATGCTGCGGGCCACACGCGATCGCACCGCTCAGAAGCAGCACGGCGAACGACCAATACGATGGGGGGCGTTTTCGGATATGGTGCGTTTGGGTGAAGGCTACGCGGAGGTGAGGTAAATGAGGCGTGATTTTCGTGGTTTTTGGGGTTGGTCGCATCGATCGTGGCTGGGCCTGGCGCTAGCTTGGGCGCTCGCCATAGCGTGTGGCGCGAATCCAGAAATCGCAAACCACACGCAGGTCATCGACGAGGGCGCCGCCCTCGGGGAATCCTGCAGCGCGGCCCAAGATTGCGCGTCGAAGCTCTGTTCGCGTCAAGGAGTCTGCACTGAAGCGTGCAGCAGCCACGACGACTGCGGCGACGAGGCCTGCATGCCCGACGGCCTGTGCTCGGTGGGACTGGCACGCCACTGCAAGTCGAACAAGGCCTGCACGAGCGGGCTGGTGTGCTCGACCTTCAATCACTGCGCAGTTCCGTGTCAGCCCGGCACACCGGGCGTCTGTAAGGACGGCGCCACCTGCCGCGACGAGGGGAATTGCCCCACCGACGCCGACATCGAGCTGACCGGGATCGGCGGCACCGGCGGCGGCCCGAAGCCCGAAGAAGCGGGCGGCGAAGGCGGCGGACGAGGCTGCATCGACGCCGAAGTGACGTTCGTGCCGCAGATCCCGACGGTGCTCTTGCTCATCGACCGCTCCGGCTCGATGAATGCGGACGGCAAATTCGGCGACGCGGTCGCGCAAGCCGTGCAGGCCGGTACGTACGCGCTCGGTGACTGTGCGCTCAACAACGACTGGCGCTGGAACGTCGTGCGCGACGTGCTCTTGAATCCCGTCAAGGGCATCGTCAAGCCGCTGGAAGACCGCGTGCGGTTCGGCATGTCGCTCTATTCGTCCCGCAACGGACGCTACAAGCCGCGGATGGGAGCGAACGATCCCTTCGAGGTCGATCCGACCAAGATGTGCCCCGAGCTCATCGACGTGCCGATCGCGCTCGGCAACCACCAGGCGATGCTCGACCAATTTCTATGCGGCGACATTTCGGATGACACGCCGACCGGCGAATCGTTGATGGCCGCCGCCACCACGCTGAAGGCCTTCGATCAACCAGGACCCAAGGTACTGGTGCTCGCCACCGATGGTGAGCCCGACACCTGCGCGTGCCCCGACTTCGGCAACACCGCTCCACCCGAGTGCCGCGTGCCCGGTCTCCCAGCCATGATTCAGGCTGAAGTGGTCGCCACCGCCGCAGCCATCCACGCCGACGACATCACGATCCACGTGATCAACGTGAGCACGCCCACGGAGGTGAACCTGCAGCAGCACCTGGCTGACGTCGCCACCGCAGGCGGCGGTCACGTCTACCCAGGCTTCAGCCCCAGCGCGCTCAGCCAAGCCTTCGAAGAAATCATCGACGGCGTCCGCGAATGCAAGATCGACCTCGATGGCGAGATCAAGCCGGGCAAGGAAAAGAGTGGCGAGGTCAGCCTCGACGGTACTCCTCTCGTGCTCGACGACCCCGACGGCTGGCAGGTCAATTCGTCCAGCCAGATCGAGCTCCTGGGCAGCGCCTGCGAAACGATCAAGCGAGGCGACCATGACCTCGAGATCCACTTCCCCTGCGATTCGTTCGAGCGGCCCCCCATCCTCAATTGAGGGGAACCGCCCGTCAGCGACGCTCGAAGCTCAGGGCAGGCTCGACCAGAACTTCCACCAGCCGGTACGTGCGACTTCTTCGCCGTTCGAGTGGCCAACGTTCTGCTCGCACCAGACGACCGGGCTGGAGCAACCGATGTACTCCTTGCAGTACGGGAACGCGGGGTCCCAAACTTTGGTCTCTTGGGTGCAGCCGTTCGCCATGATTTGGCGGTCGCGCGCGGCGCTCGAGCCTTCGTTTTGGCCCATCGCGTTCAGCTTGGTGATCGGGTTGGCGCCGTCTCCGGTGCCGGCGTGGAACATCGCCGCTGGCGTACCCTTGCACTCCGGGTGGTTCGCTTTCAGGCCGCCCGCTGCGGTACCGATGGCGGTGATGCGATCGCCGGCCGTGCAAGCGAGCAGCATCGAAAGCCAGCCGCCGCTGCTGTAGCCGGAGACGAACACGCTACCCTTGTCGGTGCAGTAATTGGCCTGCACGTCGTCGAGCACGGCGTTGAAGTAACCCGTCTCGGGCTCCGGGCCACCCGTCGAGAAGCAGCTGCCGGTGCCGATCACGAACACGCGAATGGCTCCGCTCTTGATCGAGTTATCGAGGGGCGCGCCTTCGACGCCGCTCGCGCCACAACCCGGCCCGTAGAACACGAGCGGCATCGGGGTCGTGCCGTCGTACGTGTCGGGTAGCTTGGTCCAGTAGCGACGCGCCACACCGGCGACCGTGATGTTGTGCAAGACGTCCTTGCCCGGCTCCTCGGCGCTGGCCTTGCCGCAACCCATCGTGGGGCCGTGCTGCAGCTTGCCGCCGCCGCCGCCACCACCGGTGCCGCCACTGGGGCCGCCACCAGTGCCAGTGCCACCGACCGGAGCCGTGCCACCCTCTCCACCACCGGGAGCCGAACCGCCGTTCGGCAACGCGCCGCTGCCGCCGCCACCCGTAGCCGGAAGCGAGACACTGCCGCCAGTCGTCCCGCCCGTC
>JBEHXA010000484.1:0-6015 GCA_048498935.1 Myxococcota bacterium
TCCCCCTCGGCTTCGCTGTTTTCAGCTCCGCGGCCGAGGGGGAGGCCCCTCGGCTTCGTTCGTATCGCTACGGCTGAGCCGAGGGCAGTCCCTCGGCTGGCCTCAGAGCGACTTTAGGAACGCGACCAGTGCGTCGCGGTCGGCGGCCGGCATGTCGACCACCTTGTCACGCGCGCCCTTGGCCTCGCCACCGTGCCAGAGCACGGCGTCGATCAGCTTTTCTGCGCGACCGTCGTGCAGGTAGTTGCAGGTGCCGAGGTTCGGTGCCGGGTTGTTCTGGTCGCCGTCCTTCGTGAAACCGGCGGCCACGTCGTCGCACATGCCGATTCCCCAGAGCGGCGGCGTGCGCCACTCGCTCTGCGACGCACCGTAGTCGCCGGCGCCGTGGTCGGCCAGGTCGGCACCCATGTCGTGCAGCAAGAGATCGCTGTACGGGTGAATGACCTGGTCACGTAGCTCCAGGAACGGGTGGTCGAGGCCGGTGTGCTGGTTGGGCGCGTGGCAGTTCACGCAGCCGGCCTGAGCAAACAGCTCCTGACCGTGCAGCACTTGCGGGTCGTCGATGTCGCGTCGCGGCACGACGGCAAGGGTGCGGATGTAGGTCACGAGCTTGTCCAGATCTTCGTCCGAGAACTCCGGCTTGGCGGTGTCGCCGGCCGTGCAACCAGCCTCGTTCGCGCCGCAATCGAGCTTGGGGAACACGCTCGACGTGACGCCCATGTCGAGCATCAGCGCTTCGGCAGCCTGGTGTCGCGCGCTCGCCTTGGTGGCCTTCCAGCCGAAGCGACCGACGTGCATCTTGCCGTCCTCGGGGTTCCACACGATGTTGGCGACGCCCGAGATCCCGTCCTTGTTGCAGTCGTTCGGATCGGCCTTACCGACGATGTCCGCTTCCGGAATCGCCTCGAGCAGACCGATGCCGATCAGCGGGCGAGCCAGGCGCGGCGAGTACGCCTGCGGCGGCGTGGTTGCGGCAGCGCCCGAGAACACGATGGTCGGCTTGCGGAGCGTGTACGCGGTGCCGTCCTTGAACTGGCCGGCCACCGTCTCGTAGCTGAAGGAGGCGTTACCTTCGGCTGCGACGCCGCCGGTGCTCTTGTCCTGCAGCTGCACGCCGTAGTTGGGGTCACCTACCGGTGCACCGTGCTCGTCCTTCGTCATGCCGGCGAGCTTCAGCACCACGCCGCGGCCGTCTTCCTGGTTGAAGGCAGTACCGGCCTTGGGCGCCACGCTGCGGTTGTTGTGCACGTGACAACCTTCGCAGTTCACCGTGTTGTGAAGCGGACCAGCGATGTTCTGGTACGGCTTCATCTCGTCAGCCTGCACCTTGTTGTCGACCTCGCTGTGCTCGCCGGTCGTGTAATTCAAGTGGAACAGGCGCCGGCCGTCGGTGAAGTTTTCGGCGTTCTCTTGCAGGATGTTCGGCGACATCTGCGAGTAATACATGTCGAAGCGCTGGCGCATGTACGGCAGCGTGACGAGGCCGCCGGACCAACCTGCCTCGGTCGGACCCATGCGTTCCTTCAGCTTGCCGGACTTGACGGCCTGGGCGATCGTGCCATTCGGCCCACAATCACCGCTGCCGCTCACGTCGCTGCCGGGCGGCACCGACATGGTGCAGTCCTCGTTGTACGGCGTGAGCGTGCCCTTGCCGACCACGTAGCGGAACGAGTCCGAGTAGTAGTTGGCTTGCGTGTAGCACGCGTTGTTGTAGGGCGGCCCGTTGAGCGTGCAGCCGTTCGGTAGCGGCATGTTGTTGCGCACGTGCGTGGTGTCGATGGGCGGGCCCATCTTGCCGTAGCGCGCCATGAAGATACCGAACTCGATCTGCAGCTGGTCGCCCATCTGGATGGGCTTGCCGGTGCGCTGGTTGCTCTTGATCGTGTAGATGTACTTCTGCGTGTTGCAGTTTTCGCCGTTGGGGTTGCCCTCGCAGCCGAAAGGCAGCACGTCCTTCGACGCGCCACCGACGTTACCGGCGTAGGCGTTGCCGTCCGGGTGACCGTAGAGCTTCCAGAAACGGATGTTCAGGTCGGCGCCGCCTTCCTGATTCACGCCCTGGGCGCTGTAGTACTGATTGTTGTTGGGGAGGAAGGTCACCGTGATGGTGCTGCCGCCCGCCGGGATGCTGTCGTCGAGGATGTAACCGAACGTGCGGTTCTCGAAGTAGTGACCGTGGTAGGTCGCGAACTCCGGCTCCATCTCGTGGCGGAAGCGCACACGACCGGCACCGCGGAATATGATGTGGCCATTCGCGTCGACCTTCGAGATGGGGTTTTCGGGGGCGCCGGTGGAGACGAACAGGGGCGTGTAAGCGATGCCCTCGCCGCACAGGTCGTTGCTCACCAGGCCGCCGTTGGCGTCGGGGCAGGAGACCAACGTGCTGGGCGTGCCGGCCTTGAAGTAGTTGTAGGCCTGCTCGATTTCGGCGTCGCTGATCGCCGTGGCGTCGAACGGCGGCATGAGGTCCTTACCCATTCGGACCTGCGTCTTGAACTTGTCGAGCGTGTCGGCGAAGTTGAAGAGGTTGGGCACCTTGGGGTTCGCCGAAGCGCCGAACGCGCTGTGGCAGGCAGCGCAGCGACCGGTGAACGCGGCCGGAAGTGTGGGCGCCGTCTGGCCTTGGGGAATGCACGCCGGGGCTTTGCCGGGTGGCGTCACCATGCCGCCAGTGCCGGCTGTGGAGGCGCCGACGTCGGTGCCGCCGGTGGTCGCGCTAGCGCTGCCGCCGGTTGTCGCGCTGGCGCCGGTGCCAGTGCCAGTGGTACCCGCGGTGCTCGCGGTGGCGCTGCCGCCGGTGCCGGTATTGCCGGTGCTGCCAGTGCTCCCATTGGGATTGCCGCCACCCGCAGGCGTGCTCGAGCATGCGGCCGCGATGGCCGTGAGCACCAGGCCAGCTGCGGTGATTACGACGCTCGTCTGAGACAACCCTCGACCCAAAACAGATTTGAACGACATCAATGCTCCGAAGAACGCGAACACGAGCCAGTGCCGCACCGGAGGGTCGAGTAAGAGGCTGTCTTACATCCCCAAGGGTTAGCGGGCTCGTCGGTTAGAGTGTCCGCGGCGTCTGGCGGTCATGTCTGAATTCGTGTCACATTGACCCTTTGTGCAGATTCAGTGATCGCTTTGGCGAGCCAACTCCACTCAACTCATCGTGGCGGCTGGGCGTGCGATTGGGCCTGCTTTGTACAAGCAGGACGCAATTGCGCGCCTAGGCTGGAAAATCTGAGCTCGTTTTGTCCGACGTTGTGGTCGGATCTACTACCTTCTTGCCCGTTGGCCGCAGCCGCGGCAAAAGCGAGAGGCCCCGGCCATGTGCCCGCCCCCTCGTGACCCCCATACCGAGCTCGACGACGCCGACCGTCCGCCCGAGCCATCCCAAGAGGTCGTGACGCCGCGTGGAGGGTTCATGGCTCGGCCGGGTCTGAAGCGGCCACCTCAGCACGCGGTCGTGGTTCGCGTCGGTGACGCTCCGCCGTCCGAGCACATTCCGATCGCACGCTCGAGTGTGCCACCGCCGCCTCCCATTTCAGAGCCCGTGCTGGCAACGAAGCTAGAGGCGCCGGCTTCACCGCCGTCGGTAGAGACGGCGGCGCCCATTTCCGACAGCGAAAAGGTCACGCAGCGCGCGCCGGTTCCCGCTGGGCCGCCCGCCACTGGGTTCCCGACTCCGCCCCCGGCTCCGATCGAATCGGTTCCGCCGCCGAGCGACGTGCCGGTCGTTGCAAGCGTCGCACTGGCTCCGCGGAGCGCTCAGCGTTCGCGTTGGGCAATTGCGCTCGCTGCTGGAGCAGGGCTCGTGCTCGGCACCGCGTCCGTGCTCACGACCGGGCGCGATCGCGAAACTCCGGCTGCTGCGGCTGGGCCTGCGCCGCGTGCCAGTGCGCTCGCGCCCCCGAGCACCGCGGCACCCGTGAAGCCGCGCAGCGTGACGAGCTCGGTCTCCAGTGCGCGCAGCGCACCGGCGTCGATCGCGCCAACGCCTGCCGTGCCAGCAACGCCTGCTGCAGAGCGCCCTGGGGGCAGCGCTCCGCGGCGCAGCATTTTTTAGTGTTGTCGGCCCGCGCTCACTGGAAGATCACGCGGTCTTTGCACTGAAACACGACGTCGAGCTTACCCTTCGGGTCGGCTTTGACGGTGCTGCAAGCGCTGTCGCAAAGCTGAATCTTGGTCGGGGTCGTCGCGTCGTCGTAGTGCCAGCCGGTGTCGCCGGTGCAGTCGGTGCCGTACTTGAGCGCAGTGCTGGTGCCGCCGTCGGGCGTGAACTGCACGTCGACGCGGTTCGGATCCAGGCGCTTGCCACTCGGCGGCGGGGGGATGTCGAGCTCGCACGAGATCGACTTGCCGCGAATGAGGTTGATGGCGTCGAGCAGCGCGGTGCGCGTCTCTTCCGGCTGTTTCACGTCGACGATGAAAGCCTCGTCGGTGCCGCCGCCCACGGCGATCTGGTTCAAGGCGTCGAGGTTGTTGTCGGCATCGGCGACGCCGATCACGTACGTCGGTAGATGATCCGCGACCTCTGCTGCCGCCATCGCGGTGTTGTCGATGGTGTTACCTTGCCTGCCGCACGCGAAAGGCTCGCCGTCGGTCACCATCACGATCGCGACCTTGCGGCTCGCATCTTCGGCCAGCACGCTCTCGGCGTACGTGATCGTGCCCGATAGACCTGGAAAGGTGGGCGTACCGTACTCGTTCGGCGGCTCGAGCGACGTGATCGCGTTTGCGAAAACGCTGTCGTTGGGCAGAGCGGTCGGCATCACGAGCGGGCTGACGTAGGCGTCGGCGCTGCAGTCCGGCGGCGTATTCTGATTCGCCGGCTTCATGCTCATGTTCTTGTTGAGCGGGAACGTGCTGAGCGAAGCGGTGATGCCGGCAGATTCTGGATCGGCGAAGAACGCCTTCAACGCCGCCGTGACCGGATCCCACTTTTTGGTGCGATCGCCGTTTTGGCCGTCGCCCATGCTGCCCGATTGATCGAGCAAGAACACCAAGTAGACGGGCGATAGCTCCGCCTGCTCGTTGGCTGCAGCGCATCCGTCGGCGCCGGCGGTGCCACCGTTGTTCGATTCGCCGCCACCCGAGCTGGTGCCTCCCATTTGATCGGGATCGATGATCAGAGAGCCGGCCATGTTCTTGCTCCCACCCGTCGTCGAGCTCGAGCCGCCCGTGGAAGTCGAGGCGCCGCCGCCTTCGACCTTGCTCTCAGGCAAGCCATCGCCGCAGCCTGCGACGAGCGACAGACCCATCAGCATCGCCAAACTTCCGAATCCGATTCGCGTCCACATTGTCTCGAACATACGGGACTAGCATCACCGTAAGTAATGGAAAAATCGGGCCCCGGCGTGAATCGGTCGCTCATTGACGGCGCTGGTGCGCGCCGCGCCGAGGTTCTCGCCCGATGTGCGTGTCGCGTCGCGAGCCTGAAAAATGGCCTCGTTCGCGAGCACGCGGCTGACTTGAAGAGCTGAGCGCGCTGCTACCATCTACATGTTGCACGCGCCTTTGCGCGCAGGTGCGCCTACATGACCAAGCTCTTTACGGCGACGCTTCCTCTCCTCATCCTCAACACCATGGCCTGCGGCTCCGAAGTCGCAGCGATGCCGCCGAGTGCGGCCGGCACGGGCGGCACGGCAGGCGCGAGCCCTAGCCCTACCGGCGGTGGCGGCGGAACGAGCGGAGTCATTCCGATCGCGGGGGCGGGCGGCGGCGGCCAAAGCTCTGGTGGCGCGACGCCGCAAGGCGGAGTCGGGGGCGTCGCGGGCGGAACCGGAGGCGCAGCCGGCGCGCCGAGCGCAGGTGGATTTGGAGGAGGCGGCGCGGCCAGCGCCGGTGGTGGTGGTGCGGGCACTGGCGGCGGCATGGCCCTACCTCCGCTCGAGGAGTGCACCAGCAAGGCGTCCATCGATCGCCTCACCGAGTGGAACGCGAGCGGAGAGGGACAGACCGTCCCCGCGACGGGCAGCATTGTCGTCGAACAGGGCGGCGATCACGTCGGCAAGGTGCATTTCGTCG
>JBEHXA010000485.1:0-5983 GCA_048498935.1 Myxococcota bacterium
GGCGCGCAAGAAAATCCCTCGGCTAGTCGCCAGTACAATCTCGTGCGCTACGCTTCCCGGTGTCGCTGATCGGTAACGATCCGACCACGGGCCGCGATCCGTTCGACGACCCTGAACAGAATGACGGCACGCATCTTGCCCATCAGCCGGTGACAATGTGGCGCATCCTGATTGTGGACGATGATCGGAAGTACCGCGGGATCCTACGCAAACACTTCGAAAGAGTAGGTCACCAAGTCTATGAAGCGGGTGAGGGTGAGACAGCCATTTCGTTAGCCGAACTGGAACGACCTGAAGTGATCTTGCTCGACTTCCAGTTACCAGACGCGCGTGGCTCGACCATTTGCCAGCGCCTCAAACGTCACCCCAGCACTGCAACGATGCCGGTGGCCATCGTAACGGCGCATGACCGAGAGGCGATTTGCGTCGAATGCTTCGATGCGGGGGCCGACGACTTCGTGCTCAAACCGTTTAGCTTTCGGGAGTTGCTCCTGCGAATTCGCGTGCTTGTCGAAGGCGGCCCCTGGCGCGCGACGGGGGTGCTCTCTTTTGCGCAAGTCACCGTCGACTTCGATACTCACCGCGTGAGGGTCAACGGCGCCGCGACCGTGCTCTCACGCCCGGAGCTGGCACTGCTTCGATCCCTGGGTGCGACGCCTCACAGAGTGTGGACACGTGACGAGCTCCTCGACGCCATTTGGGGCCGGGAGGTCCATCTAGACGGCCGGGTCGTCGATGGGCTCGTGCGTCGCGTTCGCGAAAAACTAGGCAGCGCAGCTGCTTGCATCGAAACCGTGCGTGGCGTCGGATATCGGCTCGAGGCCCGATCATGACTGCCTCTTGCGAAGATGGTGAAGCTTCGGCCGCACTCGTCGAAGGACGAACAACCACGAATACGACCGAAGCTTCCGCGTCCAGCATGACGACGTCGTTGACATTCGTCAACCCAGCAATTGTACCGAAGTCAATCTTCGGAGCTGTCGATGCTGAGCCAGCGTTTCAACGTCTTCGCGTCGATGCCGAGCCTTTCGCACGTTGCCATTTTCGCCCCACCCAGCTGTTGAAGCGCCCAAGCGACATAGCGTCGCTGTAGGTCGCGCATGGGAATCACCTGCCGACCGAACTGAATCTCGTGCCGGGCCGTGGCTTCGGTCGTCATTGCCTTGGGCAGATCGTTGACCGTTGCCAATCCTTCGCCACAGAGCAGCGTCAGTCTCTCGATGACGTGCTCGAGCTCACGCACGTTGCCAGGCCAAGGGTAGCGCGCAAACGTCTCCATGACCTGTGCCGAGATCCGAAGCAGAGGTGCTTCCGGATTTCGAGCTCGCGCGTCGAGACTGAACTTCTTTATCAGCTTTGGCAGGTCGTCGGTGCGCTGCCGCAACGGGGGCAGCTCAACCGACACGACATCGAGCCGATACATCAAATCCTGCCGAAATAGTCCCTGTTCGACCCGATTTCGGAGCGATCGGTGGGTCGCGGTCACGAGCCGAACGTCGACTTGCTTTTCGACATCTGATCCGACAGGCCGAACCCGGCCGGTCTCGAGCACGTGCAACAGCTTGGCCTGCAGAGGCGGCGCCATCTCGCCGATCTCGTCCAAGAAAAGGGTGCCGCGGTTAGCCTGCTCGAACAGTCCAGCCCTAGCAGCAGCGGCACCGGTAAACGCACCCCGCACGTGCCCGAACAACTCACTTTCCAAGAGCGCTTCGGGAATGGCCGCGCAATTGATGACCACGAAAGGCGCCTCGGAGCGTCGGCTTTCCTTATGCAGCGCTCGAGCAAACAGCCCCTTGCCAGTCCCGGTTTCACCTAGGATGAGCACCGGCGCGCTCGAATTGGCGACGCGTCGCAGGAAGGAGAAAACCTCGCGCATGGCTGGACTGTCGCCGACGACGTCATCTAACGGACGTCCGAACGCCTCTCGCAATGATCGAGCCTCTTGCCTGATGGCTGACTCATCGAGCGCACGACGCAGGAACAACTCCAGCTCGTCGACTTTGAAAGGTTTGGTCAAATAGTGGTATGCGCCCCGGCGGATGGATTCGATGGCTGTGTCCACGCCGCTAAAGGCGGTCATCACGATGACCGGACTTTCAGGGCAACTCGCCTTGGATTGAGCCAGCAATTCCAGTCCGTCTGTCCCGGGAATTCGCAAGTCGCAGATTAGAGCGTCGTGCTTGCCCTCAGCGATGGCAGTGACCGCCTCGCGCGCCGTGCCAACTGGACGGCACGAGTAGCCGCGCACGTCGAGGCCTGCGGCAATGGTCTCCGCCATGTCGAAATGGTCATCGACAATCAGAATATGGAAGCGCGACGCTCCGTTCACGAGCCACCTTCCGGTAGACAAATGGTGGCGCGCGTTCCCACGCAAGAAGCAGCTTCGTCGGCGCGACGCTCTAGGCGAAGCTCCCCTCGGTGATGTGCGACTATTTCCCGCGCAATGGCCAAGCCTAGTCCGCTCCCGCCCTTCTTGGCTTTCGTCGTGAAGAACGGGTCAGTCGCGTGAGCAATGGCGGTGCGCGTGATGCCGTGTCCCTCATCGATGACCTCGAAGACCACTTGGTTATGCGCGGAGCTGAGTCGCAGCTCCACCCCCTGGCCGCGCTCCGACGCCTCCAATGCGTTGATCAACAGATTGACCAATACCTGCTCGAAAAGCGCCGGATCACAAGCGACGGAACGCGGCGCCGCACCACCATTGACGACTCGCAGGACCACCCCCGCGGTGACGAAGCGGTGCTGAACCAAGGCGACGGTTTCCTTGACCAGCTGCCCAGCCGGCACCTCAATGAGCGTAGGGGCGTCTCCTCTCGCCAGTCCCAGAAATCCACGAATCACCTTGTTGATGCGCTCAACCTGCTCCCCAATACTGTCGAGGAGTCGTCGCGGCTCAGCATCTCGGACCACTCCGGTCAGCTGCTCGACTCGCCCACTGATAACGCCCAAAGGCGTCGATATTTCGTGGGCAATTCCAGAAGAAAGCGCTGCCAGCGCTGCCATCCGATCAGCTCGAGCCAGCTCCACGTCACGCTCGTGCTCGCTGTCACGAATCGCGAGTTTTCTCTGCATCTCTAGCTCGCGCCGTTGCCTCCACAGCGCGACTGCGCCAAAGCCGAGGATCAGTAGGCTCACCAAGAGGACCGTGATCACCGTGCGCCATTCACTGTGACGACCACGGTCACGTTCGGCACTCGCGCTACCCACTACCGCGACGGCTGCGCCATGCTCATCAGGCCAAGGCAAAGCGGCGATGCCTGCGACCGCCGCGCGAGGCTGCAAGCCGAGCTCGCGCGCGGCGTCGCGATCCAGAGTCACTCCAGGCGACCCTCTGGTCAACGCAGCCAATAGCGCCGGACTGTCGAACACTCTGCCATCGGACAGCAAAAATCCCGGACGATCTGGCCGATGAAGGAGGACGACAACGTCACCCTCCGACTCGAGCTTGCGCGCGGCCATCAGAAAGCCGCCGGCCATCCCAACCCGCGCATCGCCCGTTGTTGGCGCCGCTCGCGGGGGTTGCGTCGACAGCGCGACTGCGAGCAAGTGCTGATCGCGGGTGAATTGTCGGAGCGCCTCGTCCGCTTCTCTCCTGGCGTCCCAAAAGCCTGCACCAGCAACCAAGGCCACTCCGAATAGCGTGAGCAGCAAGGTCCTGAACCGACGAGAGCTGGGACCGAACGCGACCAGCTTGGCGACGACCTCGCGCCATCTACCGATGCTTGGCAATTGGGAGAATCTCCGAAAGGGCGTGGGAGCTTTTCCTAGTACAGAGGCGGATGAGCGGGAAAAGCCCGCGATAGCACGGCGGCCTGTTCTTTGCTTGCACGGCCTGCGCCATGCTCAAACGAGTCGCTACCACGGCGTTGGCGGTTGCAGCGCTGATTGTTGCGACGCTAACCCACGCGGGCGCTGCTGAACCCACGACGCCCGCGACCATCGGGCCTTCAGTCTCCCTCGAAGAGGCCGTCGCGTATGCGCTGAAGCACCAGCCGCAGGTCCTTGCCGCGAAGGCACGAATTATTGCGTCTCGGGCGGCGGAGCGGGTTCCCGGAGCTGCCTGGATGCCAGCTATCGGGGCTCTCGCCGAGCTCGTCGGCGGTACGACCAACAACTCAACCGCCACGATTGTTTCCAACGGCGCGGTCGATTTGCCTCGGATCGGCGGCACACCGGTGACCGCGACGAACGACCTCCGCCCGTACGCCACGACCCTGGTTGGAGTGGGCGTCCGACAAGAGCTCTTCGATTTCGGACGCATCGCGGCTGAGAGTGCCGCTGCCAGTGCGCTCTCGGCTATCGATGAACAGCGAGCTCGTGCCTCACGGCTCGACACAGTCTTGGCGGTGACAGAGGCTTATTACGCTGTTCATGCGGCTCGGTCAGTGCTCGAAGTTGCGACGCAAGCCGAACAGCGGGCGAGACTTCATCGCGATTACGCCGAGGCCGGAGTCACGAGCGGGCTGCGTGCGCCCATAGATCTGACGCGAGCCGAGGCGGACCTTACGCGTTTCGCGGTGAGCCGCATTCGCGCGGATGGCAATTTGCGCGTCGCCAAGAGCGTCCTTGCCGCCTCGGTCGGCGTCTCCTCGCCCGAGCTCGACGCGAAGGAGGCCCCGCCGACAAGCAACCTTGATCTGCCCTCGCGGGGCAATGTCCAAGCACGAGCTCGAGACGAAGACCCGACGGTCAGGAGCGCCGTCTTTAGGGCGCGCGCGCAGCGTCTCCAGACCGAAGCGATTGAGCGCAGCACCCGTCCAAACCTCTTCGCCACATTGGCAGTTTCGGGTCGCGCAGGGGGCGCGTCGGGGTCAGACGGCGTCAGCCCCGAAGGGAACGGGCTCCTGCCCACGATATTCAACTACAGCGCCGCGTTGGTGCTCGAGTGGCCGATCTACCGCGCCATCGCCAACGCCCAGGCCGAGGCTTCGCAACGCAAAGAGCAAGCGATGCTGGCCGAGGTCGAGGTTGCCCGCCAATCCGCAACGACGCGCGCCGAGCAAGTGTATCGAAGCTTTGAGGAGAAGGCCGAAGCGATTGAGGCGCTCGCCCGCGCGGCCGATGCCGCGAAGGCCAACCACGAGCAAGCGGAAGCGCGCTTCAAGGCGGGACTTGGCACCAGCACGGAGCTTGCCGATGCCGAAACGCTCCGCATCGAGGCGGAAATTCAACTTGCCATTGGACACTTTCAGTTGAGCGTGACGCGCGCAGTCCTGGCCCGCGTCATGTCGGAGGAACGATGATCAGCGAACCGTCCACCAATGAAGCTTCCTCATCTGAAGGTGACGATGGCGAAACAACGCCCGCTGTCCCACGACGACGAATCGACCTCGGAATTCCTTCCATGCTTTTACTGGGTGTTGCGGCCATCCTGGCAACTGGAGCGACGCTCTTCCGGCATGCCTCGGCACAAACAAACCATACGACGCTTGCGAACGCCCCTAAGGGCGTCACGGTCGTAAGCGCAAAAGCGGCGGAGTACCATGACACACGCAGGTATGTAGGAACGGTGTTGCCTTGGCTGGAAGCCAGAGTAGGACCGCAACTCGTTTCCGCGTACGTCAGCGACGTGCTCGTTCGTCCCGGCACGAGCGTGAAGAAGGACCAGGTTCTGGCAACGCTCGATTGTCGCAACAGCTCCGCCGCCAATCAGGTTTTCAGGCTCCAGGCGCAGGCCCTCGCAGCCGAGCAGCGCGCTTTGGCCAGCGAGACATCGCGATTCAAAAGTCTACTCGATGGGGGTTTCGTGTCGCCCAATGAAGTCGAGCAACGCCAAGCCCGCACGGCGGCACAGGGCGCTCAACTCCAGGCGCTTCAGGCGCAGTCACTGGGCAAGCATCTCGAAGTCGACGATTGCGTACTGCGCGCGCCATTTGCCGGAGAGGTTTCGGCACGTGCCGTTGATCCGGGAGCGTTCGTGCGACCGGGAACCGCGATTGTCACCGTGGTGGATCGGCGCACCGTGAGATTGGTCGTCGATGCG
>JBEHXA010000486.1:0-5977 GCA_048498935.1 Myxococcota bacterium
CTCACCAAATATGTTCCGCCGGTCTTGCAGATGAAGGTGATCGACACGCCGCAGACACAGCAGAAACCTGTGCCGCCGCCGCCGACACCGCAGGTCGAGAGGGTTCTTCCGACTGAACAGACGCAGGAGCAGGTGATCCTTCGCTTCCCGACGCTCGAGGCGGCAAGGGCCTATGCCGACAAGAACGGCAAGAACCCGACCCGTGGCTACCAGGTGAAGCTCGATTCCGGCGGCATGTACGCGGTGGTCGGCCTGTTCGCGAACGCGACCAGCCTCTGGAGTGGCTTGGGTTTCGGCGGTGGCACGCTGCCCGCCGAAACCTTCTCCCTCGCTCGCGCCCACGGCGGCACGCCCACGCTGTTCGTGGCGCGCGCGGATCAAGCGTCCGCGTTCAAGTGGGCGATTCAGGCGGGCGGTGACGGCAGTGGCATGGCCAACTGGGACATCGTCGCGACGGGTCACGGCCTGAACCACGCCGTGACCATGGCCGGCATGTTCCGGACGACGGCCATCTTCGGCGACGACCTTCAGATGAAGACCGAAACGCTGACTCCAGACGTGGAGCTGGGCAGCCCCTTCGTCGTCCACGTGAACTCGGAAGGCGAGTACGACTTCGTCTGCAAGTAGCGAGGCGTAGCGGAGCCCGGCTCCGCGCGAGCTCAGCCGGCGACGAGCGGGAGGCGCTTGGGCGCTTCGAAGTCGTTCGGCTGGGCGCGCCACTCATCGTACGCGCTTTGGGTGCGCACGCAGCCGATCGTGCAGGCGTCGGCGCACGTCTTTTTCGTGTAGAACTGAGCCCGCAGATCTTCGGGCTGGTACTCGAGCAGCGGCTTTTTGAACACGCCGCGCGTTTGCGAGCACCAAGCGATGTCGCCGAACTCGTCGACGTACAGGTAGCGGCTGCCGGCGCGGCATTTGAACGGCGCAGCGCCCTCGCTCAGGATGCGATCGCGGTAGTCGTGCGCCTCTTTGAAGCGGCCGCCCATCTCCACGCGCACTTGCTGCAGCACTGCGCGCTCCTCCGCGTTGAGCTGCATCTGCCCGTTGCCGTCGTGCAGCACCAGCACGCGCGGCCGAAAGCCGAGCTCTTTGGCGGTGCGCACCACGGTCAGCGCTTCTTCCGGCGCGCATGCGCCCAGCACGCCGCTGAGCACCACCTTGAACTTGGCGGTCTTGGCCAGCATGCGCAGCTTGGGCATCATGGGCTTGAGCACCTTGACGGTCACGTCGTTGGGCATCACCCCGTCGACGCTGACCTGCATCTCCATCAAGCCGGCGGCGTTGAGCTCCTGCACCTTTTTCTCGTTCAAGAGGTAGGCGTTGGAGATCATCATGACCTTGTAAAAGTCGCGCTCGCGCGCGTACCTGATCAGGTCGAAGATGTCGGGGTGCATCATCGGCTCACCACCGGTGAGCTCGAGGCTGAAGGTGCCGAGCTCCTTGAGCTTGTCGATGCGGGCGCGCAGCACCTCCGCCGGGACAGGCGCCGAGGTCTCGTCGAACTCGTTACAGTAGCCGCACGACAGATTGCAGCGCCGGATGACGACGAGCTGGGCCAGAAACGGCGAGTATTGCAGACGCTTGTGAAGGAGCATGTGACCAGCGAAGGCAGGCTACGCGAGGCGTACGGTATGCCCCAAATCCAGCGAGCCGCAAGCGTCGTGGATCAGGTTCATGCCGAACCAGACCTTGCCGTCCTCGAGCCGGTATTTGGCCAGTGTTCGCAGCGGCTCTTTCCCACGCTGGCCGGTGGCTGGGTCGACGGTCGTCACGCTGCAGCGGTCGCAGCGCTTGACCGCGCGGAAGCCCAACTCGCCGATGTGCAGCTGGGTGAACGAGTCCTCCGCGTAAGGCGTGGCGCCGTCGATCACCAGGTTTGGCCGAAAGCGGCGCATCTCGATCGGCTCGGGAAGGCGACCATTCAAATCGTCGAGCGATGCTTGCGAGATCAGCAGCATCGGGTAGCCGTCGGCGAAACTCACGATGTCGCCCGGTCGAGCGCGCGCGGGGTTGACGGCGCGGTGCTCGTCGTCCGGCATGTACACTAGGCTCACTTCATCGCCGAGTAGCGTCGAAAACCAGCGTCCGCCGTCGGCGTGCGCGAGCGCCTGCCCGTCGCTGCTCCAGACTCGGTACGGCACGCGCTCACCGGCGTTCAGGGCCAGCGGCAGTGCCAGCTCGCCGATACCCGGCGCGCTCAGCACGATGCGCTCGCCCTCCAACCGCGTGGACACTTGGCTCAGCTCCGGTCGCTCGCGCTGCGACACGAACACGCCCGCGCGGTCGACGAGCATGTAGCGGCGGTCGTGCTCGAGCCCGCGCTCCACCACGCGCGCTGTCGTGAGTGATACGCCACCGCACGCCTTGACGGGGTACACGAAAATTCCAGCCAGCTGCACGCGCCCACTATACCGGGGTTGGGCCTCGGTCAGCGTCGAGCTTGCCTCACCCGATCGAGCGTCATCGCCACCACGATGATGGCGCCGGTCAGGATCTCCTGGATCCAATTGGGCATACCCACGTGCGTGCAGCCGGCCTTAATCACCGTGAGCAGCAGCGCGCCGAGCATGGTGCCGGCCACCGAGCCCTGACCGCCCGAGAGCGAGCCGCCGCCGATCACGACGGCCGCGATGGCTTCGAGCTCGAGGCCTACCGAGTCGGTAGGGTCGCCCACCGTCAGGGTCGAGAACTCGAGCGTTCCGGCCAAACCCGCCAGCAGGCCGCCGAGCGTGTAAATGGCCAGGCGCACCCGCGTCACCGAAACGCCGCATAGGCGAGCGGTGTGCTCGTTCGAGCCCACCGCCACGGCATGGCGGCCGAGCCGAGTATAGCCGAGCAGCAACGCGCAAGTTACAGCGGCAGCGAGCGCTAGCCACACCCCACTCGGCACTAGGCGCTCGCCGGGCAGAATCGCCATCCAATCGTCCATGCCGCGCGCGGGCGCGTCGATCTTTTGCTCGTCGGCCAGGCCCTTGGCAAGGCCACGCAGGGCGCTCATCGTCCCGAGCGTGGCGATGAAGGGAGTGATGCGTAGGGCCACCACCAGCGCCCCGTTGAGCAGGCCGGCGGCGGCGCCGAGCAACAACCCATAGCCGAGCGCCAGCATTGGGCTCGCGCCGTGCTGCAGTGCTTTTGCGACTACCACGGTGACGAGCGCTACGGTCGAACCGACCGAAAGGTCGATGCCGCCCTGCACGATGATCAGCGCCATGCCCACCGCGACGATCGCCACCACCACGGTTTGGCGCAGCATGGTGACCAGGTTCAGCGTGCGCAAGAAGGTGTCGGGCGTGAGCGCGCTGAACAGCGCGTACACGCACAGCAGGGCCAAGAGCGGGCCAAACCAGGGCTTTTTAGCCCATTCCGACAGCTTGCTCATCCGGTCGCCTCCAGCAGCACGGCGTGCTCGGTGAGCTCGCTCACCGGGCGAGCAGGCCCGAGCTTGCCGCGCACCATGACGGCCACACGGTCGCACACGCCGAGCAGCTCAGGCAGGTAGCTCGAAACCAGGAGCACGGCCTTGCCGGCGAGCGCTAGCTCGTCGATCAACCGATAGATGTCGGCGCGACTGCCGACGTCGATGCCGCGGGTCGGCTCGTCGAGCAGCAGCACCTCCACCTCTTCATGCAGCAGCCGCGCCAGCGCCACCTTCTGCTGGTTGCCGCCCGAAAGACCTCGAGCTGTTTGCTCGGGACCCCTGCAGCGAATGCCGAGCCGAGCGATCCAGCGTTGTGCGACTTCCCGACTGCGCGCCGGTAGCGCCAAGAAGGCGGGACCGAGTGAGCCTCGGCCCGAGAGCGTCACGTTCTCGGCGATCGAGAGGCCTTCGGCCAAGCCTTCGCCCTTTCGGTCTTCCGAGAGCAGCCCGACCTTGCGCGCTGCGAGCGCTACCGGCGAGCTCGGCGCTGCGAGCTCACCGATCAGCACGGTGCCCGCGCGACGCTCATCGAGGCCAAAAATGGCTCGCAATAACTCGGTTCGGCCGGAACCGACCAGGCCTGCGATGCCGAGCACTTCACCGCGATGCAGCGCCAAGTTGGCGCCGAGAGGCAACCGACGACCGGATAGCTCACGCACCTCGAGCGCTACCTTGCCGCGCGTGCGCTCCGAACGCGGGAACAGCTCGGTCACCTCGCGGCCGGCCATCAGCGATATCAAGAGACTGCGCGTGCTGTCGGCGACGCTGCCGCTCGCTACCGTGCGTCCGTCGCGCAGGACGGTGTACTCGGTCGCGATGCGCTCGACCTCTTCCAAGAAGTGCGAAATGTACAGGATGGTCACGCCTCGCGCCGTGAGCCGCTTCACGATTTCGAACAACCGTTCGGTGTCGGCCCGCGTGAGCGCGCTGGTGGGCTCGTCCAGGATCAGCACTTTGCAGCTCTCGTCGACCAGCGCGCGCGCGATGCTGACGAGCTGGCGGTCGGCGGGCGAGAGCTGTCCGACGCGCGTCTCGAGCCCGAAGCCGTGGCTCTGGCCGAGCGGCTCGAGCGCGCGCTCCGCAACGGCCCGCGATCGCGAGCGGTCGACGAACGGACCGATGCGGGGCTCGCTGCCGAGCACGATGTTTTCGCGCACGCTCAGGTCCGCGCAAAACAGCGGCTCCTGATGGACGATCGCGACGCCTGCGCGGCGCGCGGCCTCAGGATTTTCCGGGCGAAATGGCGCGCCGTCCAGCAGCAGCTGGCCGGCGTCGGGTCGCTCTGCACCCGAAAGGATCTTCATCAGCGTGCTCTTGCCGGCGCCGTTCTCGCCCAGCACGGCGTGTACGACGCCGGTCGAGGCCGACAAGTCGACCGCGCTGAGCGCGCGCGCCGCACCGAACGCCTTGTCGATGCCTCGCAGCTCGAGCCGCATCACCGAGCTGTGCCCAGCCACTCGCCGAGGGGTGGGGAGAGCAGAGCCTTCATGTCTGGCTGATCCATGTTCGCTTTTTCGATCAGCGCGGCGCCCGTATCGATCCGATTTTCGATCGGCTCGTGGCGCAGGTGACGAACGAGCGTTTTGACTGCCAGGTAGCCCATGTTGAACGGGTTCTGGAGCACTAGCCCGTCGATCTTGCCGCCGCGCACGCCTTCCACCAACTTCGCTGAAGAGTCGAAACCGATGAAGCGGAGCTTGCCGGCGAGCCCGGCCTTCTCGAGCGCCAGCAGCATGCCGAACGTGGTCGACTCGTTGGGGCAAAACACGCCCTGTAGCTGTCCCTTGCCAGCGTTCTGCGCCAAGAGCAGGTTTTCGCTCGCCGAGAATGCGCTTTCGGTGGTGGCCCCGCCGTACTGGTTCTCGCTCACCAGCTTGATCTCGGGGAACTTGCGGATAGCCTCCAAGAAGCCTTCTTCGCGGTTGTGCGTGCTTGCAGAACCTTCCTGGTAGCGAAGGAGCACCACGTTGCCTTTTCCGGACAGCAGCGCGCCGAGCTGCTCGCCTGCCAGCCGTCCCGCTGCTCGATTGTCGGTCGCCACGAAGCTGGCGTGGTCGGAGCCTTTTAGATCCGAATCGAAGATCACGACCGGCACGGCTGATTTGACCGCGGCGCGGACCGGCGCGGCCAGCGCCGAGTCGTTGAGCGGTGCGAGCACGATGCCCGACACACCCTGCGCGGTGAAGCTCTGCACCAAATCGACCTGCGACTTGAGGTCGTCTTCCTTGAGCGGCCCCTTCCAGATGATCTCGACGCTTGCTTCCTTGCCGGCCTTCACGGCGCCGGCGTGGACGGCTTTCCAGAACTCGTGCGTCGTGCCCTTGGGGATGACCGCGACGCGCAGCGGCTTGCCAACCCCTTTCGCACCACCCGCTTCATTCCCGGTCCCGGCGCTCGAGTCGCCTCGCTTGCAGGCGAGTGGAGCGAGCGCGACCATGCCCAAACTGCTGAGTACTTCCCTGCGCAGCACGCCTTCAGGCTAGTCCGCCCCGCTCGGGGCGGTTAAGCCTTTTCTCAGTAGCCCGGCGGACGCGCGAAGCGGCCGGGGAAAGCGTCGGC
>JBEHXA010000487.1:0-5953 GCA_048498935.1 Myxococcota bacterium
GGGTGGACATGAGCATCGATCGCAGCGCGCTCCATCACTACATGTCGTTTCATTCCACGGTGCAGGCGCTGTTGATGGCCTACGAGCAGCACCCCGCGCTCTTCCCCGACGGGGACGGTCACATTCCCGAGTCGGGTAACGGCGTGCCCGACATTTTGGATGAGGCGCGCTGGGGGCTCGAGTGGGTCCTTTCGATGCAGGAGCCGGACAGCGGTGCGTTTCGCGCTCGCGAGGCCGTGTTCGATTGGTCGGAGGGTAAGCCGCAGGACGAGCGCAAGCCGCATTGGGTCGCGGGCGTTGGCACGGCCAGTACCGCGAAGGCAGCGAGCGTGCTCGCGCAGGCGGCTCGCGTGTACCAGAAGCGTGATCGCGTTTTTGCCGAGCGCTGTGAGAAAGCCAGCCGCGCGGCGTGGGCTTTTCTGGAGCGTCACCCGGAGCGCATCCTGGTCGACGGCAAGGGCAGCAATCAGCCGCTGTGGGACGATTCGACCGAATTTCAGGAAACTGGCGCGCGCTTGATTGCAGCAGTCGAGCTGTGGCGCAGCTTCCGCCTGCCGGCTGCGTTGGAGCGTGCCAAGGCGCTGCTCGCCGATCCCGAAACGCGGCCTGACCGCTTCTTTTCCGGGGCTTGGGCGAACTTGAGCCGCTGGGGACTGATGGGGCTCGCCTTCGACGTCAAGACTCCACCGGAGCTCCGCGCTGAAGCCAAACAGCGACTGCTGGCGGCTGTCGACGGCGCGCGCGCTCAACTCGAAGGCACGGACGGCTACCGCTGCGCGTCCGGGCTGCACGACTACTACTGGGGTCACAACTCGAACCTGCTCGAGAAGGCTCACCAGTTCGCGGTAGCGTTGCGGCTCGATCCTTCTCGAACGTGGCTGCTCGAAGCGCTCCGCGACCAGTGGCATTGGATCCTCGGCCGCAACCCCAACGGCTACTCGATGGTGACGCGCATCGGGAAGGGGCCCGAGCGGCTGTATCACACCGAGTGGGGAAACGTGAAAGGGCCGGTGCCGGGCTACTTGCTCGGAGGACCGAACGCCAAGGGTATGAGCTTTCTCGCTCCCGACGCGCCCGCCAAAGCTTTGCTTTGGGACAACACTGAGCCGCTCCGCTCTGGCTTGCCCGCGCACAGTTTGTGGCACCAAGAGCAGAGTGACCTGTGGGACGGTGGCTTCGTGCCTGAAGGTCACTGGACCGCTGGGTGGTGGGCCGTCACCGAGCCCGATATCTATTACAACGCCAACCTGGTGCTGGTCGCCGCCGAGCTCCAAGACTGAACAGCCGCTCCACCGCGTGTTTCGCCGAAACATCAATGAAATCAGTGCGTTAATGTAAAAACGCGAGGTGCGCAGGCTTGTGCTTCGGCGTTAAGAACAGTCCACAGTATTGAAGAAAACGGTCCATTTCTGAAGCGTCAGGATTGATACGATTGGAACCATGCACGCCTCTGAGCAATTCGATCTTCAGCAGGCGAACGATCTTCTCCACTCCTTGGCCAAAACGGCCGACGGCAGTGCTGGGCCGGGACTGCGGGAGCCAATCGCCATGAAGCATGAAGCCTTGGATCAGGATTCGTCATTCGGAGCCGACCCACGTGGGCAAGGCAAGCAGCGCGGTCGCGGTGACTGGCTCGAGCGCATCAACAACTACTACTGGGTCAACAACCTGCTGCGGCTGCACCAGGAGCTGCCGTTTTGGATCCTGCACTGGGATGGCAAGAAGGGTCTGACCTGGATGGACCTGAACGAGGTGGTCGGGCGCATCCAACCCTTTCACTTCGAGATCCACTACGGCAAGGAAGGCAAGCGCGACGACTACTATTGGGAGTCGCTCAAGCGCGCCAGCCGCGATCGCGAGTTCGTGGTCGGCGACTTGATGGGCTTCAGCGATTTCTTTTACCCGCTGCCGTCGGATCCCAAGGGCCGCACCTTCTTCTACGGCGGTCAGTTCCTGACCGAAGAGCTGGATTGGGACGGCATCGCGTGGCGCTGGCGTGAGCTCACTGGTCAGCTGCCGGCGAGCGCCAATCCGGACTTCATGCGCTTCGTGCGTATGGCGCTGCGCATCCCGGTGATCGAACCCCCCGTGCTCAAGGCCATCGAGGAGTTTTTGGGCCTGTTTTCCGAGCTGGTGTCGACGGATCACGCCGAAGTGCGGCTGCACGAGCGCGTGAAGCGCTTGAAGCGCGAGGTGTTCGATCGCGCCTGGCCCAACCTGGACTGGGTCGATCGCGCCACGAGCTCCGAGAAGTTTCAGCTCACGCCCTGGTACCACGAAGGCAAGCTCGAGGAGTGGCGCAGCGAAGAGATGGGCATTTGCCGCCTGCCCACCACGGCCATGGCGCTGATGCCCGTGTACCCGAAGAACCAGACGCTCGACCCGGTGCAGACGATGGTGAAGAACGCGCAGATTCAGCGCGCGGTCAACCGCTTCGTCGCCAGCATGCCGGAGACCGGCGCCAATCGCTTGCAGGAGTACGGCGTGTCGGTGCTCACGTCGGCCGCGACGGGCAAGAGCGCGGCGCGCGCCAAGCTCGAGCTGCGCGAGCGGGCGCAGAAGCTCCAGGCCTTCGTGAAGGAGACCTTCGACGTGAACACGGTCGTGGGCATCGGGCGCACGCTGCCGCCCGGCGAGCCGCTGCATCCGTCCCATCATGACGCCGTGCTTGCGCTCCACCTTTGCGTTCAGCTGGAGAAGGACATCCTCTTCTACGATGAAAAGGGCACCACCAAGGAGGGCATGCGCTACTCGCTGCTCAACCGGGCAGCGGCCGACCTGTGCGATGCCTTCGATCGCGTGGCGATGGATGAGATCAAGCTGGCGAGCGACCAGTACGTGAGGCTGGTGCTGGTTTGGTCGACGGAGCGCATCGAGGTCGTGCGCAGTCAGTTCTTGTCGATGCTGTTCACGCTGATCAAGAACATCCAGAAGCGTCACCTGCTTCGCAACGAGGTCGCCGAGCACCTGGCGGACGATTTGAGCCAAAAGCTGGAAGAGGCTCCCAGCGTGTATCGCGTGATCGAGACCTTCAAGGATGCGCTGTCACGTCTGAGCGTGTTCGCGTCGCGGGCGCTCGAAGGTCCGAAGAGCATGCGGCTCGATACGACGCTGCAATACCTCAAGGACAACTTTGCCGAGCCGCTGCGGCTCACCAGCGTCGCGCGCAAGGCCGGCTTCTCGGTGCCTGCCTTCAGCCGCATCTTCAAGCAGGCCACCGGTACCTCGTTCCTGGTCTACCTGCGCAACATTCGCGTGGAGCACGCCAAGATGCTGCTGCGCACCACCACGCTTTCGGCGGAGCAGATCGCTCAGGCGTGCGGCTTTCAGTCACAGCACCATCTGATCCGGAGCTTCAAGAAGGTCACCAAGTCCACGCCCGGCAATTACCGGAAAGACGTGCAAACCCGCGCGACTTCGCGCGCTACGGGTGCGGAAGACTGAGCGCTGAGTGTCGGGAAAACCCGCAGCTTGGCGCGATTTGGGCCGGGCGCTCGACGAACATCTGAGTGCGGCCTACGCTGCTCGCTCATGGGCAAGTTGGTTTGCATAGCGGGTATCGCGCTGGCGCTCGGGGGATGCGGGCGGGGCGCACTGACGACGAGGACGGTCGACACGCCGAAGGGGAGCACGGTGGCTTACGGGGCGCCGCGTGATCAGACCTACACCTTCGAAGCAGAGCCGGAGCTCGATGCCATGCGGGTGCGTGTGTATCGCGCCGCGCGCTGTGACGTGATTCCGACCGATATCGTGGCGCGTCGCACCGAGACGCTCGAGGGCGATCGCGTCATCAGCTCGGTCGATCAGGGGCCGGTGCAGATCGCCAAGCAGGCGACGACGGACGCACCGTGCGATCAAGGCTACGCCCGCGACGTGATCGTCTCGTTCGTGGTCGGTAATGCGGTTCATCCCGTCGGCACCACGGATGCTTTCGGGTACGTGGGCGTGAACTTGAGCGCCGAGCTGCGCGAGAAGCTGCTCGGGGCCGGCACTCCCGAAAAGGTGACCGTGCGCGTACGCCCGCCCAAGGCGATGGCTCCCATCGACCTCGGGCCACTGCCGCTCACTTCCCTCAAGGAATTCGAGGCGGGCGTTTCACGGCAGCTCGACGAGCTGAATGCGTTGCTAGCGAAGGGCAACACCCTCAGCAGCCCCGACATCCTGAAAGCGTACGATCTGTACGCGAAACTCCTCGCCCTGGCTTGGTACGATCCGCGCTTCAAGGCTAGCTCGGCGCGCTTTTGGGAGCTCTTTTTCGCGCGTAAGCAGCAAGAGCAGCTGGATCGCAACCTGAAGGCGCTCGATCAGGCCAAGGACCTGCTCAAGGGAGCCGGCGGTAGTGTGCCCTGGTTCATGCAAGTCGCGATCGCGAGCCAAATCTGGGACCCGCGCGCCGTCGACTGGGCGTCGCTGATGCTCTTGTCAGAGCTGCGCAGCAAGCCGCAGCTCTGCTCCAGCTTCGATTGGTCCAAAATGGGCGACTACGGCTTCACCCCCGCCGCCCAAGTCGCAGTGCAGTACCTGCGCTTCGCCCAAGGTGACGCGTTCTTCGGCCCCGGCTCCAGCCGCTGCAGCTTCATGACGCGCGGCTAGAGCACGGACCGACGGGCACGGGCACGGGGGGGCCTGATTTCGGCGACATGTGGCTAGTCGACGAGCTCCCAAACGAGCTCGCGGCTGCGGGGGTCGAGTTTTTCGGGATCGTCGATGCGGAACAGGTCCCCGGCGACGTCCTCGATGAGGAGGCCGCCGTCGGGGGTTTCGCGAGGCCAGGCGTCGAGGGCGGTTTGGAAGGTGCGCCGGCCTTGCGGGGTGTCGACGTCGAAACAGCGCAGCTCGAACTCCTCGTTCAATGCGTGAACGCGCAGGATTTGTAGGACGAAGCCGATGTCCGAGAGCGCGCGTGACAGAGCGAGGCGCGACGCGGCGTCCAGGTGGCCTGGATCGGTCACGAGCGCGAGCTCGACATTGTCGTCGGTCTGCAGGGAGACGTAGCGGTCCGGTGCGGTCCAGGGGAAGCAGCGCCGCAGCTTGACCGGTGCAACGCGTCCCTGAGCTGTCGCCCAGAGCCTGCCGTCGGTACGGAGCTCCAAGCTCAAGGGCGTGTCGGTGTTGGATGGCGTGGGCGCGACGGGCCGCGCCGTAGCGGACGGGAGCGGCCCGAGGTCGTGCTCGATGAGGGATTGAGTCATGTGCGTTTGCTTTCGGTGGTGGCGACTACGCGGCGTCGGCGTCGGCGTCGGCGTCGTGGTCGTGTAGCTGCTGCTGCAGTCGATGTAACTTGGTGTAGATGCCGTGCGGGTTGGCCAAGAGCTCGGCGTGGGTGCCTTGCTCGGCCAAGTTACCGTCTTGAATGACCAGCAAACGATCGGCCTTGCGCAAGGTCGAAAGCCGGTGCGCGATCGCGAACACGGTGCGCCCTGCCACCAGGCGGTCCATGGCCTCCTGGATCTTGCGTTCCGTTTCGGTATCGACGCTGCTGGTCGCTTCATCGAGGATGAGAATGCGCGGGTTTTTCAGCACCGCGCGCGCGATCGAGACGCGTTGCCGCTCGCCCCCGGAAAGGGTGTGGCCGCGCTCGCCGATCACGGTGTCGTAGCCGTGAGGCAGGCGTGAAACGAAGTCGTGCGCGTTGGCGACGCGCGCCGCCTGGAGCACTTCTTCGAAGGTGGCGTCGGGCGCACCGTACCGGATGTTGTCGAGCACGCTACCGTGAAACAGGTACGGTTCTTGGAGCACGATACCGATCTGCTCTCGGTAGCTGCCGCTCTCCAGCTGGCGCAGGTCCACGCCGTCGACGAGGATGCGGCCGCCCGTGACATCGTAGAACCGCGTCAGCAGGTTGATGAGCGTCGTTTTGCCACCCCCGGACGACCCGACCAGACCGATCAGCTCGCCGGGTGCGACCCGAAACGATAGATGACACCGTCGGCGACCGGCACAGTGGTGCGCG
>JBEHXA010000488.1:0-5948 GCA_048498935.1 Myxococcota bacterium
CCCGCTTGACCGGCAAGGCCGAAGGGCCAGCGCGGTACAGGCACCGGGTACGCCGGCTTGGCAAAGAGGTAGCCTTGGCCGTAGCGCGCGCCGGTGTCCATGACGGCTCGGAGCTCGTCTTCCGTTTCGATGCCTTCGGCGACGACGCGCGCACCGAGCTCTTCGCAGAGGGCGACGACTTGGCGTACCAAGATTTGTTGGCGGCGGCTCTTTTCGATGCCGCGCACGAGCGCGAGGTCGAGCTTCACCACGTGTGGCTCGAGGTCGACGATGCGCTTGAGGTTCGAGTGGCCGGCGCCGAGGTCGTCGACGACCAGGAATGCGCCGCCGCGCGAGCAGATTTCCTTGAGCACGCCGGCGCACAGGCCGAAGTAGCTGAACGCCGCCGATTCGGTGATCTCGAGGTACACGGCGCGGTCGTGAAAAAAGAGTGGGTCGTCGGGTCGCACCAGCCAACCGTCGCTCAACTCGTGGGGATGCAGGTTGACGAACAGCGGAGCGTCGGCGCAACGCGCGAACGCCACTTCGCGGATCTTGCGACCCAGCGGGCCGCAGGCGCGCTCGGCCTCAGCCTGCTGAAACAGAACGAGCGGATTCTTGAGCTCCGGCCACTTGCAGCGCGTCAGGGCCTCGTGAGCGAACGTGGAGCCGGTGTTCAGGTCGACGATGGGCTGAAAAACCACGTCGATGTCGTCGGTGGTGAGGTCGCGCACCGACGCAGATTTGAGCCCCGACCCCGAAACCGTTCGGTGGAAGTCGGCCGGAGGTGGCTTAGTGCTCGCCAGTGCCATCGGGTGCGCCCTTTGTCGTGAACGGCACGACCGGCGGTGTCATTAGTCCGACACTCCAGATTGTTGGACGTCCCGGGCGTCTCAGGTCGAGACACGCAGCGTGACTAGAAAAGCCCGATGCTGAAGTGGAAGGCGCCGAGCGATTCCCAGAAGCGCTTGCGGGTGCGGCTGGAGTCGATCTTGTCGAGCACGCGGTCCACGTTGAAACCGTAGTCGAACACCAAGGGACCCACCGGCGTGCCGATGCGGAGCCCGGTACCGACCGCGTAACGTAAGCGGAACGGCGTATCTTGAAACGCGCGCGGGGTGCTCCACAGGTTACCCGTGTCCAGGAACAGCGCCGTCTGCACGCTGCCTGCGAGCGGGATGCGCAGCTCGGCGCGCGGATTCAAGAACACGTCGCCGCCGCGAATCAAGATGCGGTCGACGGTGAGCATCTCGTTATCACCGGGGTCCGACTCCGACAGCGCCTGCGAATCGAGCAGCTGCTGCGACAAGTCTTCCGGGATCACCGAGTCTTGGGTGAAGCCGCGCATGGTGTCGACGCCGCCCATGAAAAATAGGCGATCCGGGTAGGTGTGCGAGCGGTCGATCAGCTGCGTATTGAGCCCCCAGCGAAACGAGAGCGCCAGCGCCAGGCCGCGCTTGTTGAGCGGGATGTAGCCGGCGATGCGCGACGTGTACTGCATGAAGTCGCTCACCACCGGGTCGAAGGGCCCGGTGCCGCCGCTGGCCTCCGCTTCCGCGGCAGTGTCTCCGACCGGCTTGGCGTGCACGTGCTCGATGGTGCCGGAGATCAAGAAGCCGCGCGTCGCGTCGAGCGGCACGTCACGCTGATCCCAAGTGGCGGAAGCGCGCTGCGCGAACACGAAGGTGGTGCCCTCGGGCACGCGAAACGTGGTGAGCTGCCCGCTCTCGCGGATGTAGTTCTCGAGGCCGTTGGTGTCGCCGAGAATGGTGGCGTTGTTCAGCTCGAAAGAGGGTCCGATCTGGGCCGAAAGGCGGCGCTCCGGGCGGAAGATCAAGCTGGGTAGCAACGCCTCTTTGACTTGGCTGTAGTCACGCGCGTTGTCGCGCACGTCGATGGCCTCGACGCTGAAGCGGAACAGCGGACCCAAGCCGATCTCGGGAAACTCGAGGCTCGCCGAGTTGTGGCGACCGAAGCGAGTCTCCACGGCTTCGTGCTTGGCGCGCACGTCCTCTTCCAAGATGAACTGCTGCGGCAAGAAATTGAGCTGGGAGCGCAGCGTGAACTGAATCGCCTCACCACCCAAGTTACGGTGGCCGTACTCGAAAGAGATGCGGAAGCCCTCGCCGCTGCTGATGCCGGGTCGCACGTCGACGTACTGCGCCATGCGCTCCTCGACGGTGACGATCACGACCTTTTCGCGCGCCGGCACGTATGGATCCTCGAAGCCGACGCTGACGCTGCCGAACACGCCGAGCGTGGCCAGGCGCTCTTCGGTGCGGCGCACCAGGCTGCGTCGATAGACGCCGCCCGGCTCGAGCGCGATGCGGCTGCGAATCAGGCGTTCGCTCGTCACTTCGGCGCCGCGGATCACGATCCGTGAAACGCGCACCCGCTCGCGTTCGCTGATCACGAAGCGGGCACGACCGCGCGTGTGATCCGGCGAGAGATCGAGCTCTACCTCGGCGTCGGCGAAGGCAAAGCCCTCTTCGGCGTACTCGTCGAGGATGCGGCGGCGCGCGCGCTCCAGCTCGGCCTGGTTGAGCGGCACCCCCAGCTCCAACGCCGAGCCGGCGAAGAGGCGCTTTTCCACCAACGCGCGGTTACCTTCGAACGAGACGTCGTGCAGGTACGTCTGCGGCCCGAGCCGGATCGGCAAGAAGAGCTGCGCTTCGTTCGAGCAGTGCTTGCCGCGCTTGGGATCGGGCACGCAGCTGAGCGCGGCGTCCGGGAGCGGCAGCTCCGTGGGCACGCCGATGTCGTCGTAACTGCAGGCCAGCGCGGGACGCGCGATGGCGCGCTCCGGAATGCACTGTCCCGCGGGCGAGCGCCGCGAGCAGCTGGGGCGCACCAGCGCGAGCGGCCCGACGCTCGCCGAGAGGTAGCCCTCCGAGCGGTAGAGATCGCGTAGGTGCTCGATGGCCTTGTCGTAAACTTCGGGGACGTAATACCCGTACGGGTTGAAATCGCGCGGGGCGTGGCGCATACCGGCGCTAGCGGTCGGGCCGAACATCGGGTCGCTCGCGCGCGAATCGACCGGCCCGAGCAGGTCCGCGCCCGGCAGCTCGGCGAGGAAGCTGTCAATCTCGGCGTCGACGGCGCTGGACGTCACGTGGGTCAGGCACGGGTAGGCTCGGCTCTTCACGCGCAGCGCCTCGCCTTCACGCAGCGTGAAGACCAGGTCGCTAACCGCCGAACCCGGCTGCGTGCGCAGGCTGCTCGTGATCTGCACGTCCAGGCGGCCGCGCGTCACGTAGTGCTGGCGCAGCCGCTCGGCCAGGCTCTCCGGTGCGCGGTCGTCGCTCTCTTCGAGCGCCAACACCGCCATCAGCTCGTCGCTGTCGAACAGCCGATTGCCTTCGAAAGAGATGCGGATGCGCTGGTCGGCTCGGACGTTGACCTTCAGCACCACCGCGCCCGATGGGCCGACTTCCAGCGCGTGGTCGACTGTCGCGCGATGGAACCCCCGCGCGCGCAGCAGTGTTTCGAACTGTCGATCGGCGGCGTCGAGCTGCTCTTCGTCGGCGCGATCACCCCGATCCACCTGGTATTGCCGGAGCAGTGAAACCAGCACCGGCTCCTTGGGGTCGGGCCAGGCGAAGAAGCGCCGCTCGGCGATGCGCTGCGGCGGGCCGGGCGTCAAATCGATGCGGAGCGCGATGCGCAGCGGGTCGTCGGTATCGATGGCCGTGACCTGCGCCTGCGCGCGCGGATAGCCGTGGTGCGCGTGCTCTTCGCGCAGCTGCTGCGCGATGCGCGCCAGGTCGTCTTCGACCAGCTCGCGGCCCACCTGAGCGCCTGCTGCTCGCAGCAGCACATCTTCGGGGAGCACGCCGCCCGTCACCTTCACGTCGGCGATGACGCGCCGAGGCGTGAGCAGAAATCGCAGCACCACGCCGTCGCCGTCGAGCTCGACTTCGGCACTCGCGCCCGCAACCTTCCCCGACTCGAGCAGGCCGTCGAGGCTACGGCGCACGAGCTCCGGGGAGAGCAGCTGCCCCGCCTCGGCCTGAACCGATGGAAGCTTGCCACGCCAGCGCACGCCGCTGACGACGACCTCGACCCGCGACAGCGGTCGGCCGACTAACCCGCGCAGGTCAGGCGGTGGACGCAGCTCCGGTACCTTGGCTTGTGCGAACGCGCTACAGGCCCAACCCAGCACAGAGAGCAGCACCGCGAGCGCCAGGAGCCTGCGTCGAGCCGTGGTGCGACCGCGAACGGCTGAGCCCCCGAGAGTCGGCGACCCTCTTGGGGTTGGGGCCCCGAGGGACCACGAGACAGCCGCGTGCATCTGGCCCCTTATACTGTGGTATGGCCCGGGGATGGTTCAGGCGTCGGCAGCGGTGCGCACATCCAAGAAGGGTGAGCAAAAGACGCGTCGGCCCGGGCGTTGGAAGCGCATTTTCCTGTGGCTCGGCGCCGCCGGCGTGGCGCTCGTGCTCGCCACTTACTGGCTGGTGCACCGCTTCGAATGGGCCGGCCCGCTCGTCGCCAACAGCCTGCGCGCCGTGATTGGCGTCGACAACGTCGCGCACCTGGAGGATCTGGTTTACGCGGTCGAAGATCGGGTCAACCGCCTCACGCGCAAGAATGAGCAGCCCCAAGCGCACTGGAAGGTGCCGGCCACTCCGCCACCCGCGCTGAGCGCCGCGCCCGCCGCGCCGGCAGCTTCCAGCGATGCTCCGCAACTGCCCCCTTTCGCGCTGCGCGATCCCGGACCGGCGCTCAAAGCATGGTCAGCGCCCGGAGACGGCAAGTGGGTGCCGATGGTCGACGCGCGTCGCCCCGGAGAGCCGCCCTACATGTTCAAGACGCTGCTCCACCCGGACGTGACTCGCTCGTGGGCGGAGGTGTTCGTCGTCGCGATCGACCTGCGCCGCGTGCGCGTGTACGCGGTCGCGGGCACGCGCGAGCCGGCAGCGGATTCGCCCGAAGGCGAGAAATACGAGCGGCGCGCGCTGATCCCGACCGAGCACGACGAAGAGCTCCTGGGCGCCTTCAACGGCGGCTTCATGACCGAGCACGGCGGCTACGGCATGAAGGTCGAGAGCGTCACGCTGGTCAAGCCGAAGGCCAACGCCTGCACCATCGCGGTCTACGACGACGACTCGATGCGCATCGCTACCTGGAAAGAGCTGGCGGCAGACGAGCCGCGCATGCGCTGGTATCGCCAAGCGCCGGAATGCATGTGGGAGCACGACAAGCTGCACCCCGGTTTGCAAGGCGGCAAAGGTTTGAAATGGGGCGCCACCCTCGACGGCGATACCGTGATCCGGCGCTCCGCCATCGGCTTGAATCAGGCGCGGGACGTGCTGTTCGTGTCGATCACCAACCATAGCTCGGCGCGCGTGCTGGCCGACGGCATGCACCACGCGGGCGCGGTCGACGTGGCGCAGCTCGACGTGAACTGGAGCTACCCCAAGTTCGTCACCTTCGAGCCGGCCGAAGCCGGAACCGATCGCATCGCGGTCGCGCTGGCCGACGGCTTCGAATACTCGCCGGACGAGTACATCCGCAAAAAGCAGCGGCGCGACTTCTTTTACCTGATGCGCAAGGACACGGGGCTCGCGCCGCCCGCAGGCTTCGCGGCGACGCCGGCACCGGCAACAGCAAAGGACTGATGCCGGAGCTGCCCGAGGTCGAGGTCACGCGCCGCCGCATCGTGAAGCTGCTCGTGGGCCGCACCATCGCGCGCGTGCTCACGACCAAACCGAGCTACTTCTTCCTCACCAGCCCCAAGCGGCTGCAGCAGCAGCTGGCAGGCCGCAGCGTCAGCAAGCTGGAGCGCCATGGCAAGTACCTGCTCGCGCGGCTCGACAGCGGCGACACCTTGCTGTTGCACCTGGGCATGACTGGGCAACTGTTCGGCGAAGGTGCGCGCAGCATCCGCTTTTTGCGCGCGCGAGATCGGCGCTCGATCGGCACCGAAAAGCCGCGCGGCTTTTCGCCCGACGAGCACACGCACCTGC
>JBEHXA010000489.1:0-5932 GCA_048498935.1 Myxococcota bacterium
CAGCTTCTCGGTGTGCTGGACGGGTGAAGTGAAGATCGACTTCAACGAGACCTACACATTCTCGACCCAGTCCGACGACGGCGTGCGGCTGCTCATCGACGGCAACCCAGTCATCGATCACTTCGACGCGCATAGCCCCGCCGTGGACCAAGGGTCGCTTCCGCTCACGGCGGGCTGGCATCAGGTCCTGCTCGAGTACTTCGAAGAGGGCGGCGGTGCCGAGCTCTCGCTGTCATGGTCGAGCGCGTCACAGGCCGAGCAGGTGGTGCCCGAGTCGCACCTGCGACCAGGCTGCGATGCGAGCGGTGTTTGTAGCGGCGGGCTCAGCTGCAACGATGCTGCCACATGCGCGCCAAGCTGCGATCCGGCGACGTGTCGCGGTGTCTATCGCTGTCGGCTCGGTAGCGGTGGCGGGTGCGTGAGGCTCTGCGTGGGCGTCGCCTGCCCCGCGGGCGAGAAATGCGATCGCGGACTTTGCACCGCGCCGCCTCCCCCGACCGGCACCGGCGGTACCGGTAGCGGCGGGCTGGCTGGCAGCGGCGGCGATACCGGAGGCAATGGCGGCATTACTGGCAACGGCGGCACCACCAGCGCGAGTGGCAGCGGCGGCGATGCCGCGGGCAATGGCGGCGGTAGCAGTGGCGGCACCACCAGCGCGAGCGGCAGCGGCGGTGTGGGCGGCGATCCCGAGGCACAAGGCGGTCGCGCGACACAGGGCGGCGAGGCGGGCAGCGCACTGGCAGGGAGCGCGGGCGCTACCGCCGAGCCCAATGGCGGCGCGGGTGCCGAAGCCAGCGGAGGAACCGAAACCGATGCAGGCGCTGGCGGCTTCCCCGCTCTTGCCGAGGCCGGCAGCGGAGGAGAAGCTGGCGACGGCGGCGAGACCGGCGCTAGCGGGAGAAGCGGCACGCACGACGACAGTCACTGCAGCTGCCGAACGCCGGGAAGCGAGCGCAGCCAAAGCCCTTGGTGGCCGCTCGCAGGCTTGGCTCTGCTACTTGGCAGGCGGCGGCGACGCTCGTAGATTCCGCGACGCCTCATGTTGATCAATCTGCTTTGGGTCTGCTTCGCAGGCGCGCTCGGTAGCGGCACCCGCTACGTCGTGGGCGTGTGGGCGGTCGAGCGCTTCGGTCCCGAATTCCCCTACGGCACCTTGATCGTCAATGTGAGCGGTTGCTTCTTGATCGCTCTCATTTTGCAGACTGCCCTCGATCGCGCGTCGTTTCCGCCCACCCTGCGTCTAGCGCTCACTACCGGGTTCTTGGGCGGGCTCACGACCTACTCGAGCTTTGCCTACGAAACTGCACGCCTGGCGCGTGAGGGGCGCACGGCGGCGGCGCTGATCAACTTCGGATTGACCAGCGTCGCCTGCTTCATCGCCGTCGCGCTCGGGGTGCTGCTCGCTCAGTCGTGGAGCGCGCCAGCACCCCGTTGACGGCTCACTTCTGCACGAGTTGAGTTTCGACCAGCAGCTTGATCTTCTTGCCTACCAGCACGCCACCAGCCTCTAGAGCCTGATTCCAGCCGAGGCCCCACTTCTCGCGCTCGAGCTCACCACTCAAGCTGAAACCCAGGCGAACGTTGCCCCATGGGTCCTTGGTCGGGCCGACCACTTCGCCGCTCAGCTTCACGGAGTGCTCCTGATCCTTGATCTTGAGCAACCCTTCGAGCTCCACGTCACTGCCTTTGCGCGTCACCTTGGTGCTGCGAAACTCGAGGCGTGGGAACTTCTCGGCGTCGAAGAAATCGGGCGAGCGCAGGTGCCCGTCACGCTTTTCGTCCGAGGTATCGACGCTCGCGACGACGATGCTCGCCTTGACCTTCGCCTGCTCCAAGTGAGCGGGATCGAGCTCGACCTCCCCGTCGAATTCGGTGAACTTTCCGCGCACCGTGCTGATCATCATGTGCCGCGCGCTGAAGCCAATCTCGCTGTGTGCCTTATCAATGTTCCAGGTCATGTTGTCTCCGTGTCGTTACCCAGGAGATTGCGGACAGAAGCCCGTTGCGACTAGCCGACGTCGCTGGCAAACACCGTTGCCGGGCGGACAACAATCATCAAAATACAACTAATTTCCAACAGATGCGCTTCTGCAAGGGGGACTCAGCGGCTCCCGGCGACGCCTGTGGCACCAAATTGCTGCTCGTAGAGGCGCGCGTATAGACCGCGCCGTTCGAGCAAACTCTCGTGGCTGCCTACCTCGACGATGCGACCACGATCGATCGACACGATGCGGTCCGCTTTCTGAATCGTCGACAGGCGATGCGCGATGATCAGGCTGGTGCGTCCAGCGAGCAGAGGCTCGAGCGCGGCTTGAATCAAGCGCTCGTTGGTCGAGTCGAGCGCGCTCGTCGCCTCGTCCAAGATCAGCACTTTGGGATCGGCCAGAATGGCGCGCGCGATCGCGACCCGCTGCCGCTCACCGCCCGAGAGCCGGTAGCCGCGCTCGCCCACGACGGTTTCATAACCCTGCGGCAGCGCCGCGATGAAGTCGTGAATCTGCGCCGCGCGCGCAGCCGCTTCCAGCTCGTCGGCGCTGGCACCTGGTCGCGCGTAGCGCAAGTTGTCGGCGATGCTGGCGTGAAACAGGTAAGTCTCCTGTGAGACCACCGCGATGTGCCGGCGCAGCGTGTTCAGCCGAATCCGCTTGTAGTCGTAGCCGTCGAGCGCAATGCGGCCTGCAGAGGGATCGTAGAGGCGCAAAGCCAACGCTGCCAGCGTGCTTTTCCCGGCGCCGGAAGGACCGACCAACGCGACCGATTCACCGGGCGCGATGGCGAGATCGATGTCGCTCAGGGTCATCGCCTCGTCGCCGTAGCCGAAGCTCACGTTCTCGAAGCTGAGCGCGCCCGTTACCTCCGGAGGGTCGAGCGGATTCGGATCGTTCTTGATGGTGGGCTCGAGGTCGAGCACCGCCAGCACGCGCTCGAAGTACCCGTACGACGTGACGACGTCGACGTGCACCGCGGCCAGATCCGACGCCGGTGAATACAACTTCTTCAGCAGCGCCACGAACGCGAGCACCGTGCCGAGCTTGAGCTGGTTCACTATGACGAGGTAGCCGCCGACCGCGTACACCAGCGCCGGTCCCAGGTCCTCGAACAGCTTCATCAGCATCTGGAACCAGCGACCGACCAAATTTTGCTTGAGCGACGCGGCCTGCACCTCCAGCGCTTTGTCGCGGAGCCGACGCTTTTCGCGCTTATGGGCGCCAAACACCTTGATGAGCAGCACGCCCGAGACCGACAGCGTTTCCATCAAGATGCCGGTCAGCTCGGCCATGCGCGCCTGCGTCTGCTTTTTGAGCTGTTTGCGCTGCCGCCCCACCTTGCGCGCCGGCAGCACGAAAAGAGGCAACGCCGACAACGCGACCAGCGCCAAACGCCAATCGAGGCTGACCAGCAGCACCACCGACACGCTGAGCACCAGCGCGTTCTGCAGCAGCTTCACCAGGTTGTCTTGGAGCGCTTGCCCCACTCCCTGCACGTCGGTGAGCACGCGCGACACGACCTCGCCGGGCTTGGCGTTCGCGAAGAACGCGAGCGACTGCCGCTGCACGTGCCCGAACAGCTCGAGGCGCAGGTCGTACATGACCTTCTCGCCGATCCAGGCTGCGAGGTACTTGTAGCCGACGGCCAAAAAGCCAGCGACGAGCGGCCCCGCCACCATACCGGCGCAGCACCAAGCGAGCTCCACGAGGTTACGCTCGGGAATGGCGTGGTCCACGAGGCGCTTGATGAGCAAGGGCGGCACCCCGCCCGCGAGCGCTGCCAGCGCGATACTGCCCATGACCAGCCACGCTTGGCGCCGGTAAGGACGAAAGTAGCCGAGGATCCTACCGAGCATCGCTCGCTCGATCGGGCTACCTCGTTGTTGATCGGAGCCCTTGCCCCGACCGGACGCGTCCTGGACCATCTTTGTCACACTGTAGCTCGCCGGCCGTCCCAGCGATCAGTGGGAGGCGACGATTCTGCACGATTTGCGCGGCAAAAGCGGCCGAGCGGGCCCGTGGCCCGGGGCTTGCCTAGGGCTCTGACATACGGAGCCTGCTCATGACCTACCCCCGCACTGCTGCCTCGTTGCTGCTCGCCTTCGCGCTCGCGACCACCTGGCGGTCGGCCGAAGCGGAAACACCGAAGAGCCGTGTGCACACAGTGGCTGCGCCAGCCGGCACCGACGCGCGCGTGCGACGAGCGCTCGGTGAGTCCATCGAGCGCGAGCTGGCAACTGCGGGAATTGCCCCCTCGCTCGGTGATTACACGGTCGCAGCCTCGCTCGTGCAACTGCGTCGCTACGTGAAAGCAGAGGGAGCGGCGGTCGAATGGGTCTGCGTCGTCGACCTTGCGTTGGTCGATCGAGACGGCAGCGTGGTGGCCAGCGTCCGTGGCAATGCTGCCACGCCACGCGGTGAGGCGCGTGAAACCTTGAACGCTGCCGCGCACGCCGCCGTCGCCCGCCTGCCCGAGGCGCTCCAGGCCCTGGACGCTGCGCGAAAAAAGGCGGAAAGAGTGGCTCGGGGCTGACCCAGCCTCGGAGCGCACGGCCCAGCCGCCGCCTGCAGTGTCACTTGGAATGTACACACCCGGGGAGTGAGGGGTAGCCTACGCCTGCTCGCATGCCCCACGCCGTACCAGCTCGCCCGAAGGCGAGTCGGCTCTTCATCGGCGGCGCGTTCGCGCTGCTCGCCGTGATCGGCCTGTGCATCCTCGGCGCGGGTGGCTATGCGTCCTCTACGCGCCTCGTCGAGCACACGCTCCACGTCCAGGCCGAGCTCGACACGTGGACCACGATGGTGCTCGGCCTTCAAAATGAGATGCGCGGCTACGTGGCCAGTGGCCGCGCCGATTTCGTCGCCGACTTTCCCGAGCAACGCGCGCTCGCGCGCAAGCAAGTCGCGCGACTGCGGGAGCTCGTGGCCGACAACCGCAGCCAGACCACCGCACTCGATCGAGCAGACCGGGCCGCCGAGGATGCAATCGCCCATTTCGAAGCTCAGCAAGAGCGCATCAGCTCTGGCCAGCATGCGCAAGCCGTAGCGCTCATGGCCGACGGAATCGGGCAGCGCCATATGGATCGTTTTCGCGAGCATGCTGCTCGCATCGGCGCCGAAGAGGAAAAGCTGCTGCTCGAGCGCCGCGCAGAAGCGACCGAGCGTGCCTGGCTCACCCTGGCGGGCGCGCTTACGGTCGCGATGGTGGCGTACGCGCTGCTCGCTTTTGCCTGGCGGCGCGAGGTAGCGCACGAAGCTGCCGTAGCGGCGCTGGCACGCTCGGCCCGTCAGCGCCTCGCGCTGCTGGCCAAGTTGGCTGGGGGCTTGTCGAACGCGCGCACGGCGTCAGACGTAGCGGAGGTGGTCGTCGAGCAAGGCCTGGCGGCCGCGCGCGGCGACACCTGCACATTGTACGCGCTCGATCCCGACGGCAAGGCGCTGCGCCTGCTCGGTCAGCGCGGCGTGGCACCCGATATTTTGGATGGCCTGCGCGTGATCGACGCCGAGTCTGCCACGCCGCAGATCCTCGAGTCGGCCAAAGAGAGCCGCTCGGTGTGGGCCGAGAACGAGGCCGACTACGCCAGGATCTATCCGCGGCTGGCTGCAGCCAAGGTCACGGGCAGACGCGCCAAGGCGTTCTGGAGTGTGCCGCTGGAAGCCGAGGGGCGCGTGCTCGGCATGCTGGGCGTCGGCTTCTACGAAGCGAGGCGCTTTTCCGACGACGAGCGGGCGTTCGTCGACACTTTGGCGCGGCAATGCGCGCAGGCGCTCCTGCGCGCGACCCGTCGCGAGGCCGAAGAAGAGGCGCGCCAGTGGTTCAGCACCACGCTGCGCAGCATCGGCGACGCCGTGATCGCTACGGATCGGCACGGGCGAGTCACTTTTCTCAACCCCATCGCCGAGCGCCTGACGGGTTGGAGCGATGTTATTTTTTGAAGAATAAT
>JBEHXA010000490.1:0-5904 GCA_048498935.1 Myxococcota bacterium
CCGCGGTTGTAGGCGGTGGCCTTGGACCAGACCTTCGTCGCGGCGCGCGCGGCGACGACCGCGTCGCGGGCGTCCTTGCGCGACGCGAGAGCCGCGTTGGCGAGGAAATTCCCGTGCGCGTCGTTGACGACGTAGCTTCGGCCGGACTCGCTGCGCGGGAAGGCGCCGCCGATGCGGGAGCCGGCTGCTTGCTCACCGAAGCGCTGGGCGCCGGCGCGACCTCGGGTGTCGTGGGCGCGAGCTCGAGCACCGGCGCGGGCGCAACCGGACCGCCCACGGGACGAGGCTTGGACGCCGATGCGCGGTGCGGCGCCTCCGTGACGGTGTGCTCTGGCCGCGTCAGCTCGGATGCAACGAAAGCGATCGCGCCGCCACCGATACTGCCGAGGCCCACCCAGAGCAGCACGCTCTTCACGAGCGTGGATGCGCCGGCCGAAGCGACGCCGCTCGTCGCGAGCCCCGCCGCCGCCGTGCCGGTAAAGGCAATCAACTTGCGCCGCGACGCCGCGCTCGGCACGTCGAGCGACGCCGACCGGAGCAGCTGCTGTGCAGGCCCCGCACCCTCACGCAAACGAGGCGGACCGTTCATCCGCCACCTCCCGTCCGCATTGCCTCGGCAGCGCGCAGCTCGAACACCTCACGCGCGCGGCGCAAGCGCGACGCAACAGTACCGGCCGGCAGCTCCAGCGTGCGCGCGATCTCGATCATGGTCAGCTCTTCGAGCTCGTACAGCACGAAGACCGCACGAAGCTCGAGCGGCAGCTCCTCGAGCACCCGCGTGAGCAAGGCTCGGAGCCGCAGCTGCTCGGCACGCGCTTCGGGGTCGGGATCGGCGCTCACCAGCTCTGCCATTTCTGCGTCGTCAACCTCGCGCCGCCGCCGCACGCGCCTTCGAAAGCCGGCAGCCACGCGAAACGCGGTGCTGAGCACGAAGGCTCGCTCGCTACCCGGCTGCACCTGGTCGAGCTTGCGCGCCAGGATCACGACCACCTCTTGCGCCGCGTCGTCGACGTCGGCCTGCGGGATGCCCAGCCGCCGCAAGAAACGCCACAGCACATCGAAGTGTTCGCCGACGAGGCGACGCAGGCGCGCCTCATCGGCACGCGAAGACGCGGTCTGCGCAACATGACTTTCCACCGTGAGCGAGGGCTCGAGCACCTGTCTCTGCTCCATGGCCGCCCGAGGCGAGTTTGATCGACTCAGAGCTCGATTCCTACAGCCACCACGCCCCCACCGACCGCCGCGCTCGGCCGGAACACGCTCTGAAAGGGCTCTAAATAGGCGAATTCGTAACGGGTAAGCGGAACGGCGCCGTACAAATTGAGCCGCGTAAAAAACGCGCCCGAGTGAGCCAGCAGCGTCAGCGACGCGCCCAAGCTGGACCAAAAGCGCCGAGCCTCGTCTGGCACATCGACACCCGTGCTCGCGCCCTGTGCGGACACGCTACCCAGCTCGAGCAAAGCGCAAGGCGAGAGCGCCAGAACCGGCGTGATGACCCACTGCACGGGGCAGCCTTCGAGCCTGCCCAATGTGTAACCAAAGGTCGCGCCCTCCGCTGCCGGACCTGTCGTCCCTGTTTCACCCCACTGCAAGCTCAGCTGAAGAGAGGGTGCCAACCAGGATTGACTCGAGCTGCGCAAACCCACCGCACCGCCGAGCGTGATCAGCGCAACCGGAGTGTAGCCCGCTGCGACCCCTGCCAGCGGTCCGACCGAGAAGAGTGGCATGGGCTTGGGCTGGGGCGCAGATGGAGGACTTTCTGGCGCATTTTTAGGCTCAGGCGGAGGCAACGTGTCCGCTGCGGCGACAGGCGCCGGAGCGCGATCCTCCGGAAATGCGCCGTTTGCTGATGCGGGCGGACGGGAAGCGCTCGGTGGCAGGTCCACGCGTGCGTTCGGATCGAGCGCCAAGGCGACGACGAGCGAGAGCGCAGCGCTCACCTCGGCGCAGGTAGCAGCCACGAATTCGCGGCGCGTGACCGGTGGTGGTGAGCGCATCTCCACGTTGCCGCGCGTCTCGCCTGCTCCAGGCGAAAGCTCCACCGCGATCACACGCTCGGCCGGCGACACCACCCATTCGATGGGACGATGGATGCGCGCGCTCACCTCGCCCGTGAATGCGGCAGCATCGACGCAGCCGGCTCCGGCCGAATAGACGAGCTGCACCCGCTCGACCGGCGGGTCCGTTGCGCGCGCCCGCCCTGCGAGCAGCAAGCAGCTCAGCGCTGCGAGGCCCGCACAGCAAGCGGACCGAGTCCCCAATCCTCGTCTCATGCTCGGTGTTTGTCGCTTTTGTGGCGTGCCGTGATCAAACCAACCCTGACCCGGCATTTACTGCTATCGCCGCTCGGGCGGTAGGGAGTCGAAAAGATGCGTGAATACATCTGTGGTGGGGCTCTCGCGCTCATTCTAGCCAGTGGGTGCGGGTCGAAGTTGGTCGGGATCGGGCACGGCATGGGGGGCACCGCGGGTGCCGGGGGTGCCGCTGAGGGCGGCAGCGGCGACGAGATGGTGGGGGTCGCGGCGAAAGGGGGCAGCCTCGTCAACATTGCTGGCTTGGCGGCCGCGGGAGGCGACGAGTCCGTCAACCTGGGCGGCGACGGCTCGGGTGGCGAGCCCAATCCTGGCCCCGACCCGAACGCGCCACAGGTTCAATCGAGCAAGCTCGACCTGCTCCTTGCTGTCGATAACTCGCTGTCGATGCGCGACAAGCAGGAGCTGCTCGCTGAGGCATTACCGGCCTTGATCGGCAGACTCATCAATCCCGCTTGCGTCGACGACGGCGGACACTCCGTTGCACAGCCGGACAGCCCCGACGGACCGTGCCCCGCCGGCAGCAGCCGTGAGATCGCGCCGCTTCGCGACCTGCACGTCGGCGTGGTCACCTCGAGCCTGGGCTCGCACGGCGCCTCCGGGCCCGAGGCCCTGTGCGCCGAACCAAGCGCTGACGACCACGCTTACCTCCTGCCGAAGGTGCGCAGCGGCCTCACCAGTTACGACAATCAGGGCTACCTCAAATGGGATCCCGCAGGCCAGGCTACGCCGCCCGGCCAGAGCGACCCACAAATCTTCATCGACGACGTCAAGGCCATGGTCCAGAGCGCAGGCGAGACCGGCTGCGGCTTCGAGGCGCAGCTCGAGTCGGTCTATCGCTTCTTGGTCGATCCCGAGCCGGCCTTGGCAGTCGTAAAGCCGCAGGATCAGGACGTTACTTTCAAACAGGGCATCGACACGGCGCTCTTGCAGCAGCGCGAGCGCTTCCTACGTCCGGATTCCTCGGTCGTGGTTCTGATGCTGACTGACGAGAATGACTGCTCGATCGTCGATGAAGGCTACGGTTGGCTCCTCGCCAGGCAGGACGCGCAAATGTTCGCCGCGACCCCGGCGTGCGCCATCGATCCCAACGATCCGTGCTGCCAGAGCTGCGCAGAAACTCAGCCGAACCCAGGTTGCAACACACCCCGGGCCGAGGCTTCTTGCGCCAACAGCATCTACTTGCAGGGCGACGCGGACCCAGTGACGCTACGCTGCTTCGAGCAGAAGCGCCGCTTCGGCTTGGACTTGTTGTACCCCTTGTCGCGCTACGTGCAGGGCTTCGGTGGGTACAAGGTGCGAGATCACAACGGCACCTTGGTTGAAAATCCGCTATTTCATCGCAACGGCACGAACCGGAGCTCCACGCTCTTCACGTTCGCGTTCATGGGCGGCGTGCCCTGGCAAGACCTCGCAACGCCAGCGACCTACATGGGCGAGCCGCTCGAGTACCTGTCCGCCGAGCAGCTCGCGGAGTCCAAGCGTTGGCCGGCCATCGTGGGCGAACCCAGCCTCGGTGTTCCGCCGACGGATCCGTTCATGCAAGAGTCAATCGGTCCTCGCAGCGGCACGAACCCCTTCACGGGCGCGAGCATCGTCTCTGGCTCGCAGCCGGTAACTCAGTCCAATCCCATCAACGGGCACGAGAGCCACCTGCCCATGCCCAACGATCTGCAATACGCCTGCACCTACGAGCTCGCCGAGCCGATCGTCTGCGATCAGCAAGCATTCCAGGATGGGCGCGGCTGCGACTGCTTTCAGGAAGATTTGGACACTGGGCACTTTCGCTCGGTCTGCGAACGCGCTCCTGGCGGCGGGGGCTCGACCACGACGCAGCTCTACGGCAAAGCGTACCCGTCGCTGCGACAGCTAGCCGTGTCACGCGACTTGGGGCGCCGCAGCGTGGTCGGCTCGGTTTGCGCGCCGAACAACAATCCGAGCGACGACGCGAACTACGGCTACGCGCCGATGGTGCGCAGCCTGACCCAACGGTTGAAGGCCACGCTGGTCAAACCGTAGCGGCCAACACTTCGCGCCCGCTGGGGCGAAGGGGAACGGGAAGAATCGGCGGTGGTGGGCGGACGGGCCGGCAGGTCGCACTCGTAGCGACCTGCCGGCCTCGGCCGTTTTGTGGCCGAGGCCTCGTGAGGCCGCCGCTCAGTCGCCTTCGTCGAGGCCGAGATCGTCGCCCATGGCTTCGCCGCGGACGGTCTTGAGCGCTTCGCCGTTCGGCCCGTCGCGCCGCACGATCATGGTGTAGCGCGAGGTGGTGTCCTCGCTCTCGCGCGCGACCACGGTGATGATGTTGATGCCCGGCTGCAGCTCCGCATCGAGCGAGAACTTCAGCTTGGTCGGGTCCTCGGCCTTGCGGTTCGACTGGTAAAACACCTTGCGCGCGCCCACGAAGATGAAGGCGTCGAGCACGCGGTCCGAGTCGTTGGCCTGACCCTCGATCAGCACCTTGGCGTCGCGCGTCGCGAGCTTGGCAGGCGTCACGTCGAGCAGCGGCGGCGAGTGCGTGAGCAGCGGCTTGAAGCTCACCTTCACCGGACCGGCTGCGCCATCTTTCAGCGCCTTGGTCTCGACGAAGCCGAAGCGATCGTCGCCCAGGCTCACCTTGGTGTACGGACCGAACGTCGCGAGCTTGTCGAGCACCGCGCCCTTCTCGAGCTCCGCCACCACCGGCGAGGCGCCGAGCGGCTGGCCGCGCACGCCGGCCGTAGCCGTGAGCAGAACCTTGCCCTGTGCCTTGACCAGCGCGAGCGGGCTCTTGCTGAGCGGCAGCTTCACCTTTTCGCTCGAGCCCACGCGCAGATCGCGATCGGTCACGCTGAGCTCGAAGTTGACGAAGCTCTCTTGCAGCTGGTCGAGCACGTCGAACGTGAAGGCCACCGTGCGGCTGTCGCCCGGCTTCAAGTTCGACACGTCGAAACGGCCGTTGTGCAAGAGCAGCCCATCGCCGGTCAGGTTGCGCAAATTGGCTTGGGATTCGAAGCTCTTGCCCTTACCGACGTTCTTGACCGTCATGTACACGGTCGCGCCCTCGCCCACCGCGATCTGTCCGTCGCCGTTGCCGGGTCGATTGTCGACGACCTGGTACGTGTAGGCGAAGATCGGCTGCGGCTGCGCGTTGATGGTCGTGCGAAGCTCCGACTCTTGCGGCGGCTCGGAGCCTTCGGCGAAGAAGCGCACCTTGACCACGTCCGAGCGCGTGTCGGAATCGAGCGGGATCTTGCAGCTGCGCTTGGCGTCGAGCGGCACCGGCTCGCTGGAGCCGGGCTTGCGACCTTCGATGTCGCAGAAGCCGAGCGGCACCGTGGCCGTCTTGGTTTCACCCGGCATCACCTTGCCGAACACCAGCTCCTTCTCGTCGAAGTACGGGCCATCGCTCTTGGTGATGGCGCGCAGCTGGTACACCGGACTCGCGCCCTTGTTCTTGACCGAAACCTTGAGCGACATGCTGTCGCCCGAGCTCACGGTGTCGTTCGGGCGATCGGTCTTGACCGTCACCTCGAAGTCGCTGGGCTTGGGCGCGTTCGGGAAATCCTTGGGCGGCGCCGCCCAGTCGATGTCGATGCGCTTCAGGTCGGCG
>JBEHXA010000491.1:0-5900 GCA_048498935.1 Myxococcota bacterium
CGCCTAGCTCCGGCGCTCGTCCTCGCCGAGTAGTTTCGGGCCTGGGCTGAATCTAGGTTCGCCTCCGCACTTCGCTGGTCGGGCGGCGTGATCCTGGCTCGCGCTTTGCGCGAGCTAGCGTTGGCACCTCGACGAGCGAGGTAATCGCTATGCACCCCGCGCTCGCGCAGACACTGCACGCTGAACCCTCGCGCTCGCTATGCGCCCATGTAGCGCACGATGAGCTCCGTCAGCTCTTCGACGAGTGTCGCGTCGTCGACGCCGGCCGGTGACTCCAGCAGGTAGGAGAGCATGGTGGCGCGGACCGATTGGTAGATGACGAAGGCGTTGGCTTCGAGGTTGGCGCGGCGTAGGCGCGGCCCCGCGAGCGTCAAGAAAGCTTTGACCAGGGACACGCTGCGCGCATCGAACGCCAGCACGCGCTCGCGAGGCGAGAAGCGCAGCCCTTCTACGGCCAGCACGCGGTGTAGCGCGGGCGCGCCGCGATATAGCTTGAGCAGCTCGTCGATGACCGCCTTGGCCACCTCGCGATCGCTCGCGCCGCTGTGGTTGGCGAGCACCCGCTCGAGCATCGCGCTGGCTCGCTCGAGCTCGCGATCTTGCAGCGCGTCGACGATCGCTTCGCGATGCGCGAAGTATTGATACAGCGTGCCCACGCTCACGCCCGCCACTTCGGCCACGCGCGACGTCGTCAGAGCGTCCAAGCCTTCCCGATCCAAAACCCGAATCGCAGCGTCCAAGATCACCGTCACGGTCGCGCGTGAACGCAGCTGCTGCGGCTGATTTCTCGACGTCTTCAGAGCGGCGCGTCGGGTCATCGCAAACCCGAAAGGAACGCGAATTGTAAAGGCTCGCCCCGTAGCGCACGATCAACGACGTTCGCGATCATCGCGAGCAACGTAACACGGAACCAAAACATGAGACTTCGATTTGTCGAGGACAGACGCACGCTCGTCTGCGCGGGACTCTTGTTGCCTTTGGCCCCGGCGCTCGCCTTGTGGCGACCGAGCTTGCTCTCGTGGCTAGCGCCGCTGCTCTTGTACGCTTCGTATCTGTCGGGGGTGTTGTCACACAATCACAATCACTGCCCGGTGTTCGTGTCGCGGCGCGCCAACCTGCTCTACGGCGCTTGGCTGTCGTTCTTTTACGGCTTCCCGAGCTTCGCGTGGATCCCGGGCCACAACCAGAATCACCACCGGCACCTGAACGGCCCCGGCGACGTCTCGAGTACGGCTCTACACTCGGAGCGCGACACCTGGCTGGCGCTGCTCACGTATCCGCTTGCCTGCTCGCGCCGGCAATTGCCGCTGGTTTGGGGCTACGCGCGCACGGCTCTGGCCCGGCGTTCGCCGCAAGGCGTGCGCGTGCTGCTCGAGACATTCGTGCTGATCGCCGGACACGGGCTTTCATGTGTGCTCGCCATCGCGCTCCACGGCCCGAGGCTCGGCGCCCTGGTTTACGTGGTCGCCATCGGCTTGCCGGCGCTGCTGGCCAACTACTGGATGATGCTGACCAACTACCTCCAGCACATCGGTTGCGACAGCCGCTCCAAGGACGCGCATTCGCGCAACTTCGTGAGCCCGTTCTTCAACTGGTTCGTGTTCGATAACGGTTTTCACAGCGTGCACCACGAGCATCCTGGCCTGCACTGGAGCCGCTACCGCGCGCTACATCGCCTGAACCAGACGCGCATCGATCCGCGTCACAGTCACGGCTTCATCATCAGCTTCGCGCTGCGCCGCTACCTGCTCGGCGAGCGGCCCGCAGCAGCTGTCGACGCGCGCGAAAGCTCACACGCATCGCTGGAGAGCGCGTGAGCTGCGACTGCGGCACGACCAGCTTTGCTGCGAGCAGTCGGCTTAGCTCGGCGGAGGGCTCGAGGTCGAGGTCGCCCAGCACCTCCGCAGCCACGAACGCTCCGGTCTCGGCACCGCCCTCCATCCAGCCCTGAAAGTCCGCTGAAGTGTGCTCCCCGCAGAAGTGCAGGTTGCCCTCGCGCAGCCCTTCCTGCTCCCAAAACGACCACTGGCCGGGCTTGTAACAGGTGTAACTCCCGCGGGTGTACTCGTGGCTCGGCCAATGCATGCGGCGCGCCGTGCCGGAGCGGTAGGCCGCCTTGGTGCCGGGAAAGACGACGTCGAGGTCGTCGAGCAGGCCCGTGTAGTACTGCTCGGGGTCGACATCGCCGACCTCCACGCCGGCTTGCCCGCCCAAAAAGTTGGTCAGAATGCCGCGCGGGCCAGCTTGTCCGATCGACGAATCCCAAGCTTGCTGCAGCGGTAAATCGCTGGTGACCGAGCCGCTCTTCTGGTGCTCCTCGCGCCACACGCGCGTCTCGTAAGAGCCCATCACCTTCGCGTTGGTGCCGTAGCCGAGCTCGTCGATGATCTGGCGCTTGAGGTCGCTGAGCGGCACCTCGAGCTCGACCTCGCGCAGCAAGCTGAACGGAATGGCCAGCACGACGTGGTCGTAGTTGGCCTCGCTCTGCGTCTTGGTCTTGACGTTCTGAAGCACGACCGTGAAACCGCGATCGTCGTCGCCGCCTCGCAGCGCAACGAGCTTTGTCCCCAGCACGACCGAGCCCTCGGGAAGCCGCTCGACGAGCCGTGTGACGAAGCTGTCGCTACCCTGGCGCGCGTGGTACCGCTCGTCGGAGTCGCCGAAGATGCGGAACGGGTCCGGTTCTTCGGAATCGATCAGGTACAGCAGGTTCAGCGCGGATTGCTCGGACGTCTCCAGGCCGAATTCACCGCGATAGGCCGAGCCCAGCACGGCATGGAGCTCGGGGTAGTCCGCCGGCGGTACGTTTTGCTCGAGCCAAGCGGCGAGCGACGTGGCGTCGAGCTCGGCGAAGGCGTCGTCGTCTTCTTCGGCCGTCGCGACGGCGTCGGCAAAGAGCGGCGCCACCTCCGTGAACTGCTCGACGATAGTCGCTTCCGGCACCTCTTCGCCTGCGACGAACCACACATCGGCCTGAATGCTCTCGTCCGACAGCCGATCGTCCAGCTGAATGTCGAGCTCCTCGGCCAGCGCCATGAGCGTTGCGTGATTGCTGTCGATGAGCTCGCCGCCGAGCTCGAACACCTGTCCGTCGTAGGCGTCATCGCGCGCCGTGAACATGCGCCCGCCCACGCGAGGGCTCGCCTCGTACAGCGTCGCGGTGACGCCCGACTGCATCAGTCGATAGGCGCAGTGCACCCCCGCGATGCCGCAGCCCACCACCGCGACCCGCTCGGTGCCCGGCCGCTTGCCCGAGTCACCGCCCGCGCAGCCGCCCAGCAGCGCCGCGGCTCCCAGCTCGGCGGTCGCCAGCCCGAGCTCGCGGCGAGTCAAGCGCGGCCCGGTGGCCCGAGCTGGCGAGACCCCCCGCGCAGCGACCGCCTGGCCCGCGATTCGACGCAGCTTTCCGAATAAGCGTGTCCTGGACATTGGCCGCGGCATCCTAGATCGGTTCGGACCCACGCGTTCGGGCAGGGGCCCGAACGCCCACGAGACGCGGCCGCATCATCCTAGATCAGTGTGCCGCCGGCCAATCGTCCCCAGTGGGCTTGACCCGGCGCCGACTCAACTCCACATGGCCGAAGCCACATCCGCCGCCAGCTAATGAGCCAAGCCGCCGAGCCCCCCGTTTTCGAGCCCTCCGCCCTCGGCCTCGCCGCGGTGGATCCCGAAGCCGCACGCTTGCCCTTCGGGCTGTGGGCTCAGTTCGGCCGCCAGGCGCGCCGCTACCTGCTCGGGTTCGTGCTGCTCGCCACCTATCAGTACTCTCAGTACTGGCTCGACACGCGGCTCAGCCTGGCCGTCAACCTGACGCAGCAGCACCGCAGCGAGGCCGCGATTCAGATCGGCCTATGGATGATCGCGGTGGCGCTCCTGGCGTTCACGGTGCGGGTGCTGTCGCGCGTCGCGGTGTTCAACGCGGGGCGCAACGCCGAATACGAGATCCGACGGGTGCTGTCGGCCAAGCTGCTCACGTTGGGCCCCGCCTTCTACCGGCGCATGAGCACCGGTGAGATCATGAGCCGCGTCACCAACGATTTGACGCAGGTGCGGCTGTTGCTCGGTTTCGGTGTGCTCAACGTGATCAACACCGCGCTCGCGCTCATCAGCTCGCTGTTCGTCATCATCCCGATGTCGGGCAAGCTCACGGTGGCCGCCCTGGTGCCCTTGCCGCTCATCCTGCTGGTGACGCGCAGCTTCTCCGGGCAGTTCTTCGTGCGCACGCGGGATGCGCAGGCAGCGCTCGGTGAGATGAGCGGGCGCGTTCAAGCCAGCATCGCGGGTGTGCGCGTGGTGCGCTCTTTCGCGCTCGAGGCGCGCGAGGCCGAGGCGTTCGAGGTCACCAACCAAAAGTACCTGACGCGCAGCCTCGGGCTGGCCCGCCTGCGCGGCTCGATGACGCCGATCTTGCAAGTGATGTTGGCGGCGGGCGTGCTGGTGGTGTTTTGGTACGGTGGTCACCTGGTCATGACCGGTGAGCTCGGTCAGGGCGACTTCCTCGGCTTCACGCGCGCGCTGGGTCGCTTGACCTGGCCGCTCATGTCGCTCGGCTTCATCGTCGGTATGCTGCAGCGCGGTCGCGCCTCGTACTCGCGTCTGCAGGACATTTTCCGGGCCGAGCCGGACATCGTGGATGGGCCGCTGCATCCCGCGCAGGTGAAGGGTGGGTTGCGCGTGCAGGGGCTCGGTTTCGCTTACGGCGAGCGCGCGGTGCTGAGCGACGTGTCGTTCGAGCTCGCGGCGGGTGAGTCGCTCGCCATCGTCGGCCGCACCGGTAGCGGTAAGTCGACGCTGGCGCTGCTGCTCGCGCGGCTCTTGCCCACGCCGGCCAGCAGCGTGTTCCTGGGCGGGCTCGATGTATGCGATCTGCCATTGGCGAGCGTGCGCAAAGTCATCGGTTACGCGCAGCAAAATGCGTTTTTGTTCTCCACCACGGTGGGTCGCAATATCGCGTTTTGCTTGGACGATCCGGACTCGGCTGAAGCGAGCGAGCGCGCTCACGCGGCCGCCGCGGAGGCCCGCATCGCCGACGAGGTTAACGAGCTGCCCGACGGCTTCGACACCGTGGTGGGCGAGCGCGGCGTGCAGCTCTCGGGTGGTCAAAAGCAGCGCGTCGCCTTGGCGGCTGCGTTCGTGACCGAGCCTCAGATCCTGATCTTGGACGACCCGCTCAGCGCGGTGGATGCGCGCACCGAGCGCGGCATCCTCGACGCCATCGACAAGCAGCGCCGCGCGCGCTCCTTGATTTTGATCACACACCGCGTGGCCGCGGCCTCGCACTGTGATCGCATCATCGTGCTGGAGCAGGGGCGCGTGGTCGAGAGCGGCACGCACGACGAGCTACGTCGCAGCGGCGGCCTGTACGCCACCTTCGCCGAAGAGCAGCGCATCGAACGCGAGCTGCAGGCCCTCGAAGGCGAGCCGGTGGAGCCCGAGCCCATTTCCCACGTCGAGCAAGGGGCCCAGCCGTGACTCCCACCATCGACAACGGCGCTCGAGCGAAGGTGGGCCGCAACACGCGCGCCGCCGCGGCGCTCAAGGCCTTTCACGAAGAAGAGCGCTACGGCAAGGCCTACGATCTCGCCCTGGTCAAGAAGATGTGGCCGTTCGTGGCGCCGCATCAACGCCTGCTCTGGCTGTCGCTGTTCGTGATCCTGTTCACGTCAGCGGGCGCGCTGGTGCGCCCGTTGATCATGCGCAGCGCGGTCGACGAGGGCGTGGTCGCGGGCCACGCCGACAAGCTGGTGTGGGGCGGCCTCATGCTGGCCGGCGTGTTGGTGGTCGAGCAGGTGCTCGGCTTCGCGCAAATGTACGCGATGCAGGTGGCGGGCGCGCGCGCCATGTCCGACTTGCGCGCGCACATGTTCGCGTTCTTTCACCGCCAGCGCCTGGGATTTTTC
>JBEHXA010000492.1:0-5899 GCA_048498935.1 Myxococcota bacterium
CGAGCAGCTCGTGACCTGGATCGAGCGATTTTTCAGGCTCTTCACGCGCAACCAGTGGAAGCGCGAGCGCTACGCGCCGTCGTTTCACCTCGACGACGAGAACCTCGACCCCAAGACCTGGTGTCGCTTCCCGATCCTCTCGGGCGGCTACGAGCGCGAGCTGGGGCAGCTGCGGCGGCGCGTACTCGGCGGCTAGCAGTCGCCGTCGGCCATGAACCACTCGGCGCACCACGCCGCTGGCGCGTCGGGCGCGCACTCGGCGTTCGGGTAGGCAATGTTGGTGGTGGCCACGTAGCGTTTGCCCTTCCACGACACCGCCTCACCTTCGCTGATCGTCAGCGTCGGATCTCCGCCCTTCCAGGCGATCGCGTTGCCACAGCTCGTCGGTGCTCCACCGCCGGTGCCTGTGCCCGCGCCACCCGCGGTGGCTGAGCCGCCGCTACCGCTCGAGCTGCCGCCGGTGCCGGCTTTGCCAGCGCTGCCGGCGCTACCGCCATTACTCTTCCCGGCGCTGGAGCCTGCCGTGCCGGACGAGCCACCGCTCTGCGCGCTCGTTCCGCCTTTGCCGGTGGCGCTCGTTCCGCCCGAGGCTGACGGGCCGCCGCTGGCAGCGGAGCCTCCGCTGGCGGTGTTCTTGCTGCCGCCGGTCGTACCTGCGGGGCTCGGGTTGTTCGTGCTGGATCCGCCGCTGCCGGAGGTCACGAGCGGCGAGTCATCGCCGTCGAGCTCCGGTTCGGTCGCGACGGCGCAGGCGAGCGGAAGTAGGCAGACGAGAGCCGCAGCGCGAAGGCGCGGGCGGCGAACGACGTGAGGAGCGAAGGCTGGGTGAGACATCGACGAACCTCTTGGTCCATCCGTAGCTCGGCCCACGCCGCAGCGGCGCGCCGCGAAAAGATTCGTCCAAATTTCTAAGCAGAATGTGCAGCCGGCTCAGCGATGAACCACGACGAGGGTCGCGGGGCCGCGCCACGGCATCCAGCGCACGCCGTGCCAACCATCGGGCAGTGACGGCTCCGTCCACGCGAAGAGCTTCTTGCCGTCGAGGGGCGACACGTTGATGCAACCGCCGCTCTTGTAGGTTCCCCAATCGTCGTGCCAGTAAGCTGAGTGAAGTGCGTGGGGGCCGCTGAAGTTTTGGGTCCAGGGCACGGCCGTGTGGATGAGGTTGCCCGGAGCCTCCATCGTGGCGGTCGCGAATTTTCCGGATACCGGGAAGACTCCGAGGGGCGTTCGCGCTTCTTCGATCGGATCTTGATCGGGCTTGGCGGGGCCGCCGCGGCCCGGCGAAATCAGCGTCGTGAAAACTGGTGTCGTGTTCTCGTAGGCGATGAGCCAGCCTTGGGTGACCGAGACCTCGATCCACGTGGCGCGGCCGGGTGGTGTCGCGGTGCCCCAGGGGGGCTTGCCGCTCGGCGTCGGGATCACGGCATCTTGGGCTTTGACCCACGTACCTTGCGCGGTTTCGAGGTAGCAGTCTCCGGCTTGCTCGACGGCGTTGCCGGTCAGCGCCACATGCGAAAGGCGAGCGAAGCTCTGGCCGGTCGCTACGAAGGCATCGCTCTCGCGTCGCCAGGCGGGACGGTCGCTGCCGCGAAAGAACGCGAGTGGCAGCTTGGTTTCCCCACCCAAGTCCAAACCCTTGAACTCGTAGTGAGGGAAGAGCGTCACCCGCTCTTTGGGTACGTAGCTCAGGTCGGCGCCGAGCAAGTAGTCGCGTTCGCCGATGCGTAGGTCGGAGACGAACGCCACTGTCGAGCCGTTGCGCAGCTCGGTGCGGCTGTCGTGCACGCTGTTCGGGAGGTTGGGAAATGACAGCGGCGAGCCTTCCACCGAGAACACGCGCGTCAGCTTCTTGGCCTCGCCGTACTGGTGCGGCCACGCGGAGCTCAGATCAGCGGCGTAGCGCTGCACGGCGACGTAGCCTGGGTCGTTGGCGTCGAGCGTCGCGCGGAGACCGTCGACGCACACGAAGCCGACCGGCTCGACCGCATACCAAGTCATACAGCCTGGACCGTAGACCGGCTTGCCGGTGACGAGCTTGGCGGACTCGCCCGTCCATAGGTAGCCGATCCATTGCTTGGAGGAGTCGGGCTCCTGTCGGATCCAGACGAAGCGCGTCTTGGCGTAGACGCGCGGCCCGTCGCTCGCGGTTGCGGGTAGGGCGGCGAGCGGAGACGTCGACGCGGAAGCTGCAGGCGAAGGTGCTGCGCTGGGGGCCGCAGCTGCGGATGTCGCGGTGCTCGGTAAGACCGGCGTCGCGGACGGCGAGGCATCCCCCGAACGGGATGTGGCAGCGCGCCGATTTGGCTGGCTGGCCTGAGCATTGGGCTCGGCTTGACTGCAGCCCACCAGCTGCGGAATGCCGAGACAGAACAGCGCGAGCGCTCGCACCGGGTGACATTAGCAAGGCGCTGGGAATTGCGCCAAATCGGCGAGAAACCAGCGGGCCCGCTGGTCACTTTCGGACAGGCCGGCGGAGCGGGAATCGACAGGCACTTCCGGTTGTCCTCTTCGGGCGTTAGGAGCCACCCCCGGAGAACCATCCCATGAACCTGTATGCCGCTACCGTTCCACAGTTCAAACGCCTCCTCCAGAACGTCGAGCGCTGGCTCGACAAGAGCGAGGCGTTCGCCGCCGGGAAGAAGTTCGATCCCAACACGCTGCTCACGGCTCGCCTCGCCCCCGACCAATTCGCGCTCGTGCGGCAGATTCAGTCGGTCGCGGACCAGTGTAAGCTCACCGTGGCGCGCCTCACCGGGAAGGAAGCGCCCAAGCATCCGGACACCGAGCAAACCTTCGAGGAGCTGCGCAAGCGCCTGCACTCCGTCATCGGGTACCTCGACACCTTCAAGCCCGAAGACTTCGACGGCACCGCCGAGCGGTTGATTTCTCTGCCCTTCTTTCCCGAGGGCAAAGCCATGGCAGGGGCCGATTACCTGGTCGAGCGCCAGCTGCCGAACGTCTATTTTCACGCCAGCATGACCTACGCGATTTTGCGCCACAATGGCGTAGATCTCGGCAAGGGCGACTTCGTCGGACAGGTTACCTACCGGGACAAGTAGTCCTCCGTCCGCACCTTCCGTGTATGCTCGGCGGAAGTGACGTCCGCCGAGCACGCACTGAACGCGCCACGTCCCGCGCGGCGCCGCTACGGGGTGCTGCTCGACGCGCTCTACAACGAGTACGCAAGCCTGCTCGTTACCGCCTTCGAGCACGAAGCGAACGAGCGGGACGTCGACCTTTTTTGTTTTGCCGGCGGAGCTTTGCATTCGCTGGCCGGTCACGAAAAGGCGCGCAATCGCTGCTACATGCTGGTGTCGCCGCGGGCACTCGATGCGATGGTGGTGCTCAGCCTGAGCGCCTCCACAGAGGTGGTCGAGTCGTTTTTGGCGCGCTACCCGGGGGTGCCGACCGTCACGCTCGGACACGTGGTGCCCGGGATCGCCGTGGTAGCCGCTGACAACGCGGCCGGTATGCGCGAAGCCGTGGTGCACCTGATCAGCGGGCACGGTCGCAGGCGCATCGCGTTTCTGCGAGGTCCCGTGGAGAATCAGGAAGCGCAGACGCGCTTTCAGGCCTACCGCGAAGCGCTGCGCGATTTCGGGCTCACCTACGACCCGGCGCTGGTCGCGTTCGGCGATTTCGCGCTCGATGGCGGCCGGCGCGCGCTGCGCGAGCTGCTCGAGCGCGGTGCCGACTTCGACGGATTGGTCGGTGCGAACGATCAGTCGACGCTCGGCGCGCTCGAGGTGCTGCGCGAACGACAGATCGCCGTGCCGCAGACGGTCGCGGTGGTCGGCTTCGACGACGCCGAGGAAGCGCGCAGCGCGACGCCGACCCTGACCACGGTGCGTCAGCCCTATTTCGAGCTGGCTGCGCACGCTCTGGACGTGCTCGAAGCGCAGCTCAGCGGCGATGTGCCCAACCCCGAACGGCGCGTGCTCGGCTCACGCCTGGTGCGACGCCGCTCGTGCGGTTGCTTGTCCGACGGCGCGCCTTCGGATGCCCCGCCGTCGCTGAGCGCGTCGCGGCTGCCGTTTCGCGAGGCTTTCGAGCAATTGCGCGGTGCGCTGGGCGGTGAGTTGGTGGCGTCTGCTCGGCGCGCGCGCACGACTGTCGAACCCGGGTTCGAGCTGTCGTTGCTCGACGCGCTCGGGGAATCGCTCGATTACGTTTCCGACCGGCGGCTGATCGAGCGGTTCGATGCCGTGCTTTCGAGCACGATCGAAGCGCGCGGCGACGTGAACGCCTGGCAGCAGACGCTCTCGGAGCTGCGGCGTCGGCTGTTGCCCCACGTGCGCTCGGATGCGCAGCGCTGGATGCGCTTGGAAGACGTGTGGCAGCGGCTGCGCGTCCTCATCGCAGACGCTATCGATCGCGAGCAGCGCGGGATGCGTGCGGAAGCGGAGCGTTCTGCCAGTATTCTGACCGATACGAGCGAGTCGCTCATCACGTCGTTCGACGTCGAGAGCTTGCCGCGCTCCCTGGCCGATCGGTTGCCTGCGCTGGGTATCCGTAGCTGCTTTCTCGCGCTCTACGAGGGTTGGGGGGACCCGCCGCAGAGCTCGCGGTTGATCGTCGCGTACGATCGCGGCAGGTTGCTGGAGCTACCGGCAGGCGGACAGGTCTTCGAGACCTTGGCGCTCGGACCTTCGGAGTTGCTCGGCGTCCGGCGCCGCGCCATGGTGGTCGAGCCGCTGTTCTTCGAGAACACGCAGCTCGGCTTCGCGCTGTTCGAGCTGGGACCGCGGCGCCGAGTCGTTTACGAGCTGCTCCGCGAGCTAGTCAGTGCTGCGCTCCACGGTGCGGAGCTGATGCGGCGCGTGCAGCACGAGGCTGCCGAGCGCGACAAGGCCGAGCAGCGCCGGTTGGCGCAAGAGTTGTCGATTGCCACGCGCATCCAGACCTCGATTTTACCGCGAGATTTGTCGGTGCGCGGGCTCGAGATCGCCGCCACCATGCTGCCCGCGACCGAGGTGGGTGGCGACTACTACGACGTCGTACCCACCGAGCGAGGCTGCTGGATCGGCATTGGCGACGTGGCTGGCCACGGCTTGCGTTCGGGCCTCGTGATGATGATGCTGCAAAGCGTGGTAGCCGCTTTGGTGCGCAGCACGCCAGCAGCGTCGCCGAGCGAAGTGCTGCGCGTCGTGAACGAAGTGCTTTACGAAAACGTGCGCCGCCGCCTGTGTCAGGACGAGCACGCGACGCTCAGTTTGCTCCGCTACGACGCCAATGGTGAGCTCGTGTTTGCGGGCGCGCACGAAGACATGCTGGTTTTGCGCGCCGATACCGGGCGAGTCGAGCTCGTGCCGACGCTGGGTACCTGGGTTGCCGCTACGCTCGACATCAGCGACGCCACGCAAGACTCACGCTGCCAGCTGCGCGACGGCGATGTGCTCGTGCTCTACACCGATGGCGTCATCGAAGCAGCCAATCGCGCGGGCGAGCAGTTCGGTATCGATCGCCTCACGAGCGCGCTGTTGCGCTCGGCAACGGATCCAGTAGCCACGATTCGCGATCGGCTCCGAGCGGCCGTAACTGAGTTCATGGCCATGCAGGACGACGACGTGGCGTTGCTGGTCGCGCGGTACCGGGCGGGCGCGTGACGGTTTCCCCGCCGCGAACGGAGCAGGAGCTGCTCGGCCGCGCCCAAGATCTGGCGGGCCTGACCTTGTCCGAGCTGGCCGCCACCTTTGGCGTCGACGTGCCTCTCGACCTGCGGCGCGCCAAAGGCTTCGTCGGCAATTTGGTCGAGCGAGCGCTCGGCGCCACCGCGGGGTCGCGGGCGCTACCAGACTTTCCGGAGCTCGCGATCGAGCTGAAGACGTTGCCCGTCGATCGAAGCGGCGTCCCGCTCGAATCGACCTTCGTCTGCACCATCCCGCTTACCGAGATC
>JBEHXA010000493.1:0-5840 GCA_048498935.1 Myxococcota bacterium
GGCGGGCCGATCCACGGCTGATCGGCTGCTGGGAGCGGTGGCAAGCGCCACCCCGCTCTTGACCAGGCCGTATTCGATGGAGTCGACCAGGGCCATCAGCGAGGCCTCGATGATGTTCGGCGACGCGCCGACCGTGCTCCAGGACCCGTGCTCGTCGCGGCTGTCGATCAGCACGCGCGTGATGGCGGAGGTGCCGTCGGTACCGTCCAGGATACGGACTTTGTAGTCGGCCAGTCGCATCTGCTCGACGGCCGGGTACATCGGTGCGAGCGCTTTGCGGAGCGCCGAGTCGAGCGCGCTCACCGGGCCGTTGCCGTCGGCCACGGTGTGCAACACCTGCGAGCCGACACGCACCTTCACGATGCCCTCGGCGTAGGTTTGGGTGCCCTGGCGCTGCCCGACCTGCGCCTCGTAATCGAGCACCTCGAACAGCGGCACGTAGCCCGGCGCCTTTCGCAGCAGCAGCAACGCTACCGAAGCCTCCGCGCTCTCGAACGACAACCCGCGCGCCTCGGCTTCTTTGATCTCGTTCAGCGTTTGCACCTCGGCGCCCTCGCCGATGGTGAGCCCGAGCTCCTCGGCCTTCGACAGCACCGCGCCACGCCCGGACAGCTCACTCACCACCACGCGCATCACGTTGCCCACGTGCTCGGGCGAGACGTGCTGGTACGAATCGACGTGCCGGCGCATGGCCGCCACGTGGATGCCGCCCTTGTGCGCGAACGCGCTGCGGCCGACGTACGCCATGTGCGCGTCGGGCGTCACGTTGGCCACGTCGGCCACGAAGCGCGACAGCTCGGTCACCTCGGGGAGCTTGCCCGGCGGCAAAGCTCGGAAACCCAGCTTCAGCTCCAAGTTGGGCACGATCACCGAGAGATTCGCGTTGCCGCAGCGCTCACCGAAGCCGTTGATGGTGCCCTGCACGTGCCGGGCGCCGCCCAAGACTGCGGCCAGGCTGTTGGCCACTCCGCAGCCGGTGTCGTCGTGAGCGTGGATGCCGAGCGCGTGGTCGAGCTCGGCCTGCACCTCGCTCACCATGCGCTGCACGTCCCAGGGTAGGCCGCCTCCGTTGGTCTCGCACAACACCAGAACGCGAGCGCCGCCGCGCTTGGCCGCGCGCAGCGTTTCGAGCGCGTACGCCGCGTCGAGCTTGTAACCGTCGAAGAAGTGCTCGGCGTCGTAGATCACCTCACGGCCTGCGGCGCGCAAGAAGGCCACGGACTCTTCGATCATCTTCAGGTTCTCGTCGAGTGTGGTGCGCACCACCTCGGTGACGTGCAGCACTGACGTTTTGCCGACCACCGTGCATGCAGGCGTGCCAGCGGCGAGCAGTGCTTGCAGGTTCTTGTCCTCGTCCGCGCTGATGTTCGCGCGCCGGGTCATTCCGAATGCCGACAGCTTGGCGTGCTTCCATTGCCGGGCGCGCCCGCGCTCGAAAAACTCCATGTCCTTGGGGTTCGAGCCTGGCCAGCCGCCTTCGATGTACGAAACTCCCCAGCTGTCGAGCCGATCCGCAATGCGCAGCTTATCCTCCAGCGTGTACGAAATGCCCTCACGCTGCGAGCCGTCGCGGAGCGTGGTGTCGTAGACCTCGACAGTGGGTCGAGCGTCGCCGGGGGAGGAGCCGTGGTTTTCCATGGGAGGGTCGGTGGTGAACGGTTGGTGAAGAGAGCTACGAAAGTGAGCGATACAAAGCAAAAATCCCCCGGACCTGGGAGGTGCGGGGGTCAATGCTGCGGAACGATTGCCGTCAGCTTGCCGCCGCACCCCAGCCAATAATCAGGCCGGGCACGGACGCCGAAATAATCGCGATCGCCTGCGCGCGCGCCGGCCGAGCCGGAACTGCGAGAAGGGCGAGGGACGAGCGCGACATGCCCGGCCATCGTTACGCCCGAGCGGCTCTCCGTCAAGTGGGCTCGATTTTCGCGGCTTTTATGGGCGGGGACGGCTATAGGCAGTTTGGGTGACGACTCCCGCTACTTGGGCACGTGCACTCGGCGTCGCGGTGGCTTTCCACGAGGGCGCAGCCTTCGCGCAGACCGACGCCGCACCAGCCGACGACGGCAAGGCCACGCCGGCCGCAGCTGCGCCGGGCGCCAAGGACGACGGCTGGCCCGACATGAGCTCGTTTCTCGACGACAAATACGGGTTTTTGCCGATCGCGATGCCGATCACCGAGCCTGCCGTTGGTTACGGTGCTGCGGGCGGCGTCGCCTTCTTGAGCCAGTCCCTGGGGAACGCGGCCAAGGGCCTCGGTCGCCCGAACATCACCTTCGTCGGTGGCATGGGTACTGCCAACGGTTCGTGGGGAGCCTTCGCCGCGGATAGCCGTTATTGGGCGGACGACAAGGTGCAGACGCTCGCGGGCTTCGTGCACGCCTCGGTGAACCTGGACTTTCACGGCATCGGTCGTGACAGCGAGCTCGAAGATCATCCGATTCGCTACACGCTCGAACCGACGGCTGGCGCGGCGGTCGGTAAGTATCGCTTGGGCGACTCCCACGTATGGGTCGGCATCGGCTACGCGTTCGCGCACACCAAGGTCACGGTCGACGCGCCCGACGAGCTTCCGGGTTTCCCCGATAAGGAATCGACCTCGAACACGGCGGCGCTGCTGCCCTCGGTCGTGTTCGACAATCGCGATACCATTTTCACGCCGACGCGCGGCACCTACGTCGAGGGCTCCGTCAACGTGGGCGGCAAGTGGCTGGGCGGCGACAACAACTTCGAGCGCGTCGGCCTGACGGTGCTTCAGTACTTGCCCCTGCCGCACGACTTCTACTTCGGGCTCCGCGCCGAGGCTGACGCTGCTTTTGGTGACGCGCCGTTCTACCTCTTACCGTACATCGGCCTGCGCGGCGTCCCGATCATGCGTTACCAGGGTGAAGAGGTGATCGCGCTCGAAGCCGAGCTGCGCTGGCAGTTTTACAAGCGCCTCAGCTTGGTCGCCTTCGGTGGCGCCGGGAATGCCTGGAACGATTTCGAGAAGCTCGATAACTCCCAGGGCGTGGGCGCAGGTGGCGGCGGCTTTCGTTACGAGCTGGCGCGCAAGTACGGCATCCACATGGGCGTCGACGTCGCCTTCAGCCCCGACGCGACGGCCTTCTACATTCAGGTCGGTAGCGCCTGGATGCGACCCTAGGCTCCGAGGCATACTGCCGCCCGTGAAGCCAGAAGTCAGATTCGCGACGCAGGCGGACGTGCAACAGATCGCGGAGCTGCAGGTCGAGGCCTGGCAGCAAGCCTACCGCGGGCTCATGCCGGATTCGTACTTGGCCCAGCAAGATCCGCAGCGCCGCGCGCAGGATTGGGCGAGCAGCTTGGGCAATGCGTCGTATTTCTTGTTGGTGGCCGTGACGGGCCCCCGCGTCTGGGGCTTTTGCGCGCTAGCGCCGTCGCGCGATCCCAATCCCGAGCCGCACACCGGAGAAATAGCGGCGCTTTACGTGGATCCGCTCGCTTGGCGCAAAGGGTATGGCAAGGGGCTGCTACTCGAGGCGCAGCGCATCGCTCGTGAGCAAGGCTACGTGCGCCTCACGCTTTGGGTGCTCGACACCAACCAGGTGGCGCGGACCTTCTACGAAACCAACGGCTTTCGTGTCGACGGTCACACCAAGGACGAGACAGTCCCGGGCGGTAGCCTGCGCCACGTCCGCTACGTTAGGGACGTGCCCGCCGCCTAGCTGGTCGTGCCGCTGCGCAGCGTGACCGGGATGGTCTCGCTCACGCTCGAGATCTGATTGGAGAGCAGCCCGATCAGGCGATTGAACGCGGTGTCGGCCAGCGCCTCGGAGTCGAACACCGCCGTGGTGAGCCCGACGAGCTCGCCGTACTCGTCGCCGTCGAAGCCGGCGAGCTTGAAATCGCCCGGGAGCGAAAGCCCGAGGCGACGCGCGCGATGCCAGATTTGCATCGCGCCGTGGTCGTTCGAGCAAAAGATCGCGCAAGAGTCTCGACCAGCGAGCGCACGCAGCTGGTCGTCGGTGAGCTCCGGCAGCCTCACTTTGGTGAGGGTGTCGGCGGGAGCGAGCTCCTGCCAGGTTTGCTGGGCCCCCTTCCAGCGCTCCACGTGTGACAAGTGCTCGTCCTCGACTTGGACGAACGTCACGCTCTTCGCGCCGCGCTCGTGCAGGTGCTTCACCACAGCGCTGGCGCCGCCCCGATTGTCGATGCCGATCGCGTTACCTTTGTAGTTGGCGTAGCTCGGGTGATGCGGATCGAGCACGATCGAGGGCCTGCCGTACGCGCTCGAGAAACGCACCGCCGCCGGCGCCGGCACGTCCCCCCAAACCAGGAGACCGTCGGCGTGCAGGGGTTGGCTCGTTTCGCCGCTCGCCTGCGCGAGCTGCTCGTGCGCCATCAAATTCAAGGTTAGTTGTCGATTTGCCGCCAGCCTGGCAAGCGCCTGCGCCGTGCGCACCACGGGTGGATCGGTGAGGCAACCGAAGGCGCTGGGCATCACCAGTCCCACGGCGTGGCCGCTCGACCCCGTCAGCCGCTTCGCTGCCCAGTTGGGCACGTAGTTGTGCTCTGCCGCTGCTTTGCGCACGCGCGCGCGTGTGGCCTCCGACACCTTGGGGCTATTGCGCAGGGCCAGCGAGACGCTCGACTTGTCCATGCCCAGCAGGACGGCGAGGTCAGAGATGGTGACGCGCGGCTTCTGTTCCAACGGCTTTGCTTAATACATTCGCCGGCCCAGCGCGGCAGCCAGGTAACGTTAGTCAACCGCTTGACTAAGCCGATTTTGCGGGTTAAGGTCTGGTTCGTCAGCTGGAAGTGGTGCCCTCATGACGGAGCTCATCAACGCCCACCTCGCCGCTCCCCACGCGCCGGCCGCTCAGCTCGCGCGCCCCCGTTTGACTGTCGCGGAGGTGCACGCGCGGCACGGCGAGTTCGTTTACAAAACGCTCTACCGCTTGGGCGTGCGCTCGCCGCACCTCGAGGACGTGTACCAGGAGGTGTTCCTGGTGGTGCATCGCCGGCTCGATTCGTACGCTGGCCATTGCGCGATCACGACTTGGCTGTTCGAAGTGTGCTTTCGCGTGACCGCCGGCTATCGCAGGCGCGCGCACTTTCGGCGCGAGCAGCTCGTGCCCGACGCCGCGCTCGTGCCGTGCGCCGCTCCAACCGCGACGCCGGAGCGTGAGGTGGAGAAGCTGCAAGCCGCGCACCGGCTGCACGACATACTGGGTCGCCTCAACCTCGAGCAGCGCGTCGTGTTCACGATGTTCGAGCTCGAAGGCTTGAGCTGCGACCAAATCGGCGCGCAGCTCGACGTGCCGGTCGGCACCGTCTACTCGCGCCTCCACCGCGCGCGTAAATCCTTCCTGCGCGCTCTCTCGCGTCAGCGTGCGCGGTATGAAGCCTAACGGCGGACCTGGGGCGCTGCGCCCATTTTGAGAACCCTAGCTAGGGGTCCAAAACCCTGTGTGCTCGTCACTCAAAGGCTAGCTAGGGCTTCAAACCCTGTGTGCTCGTCACCCGAAGGCTAGCTAGGGCTTCAAACCCTGTGTGCTCGTCACCCGAAGGCTAGCTTGGGCTCTCTCAACGCCGATTCGGCATTTCGAGGGCTAGCTAGCCCCTGTCGAACGCCCAAAGACCGTCAGGGCACGCAACCCTGCTGCCAACCAAGCCGTTCTGGCTGTCGACAGAGGGCTAGCTAGGGCTTCCGCAACGCGCCGCCCGTTTCCTAAGCCCTAGCTAGCGCCGACGCTCACTTCAGGTCGATTTGCAGACCGGGGCGCCGAGTCGGCGCGGCGGGGGCGGGAGCCGGCGCGGGGGGCGGAGGCGCGATCGGCGAAGGCTCGGGCGCCGCTGCGGCAGCGGGGCGCGCAGGCTTG
>JBEHXA010000494.1:0-5830 GCA_048498935.1 Myxococcota bacterium
TACCGGACGTATTATTTGGGACTCCTTTTCAGAAGGTGTAAGGTTTTCACCGAGCCGAGTCCCAACCCGAGACCACCGCCGATGCGTAGATAGAAGCCATCGTGCACGTGGTAGCCCCGGCGCTCCCGCGGCGGGGGCGGAGGCGGCGCCGAGATCACCATCTTGCCTTGAGGAGGAGGCACGGTGCCCTTCGGCGGCGGAGGCGGCGGCAGCTCGGCGGCGGCGGGCGGCGGCGCAGCCTCGGCCGGCGGCGCGGGCGTGGGAGGCGGCGCTGGCGCGGCGACGGGCGGGGGCTCGGCGGGCTGAGCCGCCTGTCCCCATGCCGTGCCGCTCACGCTGCACAACGAGAAAGCGACCCCCGCCAAAGCGGACCCCGGGAGACGCGAGCAACGGGCGTGGGGGCCTAGCCCCCGTCGGTGACAGATGTGGGCTGGTTTCACGTGCTTGTCGTGCCTATACTATCCCCACCAGGGAAAATCTTCCCGCCTGTTGGAGCTCGCCCGTTCGATGATCTCAATCACCCCCCTCGCCGCCGACAAAGTCCGTGAAATCTCTCAGTCTGAAGGTCTCGATGGCCAGGGCCTCCGCCTTCGCGTCATCGGCGGCGGCTGCGCGGGCTTCCAATACGACCTGTATTTCGAGGACAAGCCGACCGACATGGACGAGCGCTACGAGTCCCACGGCGTGCAGCTCTACGTCGACCCGCTGAGCTACCAGTACCTGGACGGCACGGAGATCGACTACGTCGAGGGCGCCCACGGAGCCGGCTTCAAGTTCGGCAACCCCAACGTCACGGGCTCCTGCGGCTGCGGTTCGTCGTTCAAGGTCTGACGCCGGTCCGCTGACCAGTACACATTGGCTGTATCTGGTCCCCGGTGTGACGAACGTGTCTGCTCTGGCGTCCTGCCTGGCTGCGCCGTCGTACGAAGTTCCCGCTTAACGTAACTTCGCGGAACTTCGAGCCACCTACCCTCGTAGTCGGAGGTGCGAGGCAAGTGGTCTCATGACAAGCCAGACAGATACGTCGTTTCAGACATACGTGCGGACGGTCCAACATTATCCCCAGCACACGCGCGAAGAAGAGCATGCGCTGGTGGTGAAGTTCCGCGAGACCGGCGACGAAGCAGCGCGTGACGCCTTGGTGCGCGCACACCTTCGTCATGTCGTCGCCATCGCGCTCAAGTACCGCCGCTACGGTCTTCCCGTCGCTGACCTCGTCGCAGAGGGCAATTTCGGCATCGTTCACGCGCTCGGCAAGTTCGAGCCGGAACGAGGCACGCGATTCGTCACCTACGCGGCGTACTGGATCCGCGCGTACATCCTCAACTACATCATTCGTTCCTGGAGCTTGGTGGGGGTCGGCTCAGGCGCCCTCCGCTCGAAGACCTTCTTCAAGCTGCGCCGGGAGCGCGTGCGCATCACCAACCTGGTCGGTGAGGGTCCGGAAGCAGACGAGCTTCTGGCTCAATCGATGAACATGCCGACCGAGAAGGTGACGGCCATGGTGCGCCGCCTCGAAGCGCGCGACCTGTCGCTCGACGCGCAAGTTTGGGACGACTCGGCCACCACCGTGCTCGACACGTTGGTCGCTCCCGGTAACGATCAGGAGCAGCAGGTTGCCGACGGCGAGCTGCGCCTCAACGTGCAGGCGATGGTGCGTGACTCGCTCAAGCACCTCGACAAGCGCGAGCGCTACATCGTCGAAAAGCGCTTGATGGCAGATCGTGAGGACGAGCTGTCGCTCGCGGAAATCGGGCGGCGCCTCGGCGTGTCGCGCGAACGTGCCCGCCAACTCGAAGCGCGCGCTCGTCGCAAGCTGAAGGGCCGCATCGCGCAAATCTCCGAAGCCGCCGGCGTCTCCCTCGATCAACACGCCGCCTGACAGAGCGTCGCGACGAGGCCCAAACCCAAGCTCGCGCCGCGGCGGCAGCGCTGGACCTGGCTCGCATGGGGGGCTATGGTCCCGCCGTCCGAGAGCCTCAGGCGATCGCTCGAGCTTGCTCGAGAGGAAAGTCCGGGCTCCGTAGGGCAGGATGCCGGGTAACGCCCGGTGAGGGAAACCTCGAGGAAAGTGCCACAGAAAAGCAAACCGCCCGCGCCGGCTAACGCCGCCACGGGTCAGGGTGAAACGGTGGAGTAAGAGCCCACCGCGAAGTCGGTAACGGCTTCGGCACGGCAAACCCCATCCGGAGCAAGGCCATGTAGAGGGACGTTCGAGGGCTGCCCGCCCGAGTCCCTGGGTAGGCCGCACGAGGCGAGCGGTAACGCTCGTCCCAGAGGAATGACCGCCACGCAGCCGGAGGCAACGAAGGCAGCGCACAGAACCCGGCTTACGAAGCTCTCGGACTGCTCCCGGTGATGAAAGTCATCGGGAGCATTTTTTGTTGGGGCTGCCGAGGCGCGGCTCGATTGCAGAAGCTGCCGTAGGGCCCCGGGTACCGCTGGGCGAGAGAACTTCGATCCCCAACCGCCCTGTTCGGCTTATTGCCCTGCGAACACGAAGGGCACGTTGGCGATGGTGGTTCCGCCGGATGCGGGGAACTGCCAGGAGCGGACGCTGCTCGCGATGCACGACGCGAGGCCCGAGTAGCCGCGGGGGTCGCCGCTGGTGGTCGCGTTTTGGACGCTGCCGCTGCCGCCGACCGTGATGGTGACTGTGACCTTGGCGGTCATGGGCGCGTCCTTCGCGCGCGCGTCGAGCGCGGGCTGCCAGCAGCGGCGCTTCACGCTACCGGTGTAGCGGGCGACGGTGGACTGAATCTGGCCGCCGTCGAGCTGCGCGCCGCCGCCGGTCGCGCCCGAGGGCCCGCCGGTAGCGGGGCCGCCCGAGGGGCCCACGTTGCTGAGGCCCGAGAGACCACTCAAGCCCGTGTTCGGCTTCTTGGTGTCTTCGACCGGTGCGGACGACGCGACCTTGCCGCCGGTCGTTGGCTTCTTCGGCGCTTGCGGATCCCCGGCGGCGGGAGCGACTTCAGCCGCGCCCTGCGTGCCTTGTGCGACCTGTTCGGTGCCCTTCGCAGGCACTTCCACGATCTTGGTCTTTTCGACTTCGACGATGCGCTCGGTCGGCTTGCCGCCGAACAGCACGAAGCCGAGCGTCACGCCCAGACCGATCGCAATCACCATCGCGACCCACACGAGCGGCGACGTCCCTTGGCGGGGCGGGAGCATCCCCGAAAGGTCTTCGGTAACGACCGCCGAGCCCGTGACCGCGCTGGGCGATGGTGCGATCGCAAACGGATCCACCGCGGCCGCAGCTGCGAGCTTCGCTTGAACTTCACGCGCCTCGGCGGCGGGCGGCGTGAAGGGAGTGAGCGACGCGCGCGCGCTCGACAGGCCTTCCTCCACGATCGCCACGAGCTCGGGATAGGTGCGGAGCGGTCGCCAATCCTCGAAGCCGTCGCGCCAGACGAGCGACTCTTTGCCGACAGCGCCAGACGCTGCCTTGGAGCGGAGCTCACTCAACCGGATCGGTCCGACCGGAACGCCGTTGATGCCGACGAACCATTCGTCGCCCGGCATGCTGTGCGGCGCTTCGACTTCAGTCGGTACGTCGCCGCCACCGAACGCCTGTGTGAATGCGCCCGCGAGCGCGCCCGCGTCGGCCATGCGCGTCACTTTTTCTTCCTCGAAGTCACGCGCCGGCGTGGGCGCGGCGACGACCGGAGCTTCTGCAGCTTGCGGCGACGAACGCGGCGCCAGCTTGGCAGGTGCAGGTGCAACAGCCGCAGCTGCGGGCGCGCGGGGCGACCCAGTGGAGGCGCCCGCGGGCTCGGGAGTCGTAGGCGCTACCGGAGCAGCCGCCGCAGTCGGAACGGGGGCGCGGCTCGTGGCCGCAGAAGGCAGCCCACCTGCCGGCTTGGGCGCGCTCGCCCGAGGCGGCGGTGTACCCGGCTTGGGAACGGCACCCACGGCCTTGCCAGGTGGCGGACGAGGCGCAGGGACGAGCGGCCCCTTTGCTGGGGGCGCCTTACCAAGCGCCGAGCTCCTCGGCTGAAGGGGGGCGCGCGAAACAGTTGCCGGAGGGGCCGCAGGAGCCGGAGCTGGAGCTGGTGGCGCAGGGGCCGCAACTTCGGCGACGGGCGGCGGGGGCGGCGCGCTACTCTCGGCTTCGGCGTCGGCGATCGCGTCCGGCGGCGGCATGCTCGATGCCATACCCATGGCGCTCGACACCTGGATCATGAAGCCGCACTTGCGACACTTCATGCGCACGGACCGCCCCGCTACCTTTTCGTCGGCGATCTGGTACTTCGCTTTACAGCTGGGGCAGAGAAACTTCATTCAGCGGAGCGCCGTCGCACGCGTTGCTTAGGTGTTCGAAGAAGCGAAGGAATTCAGACGGTACCAGAGCGGGGTTTATCGCCCCTGACGTCAACAACTCGAGAGCGGGGAGAGCTTAGCCCGCCCTCCCGATCCCGCGCTCAAAAAAGCACGCTGTAAGCGCAGTCACAAAAGGTTCAGAAGGTGCTCGCGGATCGACTGCTTTGTCTCCTCGTCCGGAGCGAGCGAGAGCGCCCGCTCCCACATTTCGACGGCTTTGTTGCGAAATCCGGCCTTCTGGTAAAGGATCGCCAGGTTTTTGACGGCAGGAAAGTGTCGGCCGTTGACTTCGACGGCGGTTTCCAGCTCGCTCACCGCATCGTAAAGGCGGCCTTTCTTGCCGTAGAGCAAGCCGAGGTGGAAATGCAGCCGGTAGGCCAACGGGTCGATAGCAATGCCACGCTTGAGATGCTCGATGGCCTCGTCCAGGCGACCGGCCTTGTAGGCCTCCACCCCCGCGTTGAGGGCGGACTCCGCTTCGCCCGACACGTCGGGAGCCTCAGCGGGCGGCTCACGGCGCAGGCACGCCTCGACGGCTGCCACGACCTCGGCGATGCGGAACGGCTTTTCGATGAACTGATCGACGCACAAGCTCGTCTTCAGATCTTCGGCGTAGCGCCAGCCGCGATAAACGGCGCTCACCATGATGATCGGGATCTGGCCGTAACGCTGGCTCCCCTTGATGCGCCGAGCGATCTCGAAGCCGTGCACCTCCGGCAGCATGGCGTCGAGCACGATCAGATCCGGGTGGCGCTCCTTGACCAGGCGCAGCGCAACTAGTCCGCGATCAGCCTCGATCACGTGATGGCCGTTGCGCGTGAGCAACCGGACCAAAAGCTTTCGAATTTCCCCCTCGTCGTCGACCACCAGGATGGTCTTGCCGGTCGGCTCTGCCGCAGCGGGGCTCGAGCCGTGCTCCGGCATGTCGGTGACCACGCTGAGCTCCGGCGAAGTTTCACCGAAGTCGCTCTCTTCAACGTCTTCCTCGCGCGATAGCGCCTGCACTTCGTCGTCCACGACGATGCCCGGCGTCTCGAGCGGGCGCGGCTCGGCTTGCGTGAACTCATTGGCGAGCCGCGTGCTCTCGGTCGCGTCCACGCCCGCCTTGCGCTGCACCTCTTCAGGGCAATGCGGACCGACGTAGAACTCTTCGCCGCGCGTCTTCTTGTCGTACGCCTCTTCGATCACCGCCGACAGAGGGCCTTCGAGCGCGACGTACGGATACACTTTCTTGCCGGTGACGAACTCGAGCTCGTCGATCACCTTCTTCTCGCGCGGGTTCGCCATCGCGATGAACAAGCGATCGTCGCGCACCAGCACGGGCAAGATCAGGTGCTTCTCCGCGATGGCTCGCGGCAAGAGCTCGAGGTGATCGAGGCGCAGGCAGATCTGACTCAAGTCGATGCCTGGGATGCCGTGCTGTTCGCTCAGCGCCTTGAGAGCGGCCACGTCCGAGATCGCTCCCGACGCCGCGAGCCGTGACGCCAGGCGTCCCCCTTTGTTCTCGTTG
>JBEHXA010000495.1:0-5828 GCA_048498935.1 Myxococcota bacterium
CCTGAGTCGTTGTGAATGGGTCGGCAAACCGCATTCTCAAGGCCCAGGAGGACGCTCCCGGAGGGTTCTCTCAGGTCGCTACTGGTGGATCGAGGCTAGGGCAGACTCATGGCCAAAGGCGACATCCACACGGTCCCTCACGGCGACGACTGGGCCAACAGGGTGGAGGGTGGTGAGCGAGTCTCGAATACCGCTCCGACCAAGAAAGAGGCCCAGCAAATCGGCCGCGACATGGCCCGGGAGCGCGGCGTCGAGCAGCTGATCCACAACCGCGACGGCAGGATCGGCGAGCGCAACACCTATCCCCGCAGCCGCGATCCCCGCCGCTCGAAGGGCTGATCGCCGTGGACGCTCTACTGGCGGCGCTTCTCTCCGCGCTGCTCACGGTGATCGGCACTGGGCTGCTTCACGCTCGTCGACAGGCTCGCCAGCTCGAAGCACAAGCCGATCGCCAACTGGCCCAGGCGCTCGCTGAGTTCGGCTTCGCACTCGATGCGCTCATTCTCGAGCTCCAGCAGCTGCCACCAACCAGGCAGCGCGCCGTCGCCTACTGGCAATGGGTCGAACGCCGGGTGCCCAGCGTCGATTTCCTCGTCGGCCGCCTGGCGCGCGCCTTGTTTGGCCGCGACCTCTATGCCGCCATCGAGCGCATGCAAAAAGCGACCAACAAGCTGATGCTCATCGCGCCGCCTGCTGCGCTGGAGGCCCTGGAGCCCATCTTCAATCGTCTCTCGACCTACGCCGAGCGCGAGGACGATTGGTTCAAGCAGCTCCAGGATGAGAGAGCTGCGTTTGCCAACGTCTGCAGAACGATCGTTTCGGTCTCTACGACTCATCCGAAACCAGTTTCCAACCGTCTACTCGGTCACTGAGGTCTGCCATGGCAACCCTTCTCGTCGGCTATGACCTCAACAAGCCCGGACAGGACTACGACGCCCTGATCAAGCGTCTCAAGAATGTCGGAACCAGCTGGTGGCATCGCCTTGACTCGACTTGGCTGATCAAGACCTCGATGTCGCCGAAAGAACTCCGTGACGACCTCAAGGCCTACATCGACTCCGGCGACGAGCTGCTCGTCATCGACGTCACCAACGCCAATTGGGCCGGCATCGGCTTCAGCAGCTACAAGTGGCTGCACGACAACCTCTAGGAGACGAGAAATTGGAGCCCCACATCTGCGTAGTCGCAAATCGAACCTCGGATGAGCGCGGTGAGTACGTCGAGATAGCAAACGCGGGCCCGGGTTCGGTGGCTGTCAACGGACTTGAGCTGACCGACTACACCGCGACCCAGCAGCACGTCCACGTCTACCACTTTCCCGAAGCAAAAGGGGGTGGCGACCTCCCCCTGGCGCCGGGACAATCGGCCTTCGTCTTCACCGGCAAAGGCGACAACATGCGCAACGCCGACGGCAACCTCCTGCTTTTCGCTGGCCGCTCGACGTCAATTTGGAACAACGACGGAGACGTCGCCTACCTGCGCCGGCGCAACGGCACCTTCGTCGACTCAAGGACGGTCGGCGACCCCAAACGCCACCCCAACGGACACTGACCTGGAGCCGAAATGAACTACTCCGTCTATGACCTCAAGCAGCGCAAGGCCGGCGAGGTCGTCGAGGTACAGCTTTCGGCCGGCGCCAACGTCCTGCTGCTCGACAGCTCCAACTACTCGAGCTTCCGCGCCGACCGCCAACATCGCTACTACGGTGGCCTGGCGAAGCAGTCGCCCGTCCACCTGCAGATTCCCCGCAATGGCCACTGGTACCTGGTGATCCACATGGCGGGCCTGCGCGGCAGCGTCCGCCACAGCATGCGGATCCTGCCCAGCGCCTTGCCCGAGCTGCGCCAGCCGAACCTGCGCACGATCATCGAGGACGTCGCCGCGCCCGACCCCGAGGCGCCGCTGCCCACCGGCGCCGAGGAGTTCGACCTCTTCATTTCCCACGCGACCGAGGACAAGGAGGGCATCGTCCGCGACCTCGTCGCCGCCCTTGAGCGGCGTGGGGTGCGGGTCTGGTTCGACGAGACCCAGCTGCGGATTGGTGACAGCCTGCGCCGGAAGATCGACGCTGGCCTGGCCCGCAGCCGCTTCGGCCTGGTCGTCGTCTCCCACGCCTTCTTCGCCAAGAACTGGCCCCAGTACGAGCTCGACGGCTTGGTTTCGCTGGAGATGGCCGGCCGCCAGCGCATCTTGCCCGTCTGGCATGAGATCACCAAGGACGAGGTTCTCGATTACAGCCCTTCCCTGGCCGACAAGGTTGCGTTGAGCACAGCTACCTACACCGTTGAGGAGATTGCGCAAGAAATCGCAGATGTAGTTAGAGAAACAGGAACGGCCACCGAAGCCGCCTAGGCCTCGAACAAAGCTCGCCATGGATCTCATCGCAGGGGGATACACGCTGCACAATGTCGGGGACATCAACGTGATCCTCGGTAAGAACGGCAGCGGCAAGAGCACACTGCTCAAGGAAGTCGAGCAGCATCTGCAAACAGAGGGTCTCAAGAAGTACGTTACTCCCGAGCGAGCTTTCGCGCGATTTGTGCGCGGTCGGTTAGAACCAGACTGCCCAGCTTGGTCTAAGGGAGGCTCCAGATGCTCGGCGCAAGGGAAGCAAGCCACTCCTGTCGCGCGCGAATGTTGTCGCGAGTCCAATCGCCGTAGTGCGCTGGAATACCGGACGTGATCAATAGCGACGACTTCTCATAAATTGCTGATGACTTGTCGCCGTAGGATTGATTGCCGGCAGATTTATTCGAACCTTTCGTGAGGAGGGTCAAATTGCCCAGCCGCTCGACGTAGTCAATCAATTCTGAGTCTTTCGACAGTGCTGCTTTCCAACTCTCCCCAGGCTTCTGAGGAAGCACGTGCTCCAAGGTGAGCTGTGCGCTCGGCTCAAGCTCGTTAAAGCTGCCGGTGTCACGCGCGCGCGCCTCAAGCTCCAAGGCCCTCAGCACGTACTTGGCAACTTTCGCAGTGGACTCGCTGTAGCGAGCAAATGCAAGTTTGAAATCCTCATCGTTAGGAACGATCGATTTCAGTTCTTTCCAAGCCGCGGATGCAGTCGTTGCTTTCTTGTCTGCGATTGCTTTTGCTGTTTTAGCCGCTGAGGTCTCCAGTGCGCCAGTGCGCAGCTTCCCCACGTTCTGATACCGGATAGTCGCCACCACGAGCTGCTGCACCAGCTTCTCGAACTGAGTTGACGAGAAGTGTTCGATCGCCGCAAGAATGATGGGCCGCATTTGTCGATTCCCAAGAAGGCTCAGTTCGGCGATCGCGGTACGCAGCTCAGGTGAATATTTGCTCCATACATCGTCTTCAGAGCTGTCCAGCGCAGCGAAGCGGTTTGCGCTGGTGATCAACTCGGTCGTCAGCTTCAAGACTTTCGTCGGCGAGAGCGCGTCAAAACGTTTGCGCCACTCCTGAAAGAGCTTTCCGCGTTGAATTCGTCCATAGCGGGAGGTCCAAAAGACCTTTAGAAAATCGTCTGCGGATCGATCCCCAAGATGCGCCGTCATCTGTGCCCAGTTGTACTTAACGGCGTCGAGCTTTTCCCCAGCCCGGCCGAAAAGGTGGTTCTTAACGAGATCCAAGACCGATAGATCAAGGCCACGATCGTTAAGTGACTCGAAGATGGTATAGGCGTTGGACTCGGACGAGACCTGCATAGCGACGACCTTGACGTTGTCGCGGAGATATTCTGCAAGTCTGTACAGCGCTTTTGCTCTGGCCGAGGTCCCCTTGCCGTGCTTCTCTGCGTATTCAGAGACCCGTACTCGACAAATCAGTGCTGCTTCAGCGACTTTTCGACGGGACGAGTTCCGACCCTCCTGATCTCGATATTGTTCGATCGTCGAGTCGTCGGCTCGCTCGACTACCAAATCTTGAAAGAACTCGCGATCGTTGATATTGAGTGTCAGGCGCGGCCGGTCCTCCGTTGTACCGAATGACTGCAAACCGATGTACCTCCCCTGGGCCTGGTGTGCATCGGATTCAAGGCCGGCTGCATGGAGCCACTCCCTAATCCCCGCATAGATCATCGTCGTGGTGGCCAACCGCTGTTGGCCGTCGAGGATATTGAGAGGCTTGTTTGCCTCAAGGACAATCAGGCCTAGGAAATAGTCGTTTTCGCCATCTTCAATCGCTCGCTCGATGTCGGTGAGTAGTTGCGCGACTTCATCTGCGCTCCAAGCGTAGTCCCGCTGGTGATCGGGCACCGCAAACTCTTGTTCCTGCTCAATCAGGAGCCCGATGCCCTGGGTCTCGGCATTCATGAATGAAGTGATCATCTTTATCTGCCCCTCAGTTTTACGCAGTCACGGCAACTAACTCCGCCCAGACGACATCGCCCCGACCAAAGCCGCCACCAGCATCACCGTCAACCGCACCGTCCACACCACCAGCGTGATCATCAACCCGATCGCCAGCATCGTCAGCTGGATCACAATGCCGATCAGCGCGCCCATCTCGGTCTCAGGCCTCGGTCTTTCGGAGGATGCAGTTCAATCCGCGCAGGTTCATTCGCTCTCGCACCCAACCCCATCGCCATCGGCATCCAGCCCGTAGTGATCGACCCCGACGACCGTGATTTCGCCGGTGTAGTCGGGCCCGTTGCCGCTGCCCCCGGCGCAGTCGTAGTCGGATGCATTGGGGTTTAAGCAAGCGCCGGAGTAATTCGGGTCGCATTCGGATCCTTCGGACGGGGCTTCTGCTTCAACTTCCTGTTCTTCGGCCCGTTCGACTTCCCGTCGTTCCTGCGTTTCTTGCCGCCGCTCTTCTGCTTCGCGTGCTCGTAGTTCGCGGGCGGCAATGAGCTTCGTCCGGTGCCGCACGGCCTCGCGCCGTGCTTGCAGTTGCGCTTGATGAGCGAGAACGGCCCGCCGATGCGCCGCGAGGCGGTGCGCCTGTCGCTGTGCCGCCTTCTGCTGGGCTTCCGCCTCGCCGCTCCTGCTGCTTGAGCCACAGCCGACGCCCAAGACGACGATTGCCAGGACAGCCACAACGGCGAGCAGGGACGCGACACGGTTCCTCAGCACTGGACCCCTCCCGAGCGGTGGACTGGAGCGCAAGGCTATGTGTCATAGAGCGCACGGATCAATACTGAAAACTGGAATCTTCTCTTGTATATAGGAGTTTGGCCTCAGAACGGGGTCAATCGCTGCGTCTCTGTCGTCTGAGAGCGCCGATGTCCCTCAACGCCGTCCGCTCCTCGCTGCCTCCGCCACCCCAGCCTGGCACCGGCGTCGATCCCTGCAAGCCCCGGCTGGCGCCGGGGCTGCTTCGCCCCTCGCCTGCGGCTCGGGTTCCGGGATCGCCGTCCGGCGCCCGTCGGCTGGGTGTCGAAGCCAGCGAGAGGAGAGTGGGACATGAGCACAACACGCGCGGCACGCCTCAGCACCGAGAGGCCGAACCCGGCTCGGAGCGGACCGATGGCGGGACGAAATGGGCGTTCCCAACGTCTTGTCGGTGATCGAGCCATGCCCGAGCTGACCACCGAGACCCAGCGCCGCGCCTTCTTTACGCCGGAGACCCTGGCCTCCTATCTGCAGGTGTCCGATCGCCTGATCCGCAAGTGGGTCGCCGAAGGACGCCTGCTCTCCTACAAGCTCGACGGTTGCCGGCGTTTCGATCCCGTTGATGTCGACAGCTTCGTCGCCCAGTTCCGCGACCAGCGGGGCGTCGCCGCGTGAGCCGCTCTCGAGCGGCTGGGCGCCCACCCCGCCAGACCCCCTACAGGCGCACCTACCCCGATGGCCGCGTCGTCTGGATCGCCCGCTATCTCTACCCCGATGGCAAGCCCACCTACGCGAAGCACAGGTGGAACGGCGGCA